>CANQXL010000001.1 GCA_947627705.1 uncultured Clostridia bacterium
AGTGATATGTTTTCCATTTCCCTTCTCCTGTATCTTCTGTTGAGCCGTTTTTATCATCCTTTTTTTCTGCTGTTCCATCATATGTATGTTGTTTATATTCCGTTACACTTGTATCTGCTCCTTCTGCATCTTTTACATAGCATGGTACCCATACAAATTGATTTCCTTCTTTATCTTCTATTACCAAGCCATTATTGTAATCTGTCTGATCTCCTGTTTTTGTCCAAACTGCTCCTTCTGTACTTACTGGTCTAAATCCTTCTGGTATTGTTGGATTTTTACTTGTTCCTGCTTTTCCATTTACTGTAGCTGTTTCTTGAAAGTACTCTCCATTTTCTATATTATTTATTGCTCCTAATACTAAATCTGTTATGTCATTTACAAGTTTTCCTTCATTCTCTTGTGCTACTGCATAATTCTGCGTTCCGTTTATTGCTAGTGGTATAAGCTGCATGTTATTAATAGAGATAATTGTTACTGCAGCTAGTATGATTAACACAATAATCGTAATAATCAATGCAACTAAAGTAATACCTTGCTCCTTTCTTACGTTGTTTCTTGCAGTACTCTTTGTACTTCTAAATCTTTTTGTACTTTCGCTTTTGTACTTTTCCATTTTTCTTTTTTCTCCCTTCTTCCTGTAAATGAGTTTTTCTTTTTTTACCCCATTTACCTTAATTTAAAATTTATATATATTATTTAAAATTAAAAACTACTTAAACGTCTATGTTCTTTTTTCTCTTTTGTTATTTTTTAGTTTCGGATAATACAATAATAATTTACGAAGTGACGCGTAGGGAAGCTCCCCGAGCGGAAATGACCCTAGGCGAATGGCGTAGCCAACAAGGAACGAGTACAATTATTATTGTATTATCCGATTATTTAAACATACACTAAAAAAAGAACACATAAAAACCCATATGTCAAACTAACATACAAGTTTCATGTGTCCTCATACAATCTATCTCTATTTTATTACATTTTCTAGCACTATTTTTTACGGACTGCAAAACAAAGATGCCTAATTTTTCGCATCTAAAAGTATTACTCTCTCTCTCTCTCTCTCTCTCTCTCTCTACAGCCCCAATGCTTACATCATTTGCAATTTTCATATCTTTTGTTTTTCCTTCCCTTGTTTGATAAACCTATTTTACCAATGTCTTGCAAAAATGTCAAGAAAAATTTATAAAATTCTACTTAGCCCCTAATTTCGAATTATTTTCTATTTTCTATTGGTTACTGGATAATGATATTATATCAAAGAATAGCTGAAATATTTCAGCTATTCTAATTAAAAAAGTATTATTTAGTAACAATACGAAATTCTCTAATTTTCAAACAAATCTCCCATTGGCTCATGTTCATTAAGTCTTCTTATTGCTTCTGCAAACAATGGAGCTATTGATAACACCTTTATTTTATCTATTTGTTTTTCTTTTGGAAGTGGTATTGTATTTGTAATTACTAATTCTTTAAAGTCTGAATTTTTTATTCTCTCTACTGCTGGTCCTGATAAAACTCCATGAGTACATCCTGCATATATTTCTTTTGCACCAAATGCTTTAAGAACATTTGCTGTTTCTATCATTGATCCTGCTGTGTCAACTTCGTCATCAAATACAACTGCTGTTTTTCCTTTTACATCTCCTATTACTGTTGATGCAATTGCTCTATCATCATTACCTTCTCTTCTCTTATCTATCATAGCAATTGGGCAACCAAAAAATTTTGAATATTTATATGCTTTCTTTGAACTTCCTGCGTCTGTTGCAACTATTACCATATCATTAAATTTCTTTTCTTTAAAATATGCTACTAATAAACTTTGAGCTGATAATCTATCACAATTGATATTGAAATATCCTTGAATTGCTGAATTATGTAGGTCACAACTCATTACTCTATTTGCTCCTGCAGCTTCAATCAACTCTGCTAATAATTTTGCAGTGATTGGAACTCTTGGTTGATCTTTCTTATCTGATCTTGAATACATATAATATGGAAGAACTGCTGTTATTCTTCTAGCTGATGCTCGTTTTGCTGCATCAATACAAATTAATAACTCCATTATTCTTTCATTTACTGGTGGAGTCGTTGTTTGTATAAAATATACATCTTTATCCCTTACAGTTTCCTTTAGTTGCACAAAGTTATTGTCATTTTTAAATTTCATTCTGTCTATTTCTCCTATGTTGATTCCTAAATTTTCACACACTTCTTTTGTAAAAGCATCTGCTTCATTGCTACAAGAAAAAACCTTAATATTCTCCATTTCTTACCCCCAAAAAAATTTTTTATTTTTTTTTACTTTTTACTTATATATTTTAGCGTTTTTATAGTTAGAAGTCAAGTATTTTGTCATATTTTGTTACTGGATAATGATATTATATCAAAGAATAGCTGAAATGATTTATTTCAGCTATTCTAATAAAAAAGTATTATCCAGTAACTATAGTTCAAAAAAGTCAAGGTTTATAAAAACCTTAACTTTTTTATTAGTTTTCAAATACTTTTGCAAATTCTTCTCCATCGATTTTTTCTTTTTCTAATAGTATACCAGCTACTACATGCAACTTATCGATGTGTTCTCTTAATATATCTTCTGCTCTCTTATATGCTTTATCTATTATATTCTTTGTTTCTGCATCTATAATTGAAGCTGTATTTTCTGAATAATTCTTAGATTGTGCTAAATCTCTTCCTAAAAATACTTCTTCTTGACCTGCTCCAAACATTATTGCTCCTATTACGTCGCTCATTCCATATTTTGAAACCATATCTCTTGCGATCTTTGATGCTCTTTCAATGTCATTTGAAGCACCTGTTGATATATCATTTAATATTAAGCTTTCTGCAACTCTACCACCAAGTAAAGATACAATCGTTTCTTCCATTTCTGATTTTGACATAAATGATTTATCTTCTGATGGTCTATACATTGTATATCCACCTGCCATTCCACGTGGTACTATTGATATTTGATGTACATCGTCTTGTGTTGGTAAGAATTTACTTACTACTGCGTGACCAGCTTCGTGGTATGCAACAAGTTTCTTTTCTTTTTCTGATCTAACTCTTGTTTTCTTTTCAGGTCCCATAGTAACTTTAACCATTGCATCTTCAATTTCTGCCATTCCTATTTCTTTTAAATCTCTTCTTGCTGCAAGTAACGCTGCTTCATTAAGTACATTTTCTAGGTCGGCTCCTGAGAATCCTGATGTGTTTTTGGCTATTGTTTTTAAATCAACTTCGTCTGATATCTTTTTCTTTCTTGCATGTACTTCCAAGATTTTTTCTCTTGCACCGACATCTGGTGAAGATACTACAATTTGTCTATCAAATCTTCCCGGTCTTAATAATGCTTTATCTAGAATATCTGGTCTGTTCGTTGCTGCAAGTACTATAACTCCTTCATTTGCTGCGAATCCATCCATTTCAACTAATAATTGGTTAAGTGTTTGCTCTCTTTCATCATGTCCACCACCAAGTCCTGCTCCACGTTGACGACCAACTGCATCTATTTCGTCTATGAATACGATACAAGGTGCATTTCTTTTTGCTTGTTCAAATAAATCTCTTACTCTTGATGCTCCTACACCAACAAACATTTCAACGAAATCTGAACCACTTATTATGAAGAATGGTACTCCTGCTTCTCCTGCAACTGCTTTTGCAAGTAATGTTTTACCTGTTCCAGGACTTCCTACAAGTAATACTCCTTTTGGTATTCTTGCTCCCATATCTGTGAATTTTTTAGGATTTTTTAAAAACTCTACAATTTCTTGTAATTCTTCTTTTTCTTCGTCAACACCTGCTACATCGTCGAATGTTATCTTATTTTTGTCTGCTGATGTCATCATTCTTGCCTTGCTCTTTCCAAAGCTTAGTGTTTTATTATTTCCTTGTGCTGAAGAGTTCATTGTCAAGAACCAGAATAATAGTGCTATTATTAATAAACCAAATGGTGATAAAATCTCTAGTATTGTAAGTAATATTGATCTTGATTCTTCGTTAAGATCTATTGATCCTGACTTTAAGTAATCTGTAACGTAATTCATAAAGCTCTCAGTGCTCGGAATATTTACTTCCTTCTTCACACTATCATTTTTTAGAGTTACATTTGCTGATTTACCGTCATATGACATCTCAATTTCTGTCACTTCTGATGCCTCTATTTTATTTATAAGTTCTGCATATGTCATTTTTGTATCTGCATTGTCTAAAATAGATGTTAATAAAACTATAAATATTATTCCTACGATTAGCCACATGGCCAGTGTTTTTATACCGTTTTTCAAAGTTTTCCTCCTTTAAAAAGTTTTAAGTTCCTATTTTAAGTTTTGACTTAAACTTTTTCTTTATACTTGATAAATGGAATATTATCACATTTATTATTTCTTTTCAATACTTTTTTTAAACTTTCTTTTCTCCAAATCAGGCTTGGATGTAAGTTTTTCTACGGATTTAATGCTTTTGATTAATTATGTTTTTTTTGTTACAAAAAAATACATTTTTCCTTTATTTACCGCTATTTTTATATTTTTATTTGGTGTTAAGTACTTATTCCCTATGTTATTTTCACATAGTTTAATAATATCTTCTATGTGAACTTTTTCTATGTTAGATTTTGAACCAAGAAGTTTTTTTATTGTAAAAATAATTATTCTTGCTTTTATTACTTTATGTTTTTTATTAAATTCTTTTAAGTTTAATATTATTTCCTCTTTTTCTTCTTTTATTAAAAGTTCTTTGTAAGTTTCTTCTGTCATGCTTTCTAAATAACTATTCTCTTCCCTTGCAAGGCCGAGAAAGCCTATCTAATGTTTCTACAATATTAGGGTTAAATTCTTTCTGAATAAGTGGCAAAAGTATATTTCTAATTTTATTCCTTGTATATATATTTTCGTCATTTGTTTTATCGTGTCTTGGATTTAAGCATTTTTCTTTGCAATATTCTTCTATTTCATCTCTTGAAATATTTATTAATGGTTTTATATATATTTTATCTCTTAAGGCTACTATTCCTTTTATTCCAGATATTCCTGCTCCCCTAATAATATTCATTAATACTGTTTCTGCATTATCTGACTTTGTGTGTGCTGTTGCAATTTTATTTGCGTTTGTTATTTTAAAAATTTCTTTAAAGAAATCATATCTAGCCTTTCTTCCCGCTTCTTCTGTGCCTATTTTACTTTCCTTTGACACAGTCTTAATGTCAATTTTTTTTGCATAAAAAGGAATGTTTCTTTTCATGCAGTAATTTTTTACAAATTCTTCGTCTTCTCCTGCTTCTTCTCTTATCATGTGGTTTATATGTGCTACAACTATATCAAATTTAAGGCAGGCTTTTTCATTTTCTCTTAGATTACACAATATATTTAAAAGACAAATAGAGTCGGGACCACCAGATACACCGACATACTATTTTATCTCCATTTTCTATTAACTTCTCTTTTTTTATTGTTTCAAGTACTTTTTCTTCTAACACTTATTTTCCTTTCTGTAATTTTTTATCTTTAATTTCAATTAATAATTTTTAGTCTCTGTACTTATCAATTTTTAATCTCTGTACTTATCAATATTTGCAAATTTTGTATAACTTCCAAGCCACAACAGTTCTACTGTTCCTGTTGAACCACTTCTTTGTTTTGCAATAATTACTTCTGCAATATTTTTCTTTTCACTTTCTGGATTATAGTAATCGTCCCTGTATAAGAATATTACTATGTCTGCATCTTGTTCAATAGAACCAGATTCACGTAAGTCTGATAGCATTGGTCTATGGTCGTCTTTTCTTTGGTCTGGGCTACGTGATAGCTGTGATAATGCAATTACTGGAACATCTAATTCTTTAGCAAGGATTTTTAATGATCTACTTATTTCTGCAATTTCTTGCTCTCTACTTCCATTTTTTCTATTTGATGTTCCTGAAATCAATTGTAAATAGTCTATTACAATTAATCCTATATTTTTTTCTAGCTTTAACTTTCTGCATTTTGCTCTTATCTCTGTTATAGAAATTCCTGGAGTATCGTCTATATACATTTCCGAATCAGATAATGGGCCGAAGTCCTTCTGAAAGTCTTATTAAATCTTCTTCTTCCATTTTACCTGTTCTTAGTTTATTACTGTCTATCATTGTTTCACTTGCAAGTATTCTATTTACTAATTGTTCTTTTGACATTTCCAAACTAAATATTGCAACTGGAACCTTTGCACGTACTGCAGCATGTGTTGCAATATTTAATGCAAATGCTGTTTTTCCCATTGCAGGTCTTGCTGCAACTAGGATTAATTCTGATCCATGTAATCCCGCTGTTTTGTTATCTAAATCTATAAATCCTGTTGGTATACCTGTTATTGCTTCTTTTTGATTATATAATTTTTCTATTTGTGCAAATGCTTCAATTAGAACTTCTTTGATTGGCGTGTAACCTTTTTGATTTCTATTTTTTACAAGGTCAAAAACTTCTTTCTCTGCTTTTTCTATTATCTCGTTCACTTCAAGTGTTTGATCATATCCCAAATCTATTAATTCATTTGATGTTTTTATTAAATTTCTTAATATTGATTTTTCTTCTACAATTTTTATATAATTCTCTGCATTAGCAGTTGTTGGTACTTTGTCAGATAATTCTGCTACATATTCTAATCCACCACAAACATCAAGCTTGCCTAAAGATACAAGCTCGTCTTTTACTGTGATTATATCTACAGGCTCTGCTCTACCATAAAGGCTAAGCATTGCTGAAAAAATCAATTTATTTTCTTCTCTATAAAAATCTTCTGGTTTTAATACTTCTACCGCATCAATTACAGCATCTTTATCAAGTAACATAGATCCAAGTACTGCTTGTTCTGCTTCTACGTCATTTGGTGGGATTTTTCCTATATCCATTGTTTTCCTCCAAAACTAAAATTATTCAGAAATTACATTTACCTTTAGTCTTGCATTTACTCCTTCAAATAGCTTTAATTCAACCACATGCATTCCTAAAGTTTTTATTTGGTCTTTAATAACTATTTTCTTTTTATCAATATTTTCTTTGTATACCTTTTCTATATTTTCTGAAATTTCTTTTGAAGTAATACTTCCGAAAGTTTTTCCGTTTTCCCCAGCTTTAACTTTTATAATTAATATTTCTTTTTCTAATTTTTCTTTTATTTTTATTGCAGCAGCTTTTTCTAATTCTTTTTTGTGTGCTTCTGAAGATTTTCTTGCTGAAAGTTCATTTAAATTTTGCTTATCTGCTGGTACTGCAAGTTTTTTTGGAAATAGAAAATTTCTAGCGTATCCGTCACTTGCATTAACTACATCTCCCCTTTTTCCCATTCCTTTTACATCAGTATTTAAAATAACTTTCATATAGGAATCACTTTCCTTTCCATTTTTTACTTACTACTCTAAATTTTCTTCAAAATATTCGTTTATTTTTTCTATTAAAGTTCTCTTTGCTTCTTCTATTGTTATTCCTTCAATTTGTGCTCCAGCGACTGTATGATGTCCTCCACCGCCCATTTTTTCTAGTATCAATTGGACATTTATGTCTCCGATTGACCTTCCACTTATATATACTGTATCTTTAACTTTTCCTATTACAAATGATGCAGTTATATCGCTAATTGTAAGTAGTTCGTCTGCTGATTTAGCACATATTAATCCTGCATTATCGTCATTTTCTTCATATAATGCGATTCCTATAGTATCTCTTACAACTTGTGTATTTTTTACAACATCTGCTATTACATTATAGCTTTCTAAGTCACTTTGAAACCATTTTTTTATCTTTATTATATCTATATCACTTTTTCTTAAATATGCTGCTGCTTCAAATGTTCTAACACCAGTTTTAAAAGTAAAGTTTTTGGTATCTACCATTATTCCGGCATATAAAGCTTCTGCTTCAAATGTTGTCAATTCTGCATTATTTTTTGTATATTGTAAAAGTTCTGAAACAAGCTCAGCAGCTGATGATGCATATACTTCATGGAACATTAAAATAGTGTTATCTATATAGTCTGGTCCACGCCTATGGTGGTCAATTACAACTATTTTATTTGTTTTTGTAAGTAATTCTGGAACTTCCACATATGACTTTTTGTGAGTATCAACAACAATAAGTAATGTGTCTTGGTTTATAATATTTAGGGCTTGTGTTTTATCTATTATTACATCTTTGTATTCTTCTTCTTGTTCGACCGCTTCTATAAAATCTTTTAATGTCATTCCATATGTGTTATTAACTATATTAGCTGTTTTTCCAAGTGATTTTGCAATTCTAAATATACCAAGGCTTGATCCCATTGAATCTATGTCTCCATTTGCATGTCCCATTATTAGAATATTTGGTGCTTCTTCCATAAGTTCTTCTAGAGCGGCTTCTACAGTTCTTGCCTTTACCTTTGTTCTTTTTTCTACTTCTTGCTTCTTTCCACCATAGAATTCGTATTTACCATTTCTTCTAACTACAGCTTGATCTCCACCACGACCTAAAACTAAGTCCATTGCTTTAAGTGTTTCTTGATACTTTTCACTGTATGACTCCCCATCTGAGCATATGGCAATGCTTAGTGTTCTTGGTATAACTACTTCCGCTTCTGTATTTTTAGTTTCTTTTAATATTTCAAATTTATTTTCTATAATTTTGTCCAAATTTTTTTGCTCAAATACAAATACAAATCTATCTCTATCTGTTTTTAAGATAATAGCATCTATTTTTGCTGCCCAATCGTATATCTTTGTTTCTATTTCATTAATAACTTGCGTAATTTCTTCTTGCTTCATACTTTGTACTAATTCTTCATAACTGTCTATCATTATTATTCCTGCACAAGTTTGCATATCGTTAAATTTGTGTAATACTTCAAGGTATTCTGTATTGTCTGAAAAATACATTGCATACATTCCAATACCTTTTTTCTTTCTATTTTTTGATTTTAATTGAATTTTGTCTATAATTACTTGATAGTCTGTTTTATCTATCTTTATTTGTCTATATATACAAGATGTATCGTTTTTCTTTTCTAATTCTGTTTTTGCTTCATTTAATACATCTGCTACAATACCTTTTATATCTATATTTCCGAATTGATTTACAAATTTTACACTTTTCCAAACAATTTCTCCATCACCTTCTGCAATTACTAATGGAAATGGTGAATTTACAAGTGTATTTTTAGCCATTGTATCTATATTAAATGTTAATTCTTGTATATGTTTATCTAATTCATTTTTATTTTTATTATTAGTCCAAAAAGTGTATGCAAGTAAAATACCATATAACAATACTGATGGTATTATAAATATTATATTTTGTATGCATAGCACAATAAGTACTATAGCTATTACAACTAAGTACACCTTTGTTTTCGTAAAGATTGAATCAAATGTCTTTTTACTATTTCCTGGCATATGCCCTCCTTTTATATGATGTATATTGTATATCATTTTGTCTATTTTGTCAAGAAAATTAGGCTTTTTCAAGGCCTACTAGGTTACTAAATAATACTTTTTTATTAGAATAGCTGAAATGATTTATTGTAAATTTCACTCAATTATCTCAAGTCCTGCAAATTTAGCCATAAGTCTCTTATGACCAACTTTATCAAAGTTTATATCAACTTTATAATCTTCTCCTTCTTCTTCTACGTAGTTTATCGTACCTTCACCAAATTTTTTGTGATATACCCTTGTTCCTTCTTTATATTTTGATATGTCTATTTCTTCGTTTGCTTTACTTGCTTGTTTATTTAATCCATTTAAGAAACTTTCTGGCGTTCTAAATTTAAAACTACTTGCTGCTACTTTTCCAAAGCTAAAATCTGAATCTATACTATATTTCTTAGTTTTTGTACTTCCATAAGACCATTCATAATTATTTTCTTCTCCAAAGCTACTTTCATATTCATCATTTTGAGCAAGTGAACTTTCTTCGCTTAGATATTCTTCTGGGATTTCTTTTAAAAATCTTGATATCGAGTTATATGATGTTGAACCAAATATTGTTCTTGATTTAGCGCATGTTAAATATAGATGTTCTTTTGCTCTTGTTATTCCTACGTAGCAAAGACGTCTTTCTTCTTCTATTCCATTTGGATCATCTAATGATTTATGCCCTGGGAATACTCCTTCTTCCATTCCCGCCATAAATACAACTGGAAACTCTAGCCCTTTTGCACTATGTAAAGTCATTAATGTAACTTGTTCTGTAGGTTCTTCTAGTTCGTCTACATCACTTGAAAGTGTTATATTTTCTAGAAAACTTCCTAAATCGTTTGCTTCTTCTTCGTCAAATTCCATTGTTACTGTCAAAAATTCTTCTAGGTTTTCGATTCTATTTTCTGCTTCTTTTGTATTTTCTAATTCTAATGCTTTTGCATATCCTGTATCTTTTAATATTTTTTGTGTAAGCTCAGAAACTGTCATTTCGTTTGCAGATTTTACAAGATTATCTATTGTCTCTACGAAATCTCTTGAGCTAAGGAAAACTCTATTAAGTCCAAATTTATCTGCATTTTTTATAACATCATACATTGATATTCCATTTTGATCTGCAAGTTCTGCAATTTTATCTAAACTTGTCTTTCCTATACCCCTTTTAGGTTCATTTATTATTCTTTTTAGACTTAAATTATCCTTTGTATTGTATATTAATCTTAAATATGCCAACGTATCTTTTATTTCTTTTCTTTCGTAGAATTTAAGTCCACCTATAATTTTATATGCAATATCTTCTCTTCTTAAAATGTCTTCTATACTACGTGACTGTGTATTCATTCTATAAAGTATTGCGAAATCTGAATATTTATAATATTCCTGTGATTTTAAATGCTCTATTTGTTCTACAATATATGTTGCTTCGTCATATTCGTTATTTGCTTGATATGCTGTTACTTTTCCGCCTTCTTCATTTTCTGTCCATAGTTTTTTCTCATACTTTACTTCATTATTTTTTATAACTTCGTTAGCAACTTTTAATATATTTTTTGTGCAACGATAATTTTGCTCTAGCTTAATTATCTTTGTCCCTGGAAAGTCTTTTTCAAAATTAAGTATGTTTTGAATATCGGCTCCCCTAAAAGAATAAATTCCTTGGTCATTATCGCCTACTACTGTAATGTTTCCGATTTCTTGCTGATAATAAAGAAATTAGTGTAAATTGGGCTTTGTTTGTATCTTGGTATTCGTCAACAAGAACATATCTAAATTTATCTGAATAATATTCTAGTGCATCTGTCTCTTGCATAAATATTTTTATCGTATAATTTATTATATCGTCAAAATCAAGAGCATTATTTTCTCTAAGTTTTCTTTGATATGATTTATATACTTCTGCAATTACTTCTTTTCTAATTTCGTTATTTGTTCTTTTAGCATACTCTTCTTCGTCTTGCATATCATTTTTAGCATTCGATATTGCTGCAATTAAGCTTTTATCCGTGAACATTTTATCGTCTACTTTAAGTTCTTTCATACATTCTTTTATCAAACTCTTTTGATCTGTTGTATCAAATATTACAAATGATGATGTAAATCCAATTCTATCTATGTATTTTCTAAGTATTCTTACGCAAATTGCATGGAATGTGCCAATCCACATATCATTTGCAGCATCTCCTATAAGCTTTTCTACTCTTTCTTTCATTTCGTTTGCTGCTTTATTTGTAAATGTAATTGCAAGTATGTTCCATGGTGCAATGTGCTTTTCTTGTATTAAATAAGCAATCTTGTGTGTTAAAACTTTTGTCTTTCCGTGAACCTGCACCGGCAATTACAAGGCAAGGTCCATCTGTTGCAAGAACTGCTTCTTTTTGTTTGTCATTTAATTCTTCGATTATGTTCATTTGATTACCTCTTTCTCTTAATGCAATTATTTTTGTTATATATCTATATCTTTTTGGCTCTTATCTATAATTTAATATTAAATTATACCTAGAATGTGTTTATATTCTTCTGGCTTTTCCTTGCTTATTTCATAGCTTTCTAGCATATCTTCTTTTGCCTTTTCTATTCTTTCAAATGAATTCGTATGGATATATGCTAAGGTTTCGCCTTTTTCTACCTTATCTCCTATCTTTTTGTTTAAAACAATTCCAGCCAAATAATCTATTTTATCTTCCTTTTTCATTCTTCCTGCTCCAAGTGCAAGTGAAACCTTTCCACACTTTTCAGCATCAAGGGATTTAACATATCCAGATTTATCTGCTTTTACTTCTTCAATATATTTTGCTTTTTCGATGTTTTCAAGATATTTTGTGTCTCCACCTTGCTTTTCAACTAACTCTAAGAATTTTTTATATGCTTTTCCGATTTTGTATGTTTTCTAAAACCATTTTTTTATTCTCTTCCAGGTCTTCAGATATACCTGCAAGTTTTAATATATATGATGATATTTCTAAAACAATATCTTTTACGTCTTCTTCCATTTTTCCGTTTAAAGCATTAACCGTTTCTTCTATTTCAAGTGAATTTCCTATGTTTTTTCCAACTGGTTGATCCATATTTGTAAGAACACAAATTGTTTCTATGTTTGCAAGTGTGCCTATTTTTTTCATTATTATAGCAAGCTCTTCTGCTTTTTCTTTACTTTTCATGAATGCACCTTTACCACATGTTACTTCAAGTACTAATTTATTTGCACCTGCCGCGATTTTTTTGCTCATTATACTTGAAGCTATAAGTGGAATGCTCTCTGTAGTTGCAGTAACATCTCTTAAAGCATATAATTTTTTATCTGCTGGTGCTAAATTTCCAGTTTGTCCGAATAAGACTTATTCCTATTTCTTTAACATTGTTTTTAAACTCTTCTATACTTAATCCTACGTTATATCCAGGGATTGATTCAAGTTTATCTATTGTTCCACCTGTTATTCCAAGTCCCCTTCCTGACATTTTTGCTACTTTAACTCCAAGTGATGCTATAATTGGCATTACGATTAATGTAATTTTATCTCCTACCCCACCACTTGAGTGTTTGTCAACGATTATTTTTGAAATATCGCTTAAGTCTAATTTTTCTCCTGAGTGCGCCATGGCTAAGGTAAAATCTGTTATTTCTCTTTCATTCATTCCGTTTAAGTATATTGCCATAACTAGTGCTGATGCTTGATAATCTGTTACTTCTCCATTTGTATAAGCGGTTATAAAATATTCTATTTCTTCTTTAGTTAAAATTTCCTTATCTCTTTTTTTTGCAATTATATCTATTATATTCATTTTTTATGCTCCTTCTTTTTTTATTATATTTTTATGTCATTTTTATTCATAGTTCCTATGCCTTAATAATATATAACATTATTTTTGAAAATACAAGCGAACAAATAAAAATTAAGGTCGAAACTTAAATTTGTGGCTTACTAAAAGAGCTATGATACATTTTGTTCCTTGACATAATGCAAATAAAGAATTATAATTAATCTATCAAAATTTTAGGGGGGAGCATATGGCTATCATTGACTTAAACAAAATAGAGTATGTTACACTATACACTGGAAGCAATGGTTCTAATGGGTGCACATGTAAATGTCCATGCTGTTCTCAAAGAAAAAAGGAGCGGCAATATCAAGGAACTTTAGAGCAAGCAATTAGCATGTTTGAAAGTTTACCTAATATGAAGCAACTTTATGTATTTGGTAACCCTGATATAACGGTGGATACCAAACTGTGCCATGACATCATTAAAGAAGCCGTAAGGCGGAATATTCACGTGTGTTTTTCAACTTCGGGAATTGGGGGGATATGTACCTTAAAAAAGATGTTAAATGATATTCCTTGCGAAATGGTTGATTACATTTCATTTAGCTTTGATGGAATTACAAAGAAGGATATGTCTTTATTTAAAGGAATCGATTATCCGATGGAAAAGGCTTTAGCAGGTTTAGACTGGGCAATAAATAATGGATATACCGTCAAGGTCCAGCCTACACTTTGGTTTAGCAATTATACGAAGGTAAAAGACATAATTGAATATTTCGTAAATAAAGGTGTGAAATGGTTCACTTTTCACATTGGTAGTTTGGAATCGGGAATTTCTTTAGACTCTCACAAGCATTTGACTAAAGAGCAGATAAAAGAAGTGCATTATCAGATTGAGTGTGCTGTTCAAAAGTACAGAGATATTAAGGTAAGGTGCCCGATTATCTATAGAGAATGTGGAGAAAATGACCCTTCAAAATGGTATTGTATGCATCCAGAAAGAATTAAAGAATTGCTGATTATTTTTGAAGAAAGTGGAATTAAGGCAACTCATACACCAATGGCTAGCATCTATTTTGATAATTTTAGCTTCTATCTAGATAATATACCAGATATTAAGCCACTTGCCTATAAAAACTTTTGCCCTATCAGTAAAGAGTTAAGTGGCAAGGATGACACATGTTGTAGATATATTTCAAAATTTTGGAATTATTAACTCCTTAAAAAATCCTTAATTAAGGATAGAAGTTATTAGAAATTTCTATGTTCTAATAACTTCTTTTTAATATAATATGGAGATGTTTTATATATGGATATAAAAAAATACAAAATAATGTTTATAGATTTAGACGGAACATTATTAAATAAAAAAAGCTGTATCACAGAATACACGAAGAATACTATAAAGCATATGGTTGATAAACGGTATGTATGTTATACTTTGTTCTGGTAGGGGAACTAAAGATACTAAAAAAATAAGTCAGATGGCAAATGCAAGTCCAATCGTTATCTCAGATAATGGCGCAAATATATATAATTACGACGAAAACAAAATAATATATCAAAGTAAAATTGATTTTAAAGCCGTACAAGAAATATGGGACTTTGCTATAAATAATGATATAAACATAACATTGAACTCTATATGTAATAGATACAAAAGTTATAATTCAGCTAAAGATGCTGTTATAATTAACAGTCTCTCAGAAATAAGTGATAATGATTGTATTAGCGAATTAGTTGTTGATTCCTGCGATTATGATAGCATAACTTCCTTAAAAAATTTTATTGAAAAAAATTATAGTAAATTAGAATCTAGAAATTTTTGGAGCAGGATTCAGGAAGACGGTCTTAAAATTTATGAGATGGACATTTTAAATAAAGGTAATGATAAAGGAAATGCTTTAAAAACACTTCTAGATTATTTGGATATAAAAAAAGAAGAAGCTATATGCTTTGGAGATCAGCTTAATGATTTAGGCATGTTCAGAAATTGCAAGTTAAAGATTGCAATGTGTAATGGTTGCGAAGAATTGAAAAGCATGGCGGACTTTGTAACTGATTATAGTAATGATGAAGACGGAGTTGCAAAATGGATTAATAAATTAATAAATAGAGACAAAAGCAAAAAAATGTGATATAATTAGATATATTGTTTGAAAGGATGTAAAAATATGGATAATGGAATATATAATATCTTACAAAATTTAAAGGCTGAAAAGGGCACAGAAAATACTTCAGAAGATAATGTTAGATACCTTGGAACAATTACCATGAACGAAGAAACTAAAACAGGAGATGTCACTATTTCTAAAGACATATTTGTTGTAATAGACGAAGATGCTGATGGAAGTGTAATTCAAAAGTTCTATGACGAAAATGGTGTGTTTGTTGCTGGCAAAACAAACGATGGTAAGATTTTCCCAAGTGCGGAATTTGCAAATGAAAATATTGGATTTTTAAGTGAAATAGATGCTTTAAGCAATACTTCTGGTATTTCCTTAGAAGAAATTGATAGTCAGTTAGAACAAACTGCTAAAGAACTTGGAATAAGTAAAAAGGAAATTCTTTCAATGTCTGAATTTGAGCTTAACCAAGCTGTTGAAGAAAAAGAGAATAATGAGCTTGTTTTAACTGAGAACGAAAATGATTCTAATAATAATCAAGAATTACAAGAAAGAAATGAGGCAGCTCTTCAAAATATACAGTCAAAACAAGAAATAAATCTTAATGAAAGAGTAGACGATAAATACACTTTAGGAGACATTTTAGGAGTAGAGCCAGGTTCTAAGTTACTTGCTGTATTTTCCGATAATATAGAAAATAACACAAATTCTACCAGATTTTCTCTAATCATTCAAGGACCTGATAAGTCTTTAAGACCTGCTTCTATGTTAGAGCAAGTTGGTGGAAAATATTCAGATAAAACAGTATATGAGACAAATAGGGATGGTACAGAAGTTGAGAAGCAATCTGTTCAGTCTTCTTATAAAGTTAACTCTCCACTTGTAAAAAACGGAATTATTACTGTAAGATATGGCGAAATGGGATACGTTAAAGTAGGATATGGTAAAACAGATCCTACATCACATAGAGATGCTATAACTCAAGAACTTAGAGGCAAAGAAATATTTTACCGTACAGACCGTGATGTGCTTCGTGAGTTTGGTCCAAGAAAAGGTGTACGTGATATATCTGATAAAATTGATGAGGCTGAGACACACCCAGATAGCGAATATGAGAATGGTAATGTAAGTCTTGACGAAATCGACGGAGACTTTGAAACTGGCCATATACATGGAGAACATGTACTTGAAACAATTAAAGCATTTGATCCTAATATCGAAAATGTATTTTCTGATAGAGAAATTGACGAAAGATTAAATAAAATACGTAGTGATAATCCTGATAAGGATTTTAAAGAAATTGTTACTCTTACTGCTCAAGATTTATCAGAAGATGCATCACATATGCGCACTCGTTAAAATTGAAAAGAAATCACGAAAGCACATCAGTTCCAATAAAAATTCATAAAAATGGAGGTATCAACAACATGAGCAAAAAAGTTTTTATCGGAGGAGCATGGCCTTATGCAAATAACTCATTGCATTTAGGTCATATCGCAGCATTATTACCTGGAGATGTTATCGCAAGGTATCATCGAAAAGCTGGCAATTCTGTTCTTTATGTTTCCGGAACTGACTGTCATGGAACACCTATCACACTTCGGGCCAAAAATCAGAAGGTTTCTCCTGAAAGCATCGCACTTACTTATCACAAGGAATTTAGTGAATGTTTCAGAAAACTCAATTTTTCTTACGATTCTTACTCTTTGACACACAATGATTTTCATGCTGATTTTGTAAAAGAAGTTATTTCCAAGTTATTCGAATCTGGAGAACTTTACGAAAAAACAGAATTTCAGGATTATTGTGAAAATTGTCATCAGTTTTTATCCGATCGAGAAATTGAAGGAACATGTCCTATTTGTGGTGGTCATGCTAAGGGCGATCAATGTGATGACTGCTTGGCAACTTTTGATGCAAATGAACTTACTAACAAAACTTGTAAATATTGTGGTTCTCCTGTATCAAAGCACAGCAATGTCCATCTTTATTGGAAGTTATCCAAATATCAGCACCAAATTACTGATTATGTGAGTTCTCACGAACATTTATGGAGATTTAGTGCAATAAATGAATCTCGTAAATATCTTGCTAACTCTGGCTTGATAGACAGAGCAATTACCCGTCAGCTCGATTGGGGTATCGATGTACCGGTTGAAGGATTTGATGACAAAAAAATCTATGTATGGATTGAAGCTGTTTTGGGCTATATCTCTGCTGGGAAAAAATATTGTGAAGAACATGGTCTAAATTGGGAAGACTTTTATAAAAATTCCTCTTCTTTGGATACATATTATGTTCATGGCAAGGATAATATTCCTTTCCATACAATCATATTTCCTGCATTGTTAATGGCTTTAAATGAGAATTACCAGCTGCCTAACCACATCGTATCTTGTCAGTTTCTCAACATTAATGATGAGAAAATTTCCAAGAGCAAAGGCAATGGTATTACTGTCAAAGATTTGTTGAGCGAATATTCTTCTGATAGTATTCGCTATTGTTTGACTTACCAAGCCCCTGAATTGAAAGATACCAATTTTACGCCTGAAATTCTAGAACAACTGCATAACAAATTTCTTGTTGGCGAATATGGTAACTTTGTCAATCGCAACTTGTCCTTTCTTGTCAAAAAGTTCAAGGGTATCATTCCTGTCGGTACTGTTGACCCTGATGTAATTTCTACTATTCAGGAAGCATATTCCAAAGTGGGCACTCTCATTGAAAAGGCTGAATTAAGAAATGCTATTCAGGAAATCCAACAACTTGTTAAATATGCTAACAAGTATTATGATGAAAAACAACCTTGGATTCAGGTTAAACAGGATATTTCCGCATTTAACAATACCACCTCTACTTGTATCGCCTTGATTGTTAACATTGCAAATCTTTATGAACCTTTTATTCCTGATTCTTCTAACACAGTTTACAATTTCTTCGGAATTTCTAAACCTAATTGGGAATATATTTCAGTTGTACCAGGAGCAACATTGAACAATGTTTCAATTCTCTTTACTAGAATTGACTGACTTTTCAGCTCCCTAAAGAAAATAGAGGAGGAAAGCTATAATTAACTTTCCTTCTCTTTCTATATTCCTATAATTTTAATTCCTAATTTTTCTAACATTTCAGCAAATATACCATTGCCTTCAATTATACTTCTTGTTTTTCATTCAATGTATCTCTTTATGTACATTCTCTTACTTAGAATACTCATCCTTTAAAATAGAATAATATTTTACATCTATAAATTTGTTTTTTAAAAATTCTTTCTTCCTTAAAGTTCCCTCATATTTAAGTCCATTTTTTTGCATTACCTTTTCAGAAGCTACATTCATTGAATCAAGTTTTGTTCATCAAATCCAAACTTAATTATTTCCTTTAAAACTTCTGTCATTATTCCTTTATTCCAATACTTTCTGTTAAGTACATAACCAATTTCAGCAGAAAAATTTTTTCTATCATATTGTACAAAATCAATGCTTCCTATCAGCTTAGAATTTTCTTTCCATTCAATTCCCCATGGTGCAATTTCATTTTTAGAATATTTTAGTAATACATTCTTAATATAATCTACAGCCATATCTATACTTTTATATGTATCCCATGACAAAAACTGTGTAACCTCGTTGTCACTTGCATACTCATATAAATCATCAATATCATTTTTAGTAAATTTTCTAAGAATAACTCTTTTGGTTTCTATCCTTGGCAAATTAAATTTTTTTTCTTGTTTTAACATATCCACACAACCTATCTTTTAACATATATTTCTAATTGAATAGATAATCTTTAATATGATTTTCTACATTTGTATGTTCAATTATTTTTTGTAAGCTTGGTTTTTCTCCAATCATATCTACACCATTGAATATAGTATCTGTGTAAAATTCTCCTATAGAATTTGCAAAAACGACCCCTTTCGCACGAAAATCAACTTGATTTCTATAAACTCTTATTAACATTTCCTTTTCTAATTCCTTATTTAATTCTTTTTCAAGTTTTTCTAATTCTTCATCAGAAACCTTTATTTCATCAAAAAAATTCTTACATCTTTCTGAATAATTCACAGGATAAAGTTGCCATTTTTCTATTTTATATTTACGCAAATATCTTCCTATTTGAATTATTGAATCGTAGTTTATTTTTGTAACCACCGTATGTACACTAACCCTTACATTGTTTTGTTTAAGTAATTCAATATTTCTTTTTATTTTATTAATTTGATTTTCATCATATGGTCTAACTTTATTTGAAATATCATTATTCATACTATCTATTGTTATTCTAACTGTAGTATTACTATTTTTTATCTTATCAATATATTTTTCTAAATTAGAAGTTGTACCATTTGTATCTATAACAATAGCACATTTACCATCTAATATGTCAATTATAGAACCAATTTCAGGACATAGTGTTGGCTCTCCTCCAGTTAATCCTACTGTTAATGGTGATAATGTCAACATATGTTTTGCTGTTTCTTTTAAAAGTTCTCCATCTAATTTTGCAGGATTCATCTTATTATTAGCACAACAATAAATACAATCTAAATTACATACATCTGAAACCAACCAATTTATTCTAAATGGATATTTAACTTTTACATTTGATGAAATTGTATTTTTATTTTCTTCTAAAAATTTTTCAAATTTATTTTTTTCTAATTTTTCATTTTTTGAAAAATATTCTTTTAATTCAATTCCTTCATAAAATTTATAAATATTCTTTACTATATCATAAACTGTTATACCATTTAATTCTTCTCTTATAAATAATTCTTTATCAATATTATACATATATTCTTCCTTTCTATCTTGTTTTATTTTTCATATACAAATCAATATATTTAATCAACTTTCTAAACTCATTTCTTTTTCCTGCTGATACTCTTATACATTCTCCTAAAAAATTAGGATATGATTTTTTTACGTTCCTAATTATAATTCCTTTTGTTTGAAGATACTCTGTTAAATCATTAACATCAATTGAATCAGCAAATCTTATTAAAATAAATCCTGTATTTACATTTATTATCTCAGTTATATACTTTGAATTCAAATTTGAAATAAGATATGTAAAATTTTTCTGAATTTTATTTATTAATTTTATATCATTGAATCTATTAAAATAATTTATCATAAATAATTCAGAAAATATGTTAATGGAAAATAATATTCTAACCCTATTAATTTCTTTTGCATTAACTTCGTTTGTAATAATAAATCCACACCTTAAACCTGGCACTCCAAAAAATTTAGACACTGACGTAATAACTGATAAATTAATATTATTTATTGTTTCGTTAATTAATGTTCTTTCAGAATAGTCAGCATTAAATACAAGTTCTGTTTCATCTATTACAAAATGACAATTTTGATTTTTTCTAATAATGTTCAACAATTTTTCTCTATTTAAAGTATCTAAAGTAGGATTATTAGGATTACATATAAATATCATATCTACATTTTTACTTAATTCATTAATCTTATCATATTCATAATATCTGTTATCTTTCAATGGCATCTTTATAATGTCACAATTATTTCTTTTACATGCTCTTTCATACCCCCAAAACGTTGGAGTAAAAATTCCAACTTTTTTTATATTAGGTATTCTTAATAGATAATCAAATGCTTCTGTAGAACCATTAGTTACAATTATAGTTTCTATTGGCACATTCAATTTATCTGATATTACTCTATTTACTTTATTTGATGTTGCTGTAGGATAAGTTTTTAACAATTTTACATTCCAGGCTAATTTAAATTTCATTTTTCTGTCAGGTAAATATGGATTTAAATTATTACATAAAATTATTGTTTTTCTCTTTTTTTTATATCTTTTTAATGCTTTCTTTATTTGTTTTATTAAATGTTTTTCTTTTTCAATACTATTGTTTTTATATCCTAAGAACATTTCACCTTCATTTCCAGTATTAACATCACAATAAAGGTTTCTTAGTATATTTTCTGGAGATAGATCATTCAAACTTGCATATTCAATAATTGTATTAAGTATAAGATCCCAAGCTTTTTCTTCATATTTTTTAACAACTTTTTTGCAATTAATTGATATATGTTTTGTTGTAAGTATATTTAATATTAGTCTTTTTTTCATTTCTTTTGACGCAAGAAACTCTTTTGTTTTCACAATTGGATTAATTGAAACTATACCTCTATTTACAAAAGGATTATCAATAATCGCCTCTTTTATATCTTGATACGATAATATTAATTTGCTTTCGTATGGAACTTCTTTGTCAATTTTTAAATTATTTTCATGATGAAATTCTATAACTTTTTTAGTTATTTTTTCCTTATCTTCAGCACAAATATTATCACAAATGATACATACATCCAAATCGCTTGAATTAGTATCTAATATGTTTGAACCATATATTATTATTCCAAAATCCAATTTTGGGAATTCATTTTATTGGAGTTTCCAAAAGCTCTTGCATTTGCTCCTCTACAAATTTATTTTGAGTAAAGTTTTCTTGACACTTAAAATCTATTCCTATGTCTATTACTTTTTTTAGTGTTTCCTTTACTTCATCTTTATTTTTATTATTAAGTATATTATTCACTTCAAAAACAGCCTTTCTTTTTTATATATATAAATAAAAGCAAAATTAGCTTTTATTTATACTATTTTGCTTTTATTATTACATATTTTTATTAATATCAAATTTTCTCGAAAAGTATTTCTATATTGTCAAGAGATATTTTTTCTTTTATTTGTATTTGATTCCATGATGATTTTTCAATTTTTAAATATTCCCTTAATTTATTAGATGTTTGTGGCATTATTGGTTCAAGTAAATTAGATAAATTAGCAATTACATTAGCACAAGTATAAATAGTATTATTAAATTCGTCTATATTTTCTTTCTTCTGTATCCACGGTTTTCTTTCATCATAATACTTATTTCCTATCTCAATTAACTCAACTATTTTATTACATGCTTTCTTAAACTCTAAATTTTCTATATGTTCAGAGACCCTTTTATAAGTTTCATTAATTTTCTTTATTATTTGCACATCCATAATTCCTAAAGGAATTTCTGTTAAACCTTTAAATCTTAAGGTTCTATTTACAAAATTTCCAAATTTATTAACCATATCAGAATTATGCACATTAATATAATTTTCTACTGTAAAATCAACATCTCTATTTTCTGGTCCATTAGCTATCATATAGTATCTTAAAGAATCTACATTATATTTTTCTATCATTTGTTGTACTGTTATCCCATTACCTTTGCTTTTTGATATTTTTTCAGAGTTTATATTTAAGTATTGCGTTGCAACCATAACATCTGGCAAATGATAATTTTCTTCCATTGCCATCAGCAAAGCAGGTAAAATTATTGTATGAAATGTTATATTATCTTTTCCATGGCACATATACATCTTAATATTATTATCTTTTTTCCAAAAATCTTCCCATTTTACTCCTTTTTCTTCGCAAATTTTTTGTGTTGCAGTAACATATCCCAATACAGCATCAATCCATACATACATTTTTTTATCTTCAAAACCTTCAATTGGAATATCAATTCCCCAAGATAAATCTCTTGTTACCGCTCTATCTTTCAATCCTTCTTTTAAATATTTCTCTGTTTCGTTTACAGATGCAACTCTCCATTTTTTTTGTTTTTCCTTAACATACTGTTCTATCTGATTTTGAAATTTTGATAAAGCTATATACAGATGAGTATTTTCTTTCTGTATAGTTTTATTTCCACATTCTCTACAAGTTGCTCCGATTAAATCATCTTCATTAGGAACATAGCCACAATCACATTGATCACCTTTTGTAATCATCCCGCAATTGGGACAAATTAATTCAAGTTCTCTATCAGCTTCGAATTTACCACAATATTCACAATATGGTTGTAAGTTATTTTTAGGATAAATATATTTATTTTTGTACATTTTTAAAAACATTTCTTCGACATGTTTTTTATGATAATCATCACAAGTTTTTGTATATAAATCATAAGAAAAATTCATTCTTTTGAAAACATCTTTAAATTCATTATGATATTTTTCTGCTATATCTTTTGGCTCTACATTCTCTTGTTTAGCTCTTTCTGTAATAGGTGTGCCGTGGCAATCTGTTCCAGAAACATATAAAACATTATCTCCTAATAACTCATGATACCTCTTTAAAAAATCTCCTGATATTAATGCTGCTAAATGTCCCAAATGTAAAGAACTATTTGCATAAGGCCAAGCACCACCAATTAATACATTTCTTACATTTTTTGTTTCACTTTCTTTAAAGCAACTTATTTCTTTATCCAATTAAAATCCCTCCTATTTGAATATCCTCATAATACCATATTAATAGCATTTTGTCAATTTTTACCCTGTCCTTTTTCAATTTAACACAAATTAAAAAATTATTTCTTTTCTTCAGGAATAACAATTTTCTTATATTCTTACAGCAATTATTCCTATTAAAAATCCTAAAACATTACCGAATTCCTGTCATTCTTCCTTTATACAAATTATTTGCCTCTGGAGTAAGTTCACCTGTTACAATATATAGCATAGCACCTGCTGCAAATGCAAGACATAGTGCAATTATTTTCTCTGATATATTTCCTATTGCACTTCCAAAGAATGCCCCTATACCTGTTGTAACACCTGACAAGATTACAAGAATAATAACTTTTAATGAACCCATTCCACCATTCTTCATTGGAACTGCCATTGATATGCCTTCTGGTATGTCATGTATTGCAATTGTTATAGCAAGTGAATATCCGAAGCTTTAGTGATGCTTCAAATCCTGCACCTATACTAAGTCCTTCTGGAAAATTATGGAGTGCAAGACCTATTCCGACATGCTATACCAGTTTTTAGTAAGCTATTTTTCCCCTTTGGCAGGTTATTTTGAACTATCATATCACAAATTAACATTGTAATAATTCCAAATGTAATGCCAAGTATTGTTGTTGCAAATTCTGATATTTCAAGTGCCTCAGGAATTAAATCAAAACAAACTATTGACATCATAAGGCCTGAAGCAAATGATAAAATAAAGCTTAGTACTTTATTGCTTGTTTTATTGAATTTTAATCCAATTATTCCACCTATGGTTGTTCCAAATGTTCCAAAAAACAATCCTAACATTGTGTTTTTCAGTATTTCTTGCATATAAAAAACACCTCATTAATATTTATGAGATGTTTTTTTGTATTATTCGTTTTCTTTTTCTTATTCTTTATCCCCTTTTAGCTTTTCTGCTCTATCTGCTGTAATTAATGCATCTATCATTTCGTCTAAATCTCCGTTTAAAAAGTTCTCCATTTGATATATGCTTAATCCTATTCTATGGTCTGTTATTCTACCTTGTGGATAATTGTATGTTCTTATTTTCTCGCTTCTGTCACCTGATCCAACCTGCGACTTTCTTTCGTTTGCAAGTTTTTCATCTTGTTTTGATTTTTCCATTTCGTATAATCTAGATTTTAAAAGTCTCATTGCATATTCTCTATTTTGTACTTGTGACCTTTCTGTTTGACATTCTGCAACAATTCCTGTAGGTTCATGTATAAGTCTAACTGCAGAAGACGTTTTGTTTACATGCTGTCCACCTGCTCCAGATGCTCTATATACTTCCATCTTTATATCTGATGGATTTATTTCTATTTCTACATCTTCTACAACTGGAAGTATTGCAACTGTTGCAGCAGATGTGTGTATTCTTCCACTACTTTCTGTATCTGGTACTCTTTGAACTCTATGTGCTCCGCTTTCAAATTTTAATCTACTATATACGCCTTTTCCATTTATCATAAATGTTATTTCTTTGTATCCACCAAGCTCTGTTTCATTTTCATTCAAAATATCTATACTCCAATGCTTTTTTTCTGCATACATTGAATACATTCTAAATAAAGTACCTGCAAATAGGGCTGCTTCTTCTCCACCTGCTCCTGCTCTTATTTCGCATATTATGTTTTTATCGTCGTCTGGATCTTTTGGTATTAATAGAATTTTTATTTCTTCTTCTACTTTTGGAAGTCTATCTCTTGCTTCGTCAATTTCTGCTTGTGCAAGTTCTTTTAGTTCTGGATCCTTAAGTAGTTCTTGGTTTTCTTCTATCGTTTTTTCTAGTTTTTTATATTCTCTATATTTTTCAACAACTGGCGTTAGTTCAGAATGCTCTTTCATTAATTTTTGCCATGAACTTGTTTTAGCAATCTCTTCTGGATCGCTAATTTTAGCTGTTAATTCTTCATATCTTTTTTCTACGTCTTCTAATCTCTGAAACATATTTTGTATCTCCTTCTTTGTGGCATAGACGCCAAATATGCAATAATTATATAATCTTTTTACTATGTTGTCAAACTTTTTATCTTTTTTTTACTTTTGAAACTTTTTTCTGACTTAAATTTATCTATATAATGTAATTAGATAAATTTAATATTTTTTATTTAGCTAATGTAAATCAATTAAATTATATGATATCTCATTTTGATTATTTAATACTTGTAATTCCCTATCTGTGCATGTTAAGATTATTATTTGTTTATTCTTGTAATTTTCATTTAGAAAACTTAATACATTTTCTAATCTCTTTTTATCAAAATATGCAAATGTTTCGTCTAAAATTATTGGCATATTTTCTTTTGTTAGTTCGTCTATACTTGAAATTCTAAGTGATAGATAAAGTTGATCTATAGTTCCATCGCTTAATACGTATGCTTGTACATAATTTCCGTTTTTTGTTTCTAATGATAATTCATTTTCCTCGTTTACTTTTACATTGCTGTATTTACCATTTGTTATAGATTTTATAGAATCAGATAAATTTTGTGTAAACTTAGGTGTAACACTTTCTTTCATTTCTGAATATGCATTATCTAGTGCTTCCTTTGCAATATTTATAGCTTCGCTATATTCTAGTAATTCGCTAAGTGTTTCTTCATTTATCGTTAAATTTTCTTCTACTTCAGATAATTTTTCTATTTTTTCTATTAATGCTTGCTTTCCTAATTCTTCTTTAGATATAGCGAGTTTTCTTTCATTAATATAATTTTGTTCTTCTATTATGCTTGATCTGTCAATCTTTTCATTTATATTAACTAAACAATTTCCATATTTTTTTATTATCTCTTCCTTTAGTCCTTTGCTTTTTCTGTCATTTATTTCTTCTAATTCTTTTATCATTTCTTCTTTTTTATGGATTTCTTCTTCAACATATTGAATTTTGTCTGTAATATTTTTTCTTTGTTTTCTTTCTTCTTCTTTTGCATCATTATATTTTTTGTTTGAATTTATATTTTTTATTAAAATTCCTATGAAAGCTATAACTGAGACAGAAACTCCAATTATTCCGTGCAATTTTATTAAACATTACAAAAAGTACTATGCTTAAAATAACTATAAGTATAGGTATTATATATAATTTTGAATTACTATTCTTTTTATCTTCTGAACTTTTTATATTGTTTATGCTTTCTTCTAACTCTTGTTTATTTTTTATTAAATCTTCTTTTGCTTTTATGTGTATTTTTATTTTTTCTTTATCAAGATTTTCTTCATTTTGTATTTTTTCTATTTCTTGCATAAATTTAAGTGTTTTTTCTTCTTGCTCTATGTTTAATTTTTCTTCATTTATCTTATCGTCTATTTCATATTTTTGCGGAAGAAGCTGTTCTATTTCTTGCTTTTCTTTTCTTAATTCTTCTACTTTTTGTTTTGTTAAATACAAAGGTTTAGTTGGACTTTTAAGTGTTCCAATATCTTCGTTTTGCTTTTTATTTAACTTTCCGAAGTACTTTTTGGTATGAAATATTATCTTCTCCTGTAAGTATTATATTTGAAAGCTTTTGTATTAATGTATTCCTTGATTTTGAATCAAGTTTCACTTCCTGCTGCATAATAACATTTGACATTTTGAATAGTTCTTTATCTACTTTTGTTTGCTCATAGAAAAATCTATTCCCGTATGTTTTATCTATTTCAAATTGTTTGCTTATGTCATTTGCATTTTTGTCAAAAATTTGCGGGTTTTTCTTAGTAAAGTTTCTATACACTTCAAAATTCTCTTTATTATCTAATTCGTAATTGATTTTCCCTGAGAATTCTCCTTCTTCCCATGGAAAATATTTATCATAATCTGAGATTTCTTTACCTGACTTTGTTTTATCAATCCCATAAAACATACTTATTATAAAGTTTAAAAGCGTTGTTTTGCCACTCTCATTTTCTCCTTGTATGATATTTATTCCGTGGTTTTAACTCTATTTCTTTGTCTTTTAACTTACCAAAATTATTTATTTGAATCTTTTTTATTTGCATTTATTTTTCCTTTCTTTATTATTTTTTTATTATAAAATATTAATTGAAATATTTTATAATTCCAATCTCTCGTCGAAAAGAATCATACTATTTATTATCTGTTCTAATATCAATTGCTCCAAATAATCAAAATCCCCTTCTTTATCTATTTTGTTTAAAGAATCGATATATTTAGATTTATCTTCTATTTTTATATATACAGGTGGTATATTTTTCAATCTTAATAACCATAATAGCATCCCTCTACTACACCTTCCATTTCCATCTTCTAATGGATGAATTACAGTTAATTTGTAATGAATTTTTAATGCTTCTAAAATATATTCATGTATAGTTAAACTTTCTTTTTTACTAATTAAGCTTTCTATCATTTCTCCAACTTTTATTAATTCTTGTGGCACTAATTTATAATCTACTGTACTTATCTCTGCTCCATTAATTCTATTATTTGATTGCCTTGGGAAGATTATATCTTCACAAAAAGGTGTATATTTATACAATAATTTTTGCAATTTTGCAATTTTCCAAATGTCTATGTCTTCTTTTGTATTTAATACATATTCTAACATTTCTATATTTCCTAATGCTTCTAAAATATTTCTATCCGTCTCATTTTTATATTTTGAAAAATCATTGTTTAACCTTAAATCAGCAAGAACATAATTAAGTTTTTCTTCACTAATATTAATACCTTCTAATCTATTTTCATTCAACACTAAAAATTTTTTAAATTTAATATTTGTCGCGTTATTGTCCTTTGGTCTAGCATAACAATAAAAATCTATTAATTCTCGTGTGAGTTTTAAATTGTTTTTACTTCCAAATTGTAATCTTAATTTTTCTGGATGTGCTTTTTTTATTCTACTTTTTAAGATCTTACTCTCTATATTTCCATCAATTTTATTAAGTCTATATGCTATGTTAAAAACACAACTTTCAAAACTTACACCAAAATACTCTGAAATATATATTATATCACTAAAATCTATATATTCTTTTTTATTTATATATTTTTCTACTTGCTTTTTTAGCTCATCTGTTGGCATTAATAAACACGCTGCAAAATTATCTGCAAATCTTTCTATGTTGTTCTTTTTTCCACTTATTGGACAAGTAATTGGATTACCCTTATCTTTAATACAGTGGCATATTTCATGTGCTGCTGTAAATCTCTGTCTATATAATGGTCTATTAAAATTTATGGCTACTAAATCTATATCATAATTATTTGTTGCTGGAATATATAATCCTTCTAATTTTTGAAAATTTCTGATTACTAATTTTACATTCAAATTTTTTAAGATTTTAAATGGATTAACGGGAAACTCTATGTTTCCCATTTCTTTTTGATATTGCTTTAATACAGCATTTGCTAATAATTCAGGAGAAAAGAAATATTTTGAAAAATCTAATTCTTTATTCACTAATTTTTTTGTCCTTATACATTTTTTTAAATTTAATTAAATTTATAATTTCTTGTTGATCTTCTTTTGACAATTCACTAAATGTTCTAGCATACATTTGCATATTTTTTTCTTCTTTTTCTCCTTCTATTAATTCTTCCATTGTCCATCCATATATTTTTGAAAATTTTGATAATTCTTCTGCTGAAACTTTTCTTGCACCATTTTCTATATTAGTTATTACTACTCTAGATACTCCTATTAATTTTGCAACATCGTCTTGTGTTAATCCTAAGTATTCTCTTGCTTTTTTTAACCTTGTACCTAATTCGTTCATATGCATCACTCCTATTTCTGTATTATATTATATCACCTTTTGTAATAAAATTCAACATTTATGTAATATTTTATTACTTTAATTAAATGCATTAAGCCCTATTTCTATTGCTTTTTGTATTATTGTTTTATTCTCAGGTTCTTTCTCTTGTTTTTCTAGAAGTTTTTTTACAAAAATTCCTTTAAGGTTATTTTGATTTGCGATTGATTCAAGATTTATCTCCATTTCGGTATTATCTTTTATTTTTATAATATTAGGATTTTCAATTGATTTAAGAATTCCAAGTAAATCTATTTCTGTATTTTTATTTCCCACTAAATTAATTTTTATATAGCTATTCTTTGGGTATTCTTCACTTTGTATTTTTTCTATTAGTTCTTCCATTGAAAGTATACCTGTGACATTTATTTCTTTTTCTACAAATGTTTTATCGTCTATATTTATAAATTGTAATTTAAGCTCTTTTGTTTCCTTATCAATTTCTCCTTCTATCATTCCGGTGATTACCAAGTTCGTCAAATCCAAGTGATATAAGTGAACCTGGATAAACAATACTTCCATCATATGATGCTTTATGAATATGTCCTAAAGCAACATAATCAAATTTTAAGCTATCTAATTTTGTTTTTTGTATAGAATTATACCTTTCGTCATTGTTCTTTGCTCCGTCCAAATCTGCGTGTGTTAATAATATGTTGATTTTTTCTTTATTTTCTATTTTTATCTCTTCAATATTTTTTGGCTTCATATAAAAATCTGTAAAGCCATATCCATATATGTCTACGTCCTGTTCTTCTACCTTCTCTATCTTTTCACCAAATATTTTTACATTGTTTGCAAATTTGAATGTATTATAATACGAATTTTTTATGTATGGATCATGATTTCCTGGGACTATAAATATTTTTGTTTCTGGAATTTTTTCAAATTCTTTGTTTATATACTCAATTGTACTCTGTCTAACATATTCTTGCTCATAAAGATCGCCACATATGAATAAATATTCAATGTGGTGTTCTTTTATATATTCTATAACTTTATTAAATGCATTTCTTTGTTCCATTCTTCTTTTATTTGCGAGTCCCCTTGATTCTAATCTTCTAAATGGCACATCAAAGTGCACATCTGCTATATGTATAAATTTCATATTTACTCCTTGTTTTTGTATATTTCCGTTAATTTTATAATTACAATTATATGTTATATTATAGAACAATTGTTTTTTATTGTCAAGAAAATTTTTTAGAATTTTATATTTTACACTTTCGTATTTTCAAATGAAAATTTTTTCAAAAATTTGTTCTATTTGCTTGACTTTTTAATTAAACTTGTAGTATATTGTTAAGTGAAATGAGAATAAGCGGAATTGGTTGCCCCTTCTACTCTTTGATGTTACAATCTACTCCACAGCTTTTACGCTTGTGAGACTGATATATGGGGGTGGTTAACAATGGGAGATGCTTTAATAACAATTACATATCTATTATTCTATGGAATGATAGGAATAACTCTTATAAACCTTGCCTTGTTAGTCATCATTTGCTTTTTATTACATAGGCAATAAAAATAGCCATTCTGCTTTGCCTGACAAATAAAGCACAGAATGACTATTTACAATATATACAGGCAACCACTTTCGTGGTTTCTCATTTCTCATTTTTATTATACACGTTTTTAATAACTTTGTCAAACACTATTTTCCCTTACTAACTAAGAATTTTGGCTCTATACCATAGAACTCCTTTATTGAAATTACACAAAAATATTTACATACTCTTATGTTTACTTAATCAGTGGGTAGTGTTACTTTACATAAAGTATTGGGCGGAAGGAAAAGTGATTTGCCATAGCCGTCGTAGAATTGCAGTGACGACTGCTCGCGTAACCAGCATTGTTGGCGTAAGTACCACCCCTAAAAGCACACGGTACTTTGTCGTCAACATAGGTCTCTGTTATCCATTCTTGACAGTTACTTGCCATATCATAGATATTACATACTTTATCTGTTGTTCCTTCTCTTTTTCCTGTGTCATCTGGTTTTTGTTTACTTGTATCAAGGTTTAATGATCTTTGCTGTGAATAAACATTATTTGCATATGCCTGTATAAACACTATCGCTGTATCCCATGCATAACTATTTACTAAATCACTTTCATAATCTAATCCATCTCCAGTATACATCATTTTACATTTTTCTGATGCACTTCCTTGTGTTATTTTATTCCACAAATATCCCTTTTGGGTTGGTGCTACATCAGATGCTCCTGTTGATGGCTGACTTAATGGCTTGTCTCCTTTTCCATCATAACTTGCTTCATATCTTGCTATATAATAGCCACCGTTTCCACCTTTATTCTTTCCTGTTGCACTTGTTAAAAATCCTTTCAAATCTTTTGCTTTTGCATTATCATATGATTTTCCTACTTCATCATCTGCTCCATACTCGTAGAAATAACTGTCTATAACAGGACTTTCATTTGTAACCGTACTTGCATTTCCTTCTTCTTTTGGGCTTGGCAACACTTCATCTATCATTGTAAAATTTTCATATCTTCCTAATTTTATCTCTGTTGTTGTTCCGTCGTTATTTTTTATCTTTCCCGTTGGTATCCACACAAATTGGTTTCCTTTTCCTTCTCTATTTTCCGCATCTTCTATTACTATTCCATCTTGCACTGATGGTATATTATCTTCTGTTTTTGTATAATTATATACTACACTGTTTCCGTCATGTGCTACTATTTTAAATCCTGCTGGTACTACAATTTGATTATTATATTCGTCATACATTGTTGTATTTACATCAACCTTTACTCCTACTTGATCTTTTATTTGTGGACTTTTTGGTGGCTCTGGTTTCTCACTACTACTGTCATTTTCTCCTGTTCCACCATTTTCTATATTACTTATTGCACCTAACACTAAGTCTGTTATATCATTTACTAGTTTTCCTTCATTCTCTTGTGCTATTGCATAATTTTGTGTTCCATTTATTGCTAGTGGAACAAGCCCCATATTGTTTACTGATATTATCGTTACCGCAGCAAGTATGATTAAAACAATTATTGTAATAATTAATGCAACTAACGTTATACCTTTTTGATTCTTAAAACTTTTCATTTTCAATATACTCCTTTATTTTAAAATTTTATATTATTTAAAATTAAAAACTACTTAATACACCTGTGTTCTTTTTTACTTTTGTTATTTTCTAGTTTCGGATAATACAATAATAATTTATCTTGCTCCTTGTTGGTCGCATCGAAGAGACATGTATGGTGCAAAGCACCAACAGTCTCTAACTCGCTCCCATGCTACGCGTCGCGTCGAAAATTATTATTGTATTATCCGATTATTTAAACATACGAAAAAAGAACACATCAAAACTCATATGTCAACCTAACATACAAGTTCCATGTGTCCTTATATAATCTATACCTTTATTAAATTCTACATTTCTTTTAAAACTACCTGTGTGTGTACAGCCCCAACGTTTACATCATTTACAATCTTCATATCTTTTGTTCTTCCCTTCATTCCTTTGATATCACTATTTTATCAATACATAAAGCAAAAGTCAATATGATTTTTACTTTTTTACACTTTTTACTACTTTTGAAAATCGTCAATTGACTTAAACTCATATCCCATTCTTCTTACTTCTGTTATAAAATCTCCTAAAATCTCAGAATTATCTTTAGATGTAGCATGTAACAATATTACTGCTCCGTTATGAATATTTGTCAAAAGCTTTTCTTTTGCATATTCAGTCCTTCCTTGCTTTTTTTCGTCCCAGTCGTCATATGCAAGTGACCACATTACAGTTCTATATCCATATGAATTTGTTAAACTTAAAGTTCTTTCGCTATATTCCCCTTCTGGTGGTCTTATGTATTTCATTTCATATCCATATTTTTCATATACTGCCTGATGTAATTTCATTACTTCTTCTTTTAACTTGTTTTCGTCCAGCTCTGGTAAACATTTGTGATTAACTGTATGATTTCCGCACAATATGTCCGCTCGTCTATCATTCTTTTTACGATTTCACTTGCCGAATTCACATAGTGAGCTGTTACAAAAAACGTAGCTTTAACTTCCTTTTCTTTTAGTGTATCTAAAATTTTTTCAGTATATCCCGCTTCGTATCCCTGATCAAATGTTAAATACACATATTTTTGTTCTTTATTTCCAACATATATACAATCGTACTTTTCCATAAGCTCTGCATTTGTTTTCCCAAAATCTGGTTGTTTATGGTCCTTTTCTCTCTTAACTCCCCAAGCTATTTTTTTATTACTTACTGTTCCAGCATTCGTAAGTATATCTTCAGGTTCAAAACTATGGAATGCCCATACACAAAATAACGTAGCAACTAAAGCAAAACTTGCGATACCTCTAAAAAGCTTTCTCAAAAATATCACCTCTTGCTTTATACTATGACATTATTTTTAAAAAATAACTATTTACAATTGCATATTAAATTTTATTCTATATTTTTTCTACATCTTCTAGTATCTTCCATGATCCGTACTTTTTCTGGAATAGAAGTAAAACACATTTCGTTTTTTGTTATAGGGTGAATTATCGTAAGTTTGCATGCCCAAAGAGCAATTTGCTTTCCGTCTTCCCCTTGTTCCATACTTTTGGTCACCATATATGCTATGACCAATATTTGATAGTTGAACCCTTATTTGATGGTGTCTTCCCGTATGAAGATATATTTTCAAAACTGATAAATTAATTTCACTATCATATTTTATAACTTCATAATCTAATTTTGCATACTTTGCATTTTTTGTTTTTTCGTCTACTACTTTGCTTGTATTCTTTCTTTCATTTTTTAGTAAATAATTCTCTAAAGTTCCCTTTTTTTGATCTAATTTTCCGTCTACAATGCAAAGATATTCCTTTTTGATGGTTCTTTCCCTAACCATATTACTAAGCCTTGCTGCCGCTTTTGATGTTTTTGCAAACACCATAACTCCGCCGTACTGGTCTATCTAGCCTATGTACTAGTGCTAAATATACATTTCCGCGTTTTTTGATATTTTTCTTTAAGATAATCTTTTATTATTTCGAGCATACTTATATCTTCTGTTTTGTCTCCCTGTGAAGGTATATTGGGGATTTTTTCTACTACAATTATATGATTATCTTCATATATTACTTTTAATTTTTCCATTATTTTCTCCTATTTGATAAGTAATAAGCTTTAACTATTTTTGCAAAGATTCCCATCTACCATAAATGCCACATGGCAAAACTATATTTGAATTTTTTTGTAAAAGTCCTACTTCTCCTGAATAGACACTACCTTTATGTTTTTTGTTTATACAAATATTTAAAATATTTTCTAATACTTTTGCTGATATTCCCGTTGTATATGAATTTATTAAGAAAAATAACGGATTATCTGATAATACATTAGAGCATAACTCCACTAAATCATATATATTATCTTCAAATTGCCATACTTCACCATTTGTTCCCCTTCCATATGAAGGTGGATCCATGATTATTGCATCATATTTATGCTCTCTTCTTATTTCTCTATTTACAAATTTAATAACATCGTCAACTATGTATCTAACTGGTTTATCTTGCAAATTAGAACTTGCAACATTTTCCTTTGCCCATGTTGTCATTCCTTTTGAACTATCAACATGACATACTGATGCACCTGCACTTAAACATGCAACTGTTGCTCCGCCTGTGTATGCAAATAGATTTAATACCTTTATTTCTCTTTTTTCATTTTTTATTTTATCTATCATCCAGTCCCAATTTACAGCTTGTTCTGGAAATAGTCCTGTATGTTTAAATCCCATTGGTTTGATGTTAAATGTTAAATTTTTATATTTTACATTCCAACTTTGTGGAATTCTTTTTTTGTACTCCCAACTTCCGCCACCTGTCTTTGACCTTGTATATATTGCATCTGCCTTCTCCCATTCATTTGGGCTTGTCTTGTTTTTCCAAATTATTTGCGGATCAGGGCGAATAAGTGTTATATCCTTCCACTTTTCTAGCTTTTGTCCATTTGCTGAATCTATTAATTCATAATCAGTCCAATTTTTTGCTATATCCATAATTTCCCTTTCTTTTTACATACGTGCTAATACATTAAAAAAGCTAAATATTAAAACTCCATAAATTATACAAAGTACCACACTTAAACTTAAAATAAATATTACTAATTTTTTCATTTGTAATTCCCCCTTGTTTCTATTTTATTTCAAGGGGTTATGTTTAATTACATTTTTCATATACAAAATTATGTCTTTATTTTAATTTTTCTTTTATTTTTCTTGCCAAATTTTCATTTATCCCTTTTAATGTAGTTAATTCTGTAATTTTTGCATCTCTTATTTTTGATATGCTTCCGAATTTTTTTAATAAAAGTTCCTTTTTCTTCTCTCCAATTCCTTCTATTTCGTCAAGTAAAGATTTTGACATTTCTTTATCTCTTAATTTTCTGTGATATTCAATTGCAGTATCATGTACTGTATCTTGGAATCTTGTTATTAAATTCATTGCATTTTCTGATAATGCTATTTCTTCCCTTTTGGTATTTATTAAAGCTCTTGTCCTGTGCTTATCATTTTTTACCATTCCATATATTGGAATATTAACATTACATTTTTTACATGCAGAAATTGCAGCTCTCATTTGTGTAATACCACCATCTACAAATATTAAGTCTGGTAGCTTTCCGAAAGCCACCTTTAGGATTTTGGATAGAGTGGTTTATTCTTCTTTCTATTACTTCTTCCATACATCTTGGATCGTCTTGGCCAAATACTGTTTTTATTCTGAATCTTCTTGATAACGATTTATTAATTTTACCATTTTCTAATACACTCATTCCGAGCTACCATATTCGTTCCTGAAATATTCGATATATCAAATGTTTCTATTTTATTTGGGAACTTTTCTAGATTTAGCTTTTCTTTTAATTCGCTTAAAATTTCATATTTATCTTCTTGTTTATTTTCTAGTGTGACTCTTGCATTGTTTTGTGCCATCTCAACAAATCTAAGTTTTTCTCCTTTTTTAGGAGATTTTATTTCTACTTTTCTTTTGGCATTTTCTGATAAAATTTGTGACAAAATCTCTTCGTCTTCTATTTCTTCTTGTATCATTATTTTACTTGGAATATTTTCTTTTTCTACATAATATTCTTTTATGAAGCCTGAAAGAATTTCTTTTGTCTCCATATCTTTAAGTTCATTTAAGAAATAGTGCTCTCTACCTATCATTTTACTTCCACGAACAAAAAATATCTCTACGCAAACACCTATCTCATTTTTTGCAATTCCTATTACATCTATGTCATTGTTTATTGCATTTGATACTTTCTGTTTTTGCGTTATATTTTCTATTGCTTGAATTTTATCTCTTAAATTTGCAGCTTCTTCATATCTTTGAGCAAGTGATGCTTCGTTCATTTCTTTTTCTAATTCTTTTTTTACTTTATCTATTTTTCCGTTCTAAAAGCATTATAATTTGGTCAATTTGTTTTTTGTACTCTTCTTTTGAAACTTCATTTGCACATGGGCCTAAGCATCTTCCTATATGATAGTTTAGGCATACTCTATCATGGCTTTTAAAGTTCCTACATTGTCTAACTTTAAATCTTGATTTTATAAAATCAACCATTTCTTTTGCACTTCCGTGGACTTGCATATGGGCCAAAATATCTTGCACCATCTTTTGTTATTCTTCTTGTTATATATACATTTGGATATTCTTCATTAATTCCAATTTTAATGTATGGATATGTTTTATCGTCTTTTAATAAAACATTAAATTTAGGTCTATTCTTTTTTATTAAATTACACTCTAGTATTAATGCTTCTGCTTCATTATCAGTTACTATATACTCAAAATGGTCTATCAACGAGACCATTTTTTCTATTCTTGCAGTTTTATTATTTTTTCTAAAATACTGTCTAACTCTGTTTTTTAATGAAACAGCTTTTCCAACATATATAATACCATCGTCTTTATCTTTCATTAGATAAACTCCGTGGTTTTCCTGGAAGTTTTTTTAATTCTTCTTCTATATTAAACATTTATTTTATCCTTCTAGTGAAGCAACATATGGAAGATTTCTATAATTATTGTCTATATCAAATCCAAATCCAACTATGTATTTGTTTGGTACTTCAAATCCAATATAATCTATTGGAACTTCAACTTCTCTTCTTTCTGCTTTATTTGCTAAAGTACATACTTTTATAGTTCTTGGATTCTTTGATCTTAAATATTCTAAAAGATATTTCATACTTCTTCCTGTATCAACTATATCTTCAACTATTAATACATCTTTTCCTTCTATTGAATCTCTTAAATCTGATCTAAGTGTAACTTCTCCTGTTGTATCTGTTCCTTCATAACTTGATATTGTTATAAACTCATATTTTAATTTTGTTTTCATTCTTAATGTTAATTCTACTGTGAAAAAGACTGCTCCTCTCATTACACATATAACTGTAATCTCTTTTCCTAGGTAATCTTTGTCAAGTTGCTCAGCAAGTTCTGTGATTCTTTTGTCAAGTTCTTCTTTACTTATTAATTCTTTAAAATTTCCGTACATTGCTTTTTTCCTTTCTCTAAATAAAATTATATTATTAATTATACTATTTTTAAAAAGTTTTTGCAATATCAATGATTTTCTTATTTACAAAATTTTTTGCTTATGTTATAATTCGTAATATAAAAAGGAGTGAAATTTTAGTATGAACCAAATCCTATATACGGCAAGTGGCAAGCCGGGCGGACCTTTGCCAATTCAAACTATTGTAAGATTTTTTGCTTTTGCAATTATTGTTTTAGGGCTCATATTTATGGGAGAAGGAACTTATGCAATATTTTTTAATGATTTTGCAAGTGATGTAGATATAGACAATACAATTCCAGTAATTACATTTGCACAAGATCGGAAATAATGCTACTGTTTCTGTTTCTCATAATAAAGGAATTGCCAGAGTAAAATATAATTGGAATAATGGGCAAGAAACAATTATACAAGGCGATTCTGAAACTGAAGTTGTAATTTCTGATTTAAGTATTCCTTCTGGTATAAATACTCTTACAGTTACTGCAACTGACGATAATGGTAAATCTGCAACTGAGTACTATGAATATGCTTACGATGGAATTGCAATCGACCTTTCTGTTGTAAACAATTCTTATATGAAGATTGTAGCTTCTGATGTTGATGGTATTACTTCTATGACATACAGATGGAATGCTGACGAAGATATAACAGTATACCCAGATGAAGATGGAGCAATTTCTATTGAGGCATCTACTGAGATTCCTTCTGGACTTAATACACTTTATATCACAGCCGTAAATAGCGAAAATATTACTTTGAATAAAAAACAAGAAGTAAAAGGTAATAAGAGACCTGATATAACTTTCTATATTATAGATACAGATCTTTTCGTAACTGTACGTGATGAAGAAGGTGTAGGTACTGTTACTCAACAAATTAACTTAGGTGAAGAAGAAACTTTCGATGGAAATGGTCAAACTGAATTTAGTTATAAATACCCTGTAGGTGAAGAAGATATCCTTCTAACAATAACTGCTACTGATGTTGAAGGTGTTTCTGCAACTATAAGAGCTAAAAATTATTAAAATGGAGAATTTATATGATACAAGAAATATTTGTAGTTGAAGATAAAGAAGAATTAATTAATAATTTAATACCACATTTTAAAAATAATAAAGATATTTCTTTAAGGCATGTGCTTTCAAAGGATGTAGAATCAACTCTTCTTGATATTCCGTCTTTAATATTAATTAACGAAGATGGTCTTAAAAATCATAACATTCTTGAACTTTGCGAACTTATTAGAAATAATGAAGATAATGGTACGACTCCTATTTTGGTTACAACTTCTGATACATCAATTGAACACGAAAAAGATCTTCTAAAAAAGGAAATTGAATATTGTATAAAAAAACCAATTGATTATGAAGTACTATATCTTGTTGTTAAGAATGTTATCAATTTAGTAGCTATCAATAGAGGAATAAGTCCGCTTACAAAGTTACCTGGTAATATTCCTATACAGGCTGAACTTAGAAAACGTTTACTTAAAAAGCAAGATTTTGCAGTTTTGTACTTCGACTTAGATAATTTTAAAGCATATAATGATACTTATGGTTTTCTTGGCGGAGATGAAGTAATTAAACAGACAGCAAAGATAATTGTTAAAAATGTAAATAGTGACGAAGATTCTCATAATTTTATTGGACATATTGGTGGAGACGATTTTGTTGCACTTGTTAGTTGCGATAATTATGAAGATATATGCCAAAAAATAATTTTGGAATTTGATAAAAAGATTGTTGAATATTTCTCACCAGAAGATTTAGAAAAGGGTTATTTGGAAGTTCCAAATAGAAAAGGAATTATTGAAGAATTCCCACTTGTTTCTATCTCTGTTGGTATTGTTGAAGTTACAAAAGGCAGATTCCATAATGTTTTGGAAATTGGAGAAATTGGAGCGCAAGTTAAACATTTAGCTAAAGTAACTCCTGGCAGTGCCTATGCAATAAATAGAAGAATTCCTAGCTCTGATAAAAATAACTAGTAGATGATTTTAATAATTTTTGATTTTTAATTATTAATTCTTAGAATGTGTATCCCCTTTTTGCATATAATGTATTGAGGGGATTTTTCATGTTCATTTTTAAAAGAAAACAGTTTTTTATGATTTTTATTTCTTTCTTTTTCTGTGTATCTTGCTACTGAGAATACAAAGAAAAGAAGTTATGATATTGTCCAAGTATCAAGTATGCCTGTAACTGAAAAAACTATTATCATAGATGCAGGGCATCGGTCGGAGAAGATGGTGGTGCATCAGCTCCTAATGGAGTAAATGAATCTGATATTAATTTGCAAATTGCCTTGAAGCTACAACATCTACTTGAAGAGGCTAATGCAACAGTTATATTAACTCGTTCTGACGAAAATGCAATTTATGAATTAAATTCAAAAACTTTACGTCAAAAGAAGGTTTCTGATATTAAAAACAGAGTCAAAATTGGAAATGAATCAGAAGCTGACATCTTTGTTTCTATTCATTTAAATAAAATACCGCAAACTCAATATGATGGGTGGCAGACATTTTACAATTCTAAATCGGAAAATCGGAAAGCTTTTAGCAAATTATATTCAAAATTCTATTGGTCTTGCAGTAAATAGGCACACAAAACGTGTAGCAAAAGCTATAAAAGATATTTATATTGTTGATAACGTTGAGATTCCTTTATCTCTTGTTGAATGTGGTTTTTTATCTAATCCAAATGAAGCAACCTTGCTTATGGATGATTCTTACCAAAATAAGCTTGCTTATGGAATTTTTTTAGGCATTGCTGATTATTTTGAAAATCAAAGTTAGCAAATCTTACTACTATTATTTAGACTGCATACATTTTTCGATTTGTTCACGAATTGATTTTTCAACAAATTGATTTAATGATATATTAAACTGTTTAGATAATAAAACTGCATTTTGATGTAACATAGGTTCTATTCTAACATTGAAGTTCCCTTTATATTTTTTTAAGGGACTTTTATTTAACATTTTACATTCTTCTAAATATTCGTCAACTACTTTTTTCATTTCTTCTTTTAATCCTTTTACGTTATCAGATTCAAAACTTATTGTGTCTTCAATACCTTCTATCTTTCCCCAAAATGTAGATGTTTCATCTTCATAATGAATACTTGCATAAAAATCTTTATATTTCATCATATTTTTCATTTTTATCATTCATTCCTTTCATTTTATTTCAAATTTTTTATTGCATCTATAATTAAGTCAATTTGATATTTTTTTAGAATATTATTAGGATGTGGTTTATGTAGTTTTATTATTATTTTCTTTTTTTTATTGATAAAAGAAACTCTTGAACCTGATGTTTTACCATTATTCCATTCATAAAATCCTAATAAATTCATCAATGTTTTTAATTCTTGGTATGTAAAATCCTTTGGTTTTGATTTTAATTTTGCAATTAGTTTTTCTCTTTTACTCATATATTATACTCCTTTTTCTATATTTTTGCAACTATTTTTTAGTTGCAATTGTTGGTTTTATCTTCACATTATTATTTTCATTTACTTCAACTGCAATTTCTCCATTTACATCCGTTCTATATACTTTTACATTGTCTTTTTTTAGCCTTTCTAAAACTTCTTCACTTGGATGACCGAAATGTGTTATTTCTGCCTACTCCTATTAATGCTATATCTGGGCCGAATTAATTCTAAAAATTCTTCAGTTGAAGATGTTTTTGATCCATGATGTGCAACTTTAAGAATTTTAGATTTTAAAATATTTGTAGTCGCATATTTTGATATTATTGCCCTTTCCGCTTCTTTTTCTATATCTCCAGTAAAAAGCATTGAAAAGTCGTTATAGTTTAACTTGCATACTATCGAATTATTGTTAATCCAATTATCTTGAACTTCACTTTCTTTACATGGCCATAATATATCAAAATATATATTTTTTTCTATATTTACTCTTTGGCCTGCACTAACAATTTTTATATTTACTCTTTTTTCTTTTGCTACATTTATCAATTTCTTATAGTTTTCTGTTTTTTCAATTTGCTTTGATATAATTATATTTTTAACTTTTAATTCTTCTACAACCTTTATAATTCCGCCTACGTGATCTGTATCAAAATGACTGCATATTATATAATCTAATTTATTTATTCTTCTACTTAAAAGGTATGGAATTAGTACTTTTTCACCGTATATCATAAGTCTCACTTCCACCACCATCTATCAAAATCTTTTTATTTTGTGGTGTAATAATTAAACAAGAGTCTCCTTGCATAACATCTATAAAATATATCTTTACGCTGTTTGATGGTATGATTTCTAAAACGTTTGGAATAAGCACAAGAATTAAAATTACAATTATAATTTGTTTTTTATATTTTAAAATTCTCCTAAGTTTTGGTATTTTCATTAAATGTATGATTAATATTACTAACATATAATAAATAATCATATGATAAATATATGGTGTTTTAATATATACTTTTGATAAAGGAAACCTAGATACGTTATTTACTATAACTAACAAAATATCAAGTGGTATTTTGTATACAAAAGCAAGTATTTGACATATAAATTCTGGCATTACTTGAAATAAAACTAAAATTACAAATCCTAATAGGATTATTAAGCCAATTAAACTGCTGCTAAGTATGCTAGATATTAAAAAGACTAAAGAAATGGACTTGAAATTATAAATCATTATGGGCATAATAATTATTTGCACAGATATGCTAAGTGCCATGACCGATTTTATGTATTTTTTTATTTTTCCGTTACCTTTTATTATTTTACTTAGCATTTCTTCAATTGGCTTTGAAAAATACAATATTCCTATAACTCCACCATATGATAAAAGTAAGGACATACTCGTAAGCAAATACGGATTATATATCATCGTAAGTATTAAACATAAGCACAAACTATTTGCTGTATTATTCTTTCTATGTATAACTCCGAGATAGGATATTTAATATTGCCATCGTTCCTGCTCTAACTACTGATGGAGTAAATCCTGTTATAAGCATAAACATGATTAAAATTATAGTGCTGATTGCTCTTATTTTCGATTTTGAGAGATTTAATGTCTTAAGTAGGATAGTTACTCCTATAATCAAAAAACTGACATGTGTGCCAGATACTGCCAAAATATGATATAAACTACTTGCTCTAAAATTATTTAGTGTTTCTTCTGAAATATTATCTGTATTACCGAAGTAATATTCCGTTTCACTATTACTGACTTTTCTCCTAAAAATTTATCTAAACTGTTTTCTAATCGTATCTTTAAATTATTTGATAAAACTAGAATTGGATTTTGATAATTTTTTTCTGATACATTTAAATTGCTTTCCAAATTGACTATACCATATATCTTTTTTGTTTTTAAATATTTTGAATAATCAAATGCTTTATAGTTTGTACCTTCATTTGCCTTGCTATATTTACCGAATAAAACTTACTTTCTTTCCATATTCTATATCTATATCCTTTTTTGTATATACTATTAAATTTGTATTTTTATATTTTGAATCTTTATTTATGCTTTCTACTTTCAAAACATATGAATTTTTATACTGTGTTTCTTCTTTGTTACTTACAATAATTCCTGTGACTTCTATTTCTCCCAAATCACAATACAGCTTTTCAAATTTATTTTCTAAATATTTTACTTGATAATTACCAAAGATTAAAAATATCACACTTATTATGATATACAGTTTGTATGGTTTTTGGGGTATAAAAATTAATCCCAAAAGAAATAAAAAAATAATGGGAACTATACTAATTTTAAAATATAGCCCCCATATAAATCCAGTTATATATCCAACCGCTACAATAATTAACGGTGGCATGCAAATTCCTTTCTTTAACTTATACTATATAACACGTCTACCTGTTACAAAGTAATATCCAGCGCCTGATACATTAGATATTATAACTCCTTTTCTAGAGTTTGCAGCATGGATAAATTTTCCATCTCCAATATATAATCCAACGTGGCTAACTTTCTTACTTGAACTTGAGCCTGAGAAACATACGATATCTCCTGCTTTAAGTTCTGCTTTACTAACAGCTCTACCATTTGAACTTTGAGCTGATGATGAACGTGATAATGATACACCGAAATGTTTATATACATATGATGTAAATCCTGAGCAGTCAAATCCTGTACTTGGTGAACTTGCTCCATATACATATTTGTATCCTAAATATTTTTTGGCATATGCTACTACATCTGCTCCTGTAAATGAACCAGTTACAACTGGCTCAGAAACTTCAGCCTTTGTAGTTTGTGTACTAGTATTAGTTGTGTTTTTCTTTTTTGTAGTTGTCATACTTCTTGATGTTGTTGTTAATGCTTTTTCTGATATATATTCTGTTGATACATATCCTGTATCTCCATTATATTTAACTTCTGACCAACCTTCACCTTTTGTTATTAAGGTAACTTTGGTATTTCTTGGAAGTGAAGTTATTACTTCTCCTGAAGTGCTTGGTGTTTTTCTAAAGTTTACTGAACTTCCTGAAATATATACTGTTTTTTGTGATGAACTATTATTTTTAGGATTTGAAGTATTTTCTGTTACTTCTTTATTTTGTATATTTTCAGTTCTAACCCAACCTGATTCAGTTCCAATTTTTACATAAGACCACCCATTTGTATTACTAACTACTTCTACTTCTTTTTCTTCTGAAAGAGTATCTATAGCTAATGAATTTATAAGTGGTGTTATATATAGTTTTTGTTCTGCTGCTAATACTGTTACTGTTTTTGTTTCGTCTTTTACTTCTTCATTTTGATTATTTTCTTCGCTCTGAGTATTTTCTGGATTTTCGTTTGCATTTTCTTCAGAACTACTGTTACTATCCTCATTTACGTTTGTGTTTTCAAGATTTGTATTTGTGTTTGTATTTGTGTTTGTTAAGACATTAATGTATTGCATGGCTACATATCCAACATTATCTCCTGATTTTACTTTATACCATCCTGATGTTTCTTCTAGTATTTCTACTTCATCATTTGCTGATAAATAAGCTATAACTGAAGAGTCTGTTGATGCTTGTTCTCTTAATTTTAAAGTATCTGCTGTAACCATTCCTGTTGACGCTAAGCTACAAAGTGCTGTGCAAAATAATGTCATGACGGTCAATAAGGATATTACTATACTTTTTTTCATAAATCATCTCCTACTTTTCATCACACAAAACTTATTATACTCTCTTTTTAGATTTTTGTCAAATTTTTGCATGTTTTTTATGAAAAATCAAGGCGAATTTTTATATTATAAAGCTTCGCAATTCTTATATATCAATGCTTTCAGCTATCATTCGATTCTCTTAATAATTTCTTCACATTTAGAAAAAATTGCATATTTATCAATGTTTTCTATTTCTCTTTCATTCATTACTAATTTTCCATTTATAATTGTATGAGAGACATTGCTCCCTTTAGTATTATATACAATATCTGAAAAAATAGTTCCTTTTGGATTAGTTACTTCTGTATTTAAGTCGATTAGTATTACATCTGCACTTTTTCCCACTTCTATACTTCCTATTTTATCTTCAAGGCCAAGTGCTTTTGCACCATTTATTGTTGCCATTTTTAATACTTCGTAACTATCCATATTTTTTACATTTTCAAATACACCTTTTTGTAAAAGTGCTGTAAATTTCATTGTCTCAAACATATCTAAGTTTGATCCGCTTCCTTGCCCATCTGTTCCAAGAGACACATTTATTCCTTTATCTAGCATTTTTTGAATCTTAGCAACACCACAGCCTAATCTTAGATTGCTAATTGGGCAATGTGAAACACTTACATTTAATTTACTTAGCCTATCTATTTCTTCGTCTGTAACTTTTACAACATGTGCTAAAATATTATGATTTCCTTTAAAATATTTCTCTATAATATCTACTGGAAATTTTACATTATATGCTAATTTTATATCTTCTACTTCTTTTTCGTTTTCGCAAAAATGCATATGAAGTGGCAATTGCTTTTCTTTTGCAAAGTTTGTCATTCTTTCTACTGTTTCTTCTCCATTTGTGTATAGCCCGTGTAAGCCAACATTTAAGGTGATTAAATCATATTTATTACTGTAGTTTTCTATCAAATTTTCTAATTCTTCAATTTTCTCGTCTTGTTTTTTATCTGTATCTATTATTGTTCTTGTTGCTTGAAGCCTTACTCCTAAATCAAGGGCAGCTTTTATTGTATCTTCTGTCATAAAATACATATCATTTGCAGTAGTTGTACCTGTTGATATCATTTCAAGGCATGACAAAAGAGACGCATAATATATGTCTTTATTTTGCAATTTATCTTCCATTGGCCAAATTTTTTTATTTAACCAATCTTGTAATCCATATCCATCAAGTGTTTCGCGGAATACGCTCATACTTAAATGTGCATGTGTATTAATTAAACCTGGCATACATACTTTATCTTCTGCATCTATTATTACAGAATTAAGCTTTGGTGTTACATCTTTTCCGATTTCTGTAATTTTTCCACCTGATATATATATACTCATACCTTCTTCAAATTTTGGTCTACCATATGCCATTGATATTAAATTGCAGTTTTTTATTAATATATCCATATTTAAGGTTCTCCTTCCCTTTAAATTTTATCATTTGATACTTTAAATTATATATTTTACAATTATAATTGTTTAAATACTTTTTCGATTATTTCATATCTTAATTTTATAATATTTTTGTAGAAGTCTTTTCTCACAATTGACATGCACTCTATATTATCTATGAAATTATAGATTTGTTCTATATCAATTTTGGGAAATACATTTAAAATAGCTGTATTACATTCTTTATTTTTCTTGCTTCTTATATATGTCATATAATTAAGTTTTTTCCCATTTTCTTTTATGCAAGAATAACAATTTATTGCAAGATTTTTAAGTTCTACTTCATTTAATTTTTTTAAATCTGATTCTTCTAGCATTGGATTCAAACATGAACCACAATCATATATTGGAGAAAATTTAGCTACATTTTTCTTTTTATCTACTGTAATTCCCCAGTTACCATTATGTCTGTCAGTATTTCCTATTAAACTATCTATTATGAACATTTGCCAAAATATTTCTTTAATATTATCTTCTAAAGTAAGTCCGTTCCCAAATATATTTTGTATATCTTCTATAACTTCCATTATATCAGCTAATTCCGTGCCTATTTTTTTGTCTGGATTAGCACTTAATGCTAGTTTTTCAAACTCATACAAAATAATATTTTCACTTGTAAAATCTTCGCATCCGCATACTATTTTTTCTTTTCCGCTTATATATATATTTACCTAAAATAGTGTTTTGTGTTTCGAATCCTATTATTTTAAATACATTGCTTCCGACATATTCAGAAAAGGCATTATTTATATATGATATATTTTTATTCTTTTCTCTTATTGGGTCTGGAAATTTTACCAAATACCTTTTATTTTCATAAATTAATGTCTTCTTTTTTTCTGAACCTTGATAGCTGTTTAATTCTTCTATTGCATCCGAAAAATCTATCATATTATTTTACCCCATTTCTTATATTTATTAATTCTTTTTTAGTATACCATAAGTTTTATAAAATTGCTATATTTCTGATAATTTTATTTTATGCATTAAAATTACATTGTTAAAGCATATGTTTAAAGCGCCATTAAGACTAAATAAACATTAGTCTTAATTAGCGCTTTTGTTTTACTATGTTAGTTGGAATTGCTATCTACAGGAGTATGTAAATATTTTTGTGTAATTTCAATACTTCCTTATGTAACAATCTTAATATATTATTTTTAAACTGTCAATGTACTATTTATTAGTATGTTGGCAGTTTTATTCTATATCCTACCTTCATACATAATTTCCAGTTCTCTTAAGCATTCTCCCCATTCAGGTACTTTACTGGTCCAATTCTCCGTTATTCTCCTTGTAGATAAATACAATACTTTATTTAATGCTTGTATACTAGGATATACATTTCTTCCTTTGTTTAATTTCCTATATCCACTATTTAAACTCTCTATACTATTTGTTGTATATATCATTTTCCTTATCTTTTGACTAAACTTGAAAAATGGACATATTACACTCCAATTTTCTTCCCATCTATTCATTACAGTTGGATATTGTTCTTTCCATTTACTTTGTACTTCTAACATTATTTTCTTCCCAATTTCTTCACTTGATGCAGTATATATTGATTTTAAATCTTGAGCAAATTGAGATTTATCTTTATGACTTACATATTTTAATGTGTTCCTAACAAAATGAACCATACATGTTTGATGATCTGTTTTTGGAAATGCTGCTTTTATACTTTCTTGTATCCCTGTTAGCCCATCTGACGATAAAACTAAAATATCTTTAACTCCCCTGTTTTTAATATCATTTAATACACTTAACCAAAATTTAGAACTCTCACTTTCTCCTATATATATACCTAATACTTCTTTTAATCCTAATTTACTTATTCCCATTACAACATATGCTGCACTTTTTCCTACAACTCCATTTGTCTTTACATTAAAATGTATAGCATCTATGAATACAAATAGATATACATCTTCTAATCTCCTTGATTTCCATTCTTCCATTTCTGGTATTATCTTATCTGTTATATTACTTACCATCTCCGCAGATACACTAAAACCATAAAGATTTTCTACAAAATCAGATATCTGTCTTGTGGTATTACCCATACCATACAATTCAATAATTTGACTTTCTAATCTAGAAATATCTCTACTATGTTTAGGGACAACAACAGGTTCAAATTCTCCATTTCTATCTCTAGGAATTTCTAATTCAATTTCTCCCATATTTGATTTTACTTTTTTTGTACTATACCCATTACGATAATTATCATTTTTATTGTCCTGATGTTTATATTTCTCATTACCTAAATGCTCATCCATTTCAGCTTCTAGCATTGATTTTATTACCTTACCAAAAGATTTCCTTAGTTTCTCTTCTACATCAAAAGCAGTTTTTACATCTCCACTTTTAATCATTTCTTTAGCTAATCTTTCCATTAGTTCATCTTCTTCACTTTGATTTTGCTTCATAAAAAAATACCTCCATATGATTTATTTATTGTATCATAAGGAAGTATTTTTTTAAATACTTTTCTAAATTACACAAAATTCTGTACATTCCCATCTACAGTTAGTTATTTCACATAAAGCACAACGCGAAAACCGAACTTCCGCAGCTCCCCTAATAGAAGATCTATTACCGCCGTTGCGGAAGCAAAGCGGAACATTAGTACCACCGTTGGTGAAGCCACCACCACGAATGACAGCATAATTACCGTGTTATGTTATCTGCTTCTTGATCTGCTTGCTGGTCTCCTACTTCTGTTGTCCATTCCCACATGTTTCCTGCTA
>CANQXL010000002.1 GCA_947627705.1 uncultured Clostridia bacterium
TATTTATATTTTGTTGCACCATCTGCAGTAACTGCTACGAAATCATGTGTTCTAATATATAACACTGTTACAGCTGCTAGTATTATTAATACTATTATTGTTATAATTAACGCAACTAATGTGATTCCACGTTCTTTGCTAATTTTCATGTTCCTTTTCCCCCTTTTCTTTAGTTAGCTCTCTTAATAATTAAATCATAAGCATTTGAATAATCAACAGTTGAACTTGCATTTAGTTGGGTACTTTCTCCTGGTTCTAATTTTCCTACAAATACGTGGGCAGTTGCAAGTTCGTTTCCTTTTTCATCTATTGCTTTTATTTCTGTCAAAAATCCACCTGCGACTTCATTTGAGATATTAGTTATTGTCCCAAACAATATTGTTCCTTTATCATTATTAGTTAATTGTATATTTTCTATTTTCATTCCTTCTAATGTCTTTGGTTCTTTTATTTTCGTACTGTTATTTAATTTTGTTCCGTCACTAAATACATCTACATATGTATTATCTTTTAAATTTGCGGATGTTTCGTTTCCTTTACGTACTGATACTTTTACTATATATAAAATACCAATAATAATTAGTGAAATTACAATTAAAACTAATATTCCAATTTTCTCTTGTTTCTTCATTTTCTTTCTCCTTTGGGTTAAAATTGTTTTTATTTTTTGCCATACTTGTCGTATTTTTATGATACCAAGTAAAATAATAAATGTCAATAAATATTACAAATTACCTGTATTTTTAATTTTTTTGTAATATTTGTAATATTTTTGTAATATATAAAATTAAAATTCTTAATTTAGAAATCTCTCAAACTAGCATTAAATTCCTTTTGAACTGCACTTACTGCTTTATCAAGTAATGGATTAATTTCATCGTCAGTTAATGTTTTATCTTGTGAACTGAAAGTTAAAGAATATGCTATGCTCTTTTTGCTGCTTTCTATTCCCTTACCTTCATAAACATCAAACACTTCTACATTAATTAGATTGCTTCCACATGCCTTTTTAATTACTTTTGCAACTTCTAATGACTCTATCTCCTTATCCACAACTATTGCAAGGTCCTTTTTTATACTTGGGAATTTAGAAATTTCTTTATATTTAGGCTTTCCTGTTTTTATTTCTTGTAATCTATCAATATTTATTTCTACTGCAAATACCGCTTCCTTTGCAATTTCTGGATGCAATCTTCCGGATTATACCAAGCTTTTTACCATTAACTATAATATCTGCTGTTTGACCTTTATGAAACTCTTTTGGCATATCTTTTGGTTGTACAAAACTATATCTATTTTCATATCCTAAACTATTTAATAACTCTTCAACAATTCCTTTTGTAATATAAAAATCTACTTCTCTTTCTTCATTTATGCCCATATAGAATTTACCTGTCATAAGAGCACATAATTTTAAATCTTCTCCATACTCTCCATTCTTCTTGTAAAATCCTTTTCCTATTTCAAATATTGATATGTCTTTATTTCCGTGTGCAACATTATATTCATATATTTTAAATAACGATGTAATTAAAGTATATCTTAATGTATTTTTATCTTCGCTCATTGGGTCAAGAAGTTTTACTTCCTCAAATTCGTCTGTTGTAAAATTTCTTACTTCTTTATCATTAATAAGTATATATGATAGTGTCTCATTTAATCCAAGTGCAATCATTTTGTTTCTAATACCTCTAATATACTCATTATATCTTCCGTGGAACTGTTGGAACTTTAGGAAGTGTTCCTTCTATGTTGTTTACTCCATAAATACGACCTACTTCTTCAATCAAATCTTCTTTAATATCTATATCAATTCTTCTTCTAGGTACTGTAACTGTTATTTTATTTCCATTTGCTGTAGCTTTAAATCCAAGTTTTTCAAATATTTCTATTACTTCTTTTAAAGATATATTAGATCCAAGTAAACTATTTATATTTTCTAATGTAATATCTATTTTTTTATCTTCTTTTTCTGTCTTATCATATACAGCTGTTCCTGATAATACCTTTGCATTTGCATATTTTTGAAGTAACGTACATGCTCTTTCAGCAGCCATATATGTTCTATTTGGGTCTAATCCCTTTTCAAAACGGTTACTTGCTTCGCTTCTTACAATTTTCTTTGATGTTTTTCTTACTTTTACTCCATCAAAAATTGCAGCTTCAATTATTACATTTTTTGTATCATTTTCTATTTCTGTATCAAGTCCACCCATAACACCTGCAAGGCCTATTGCTCTATCCCCATCTGATATTACAATATCATTTTTGCTTAATGTTCTTTCAATCTCATCAAGTGTTGTTAGCTTTTCATTTTCTTTTGCCATTCTTACTTCGATTTTTCCGTTTTAATTTGTCTGCATCATAAAAATGAAGTGGTTGACCTGTTTCAAGCATTACATAATTGCTTATATCTACAACGTTATTTATTGGTCTTATTCCTGATGCAATCAATCTATTTTTTATAAATTCTGGGCTTTCTTTTATTTCTACGTTCATAACCTTTTTTGCTAAGAAAAGCTTGCAATTTTCTGTTTTTATATCTAGTTTGAAGCTATCATTTATATCCTCTTTTTCTGCCTTATAGCTTAAATCTATATCTTTTACCTTTTTTCCATATAGTGCACCTATTTCATATGCCATACCTAAAATACTAAGTAAGTCTCCCCTATTTGCAGTTAAATCAAAATCTATAAATTCGTCATCTAGTTCCATATATTTTACAGGGTCTTCACCTATTTTTGCATCTTCTCCTAATATATGTATTCCTGCCTTATCTTCTTCACTTTGATATTTGCTTTCTATTCCAATTTCTGATAAAGAGCAAAGCATTCCATTTGATTCTTGGCCCCTTATTACATTTCTCTTTATTTTTATTCCACCAGGAAGTTCAGCACCTGGAAGTGCAACTATAACTTTTTGACCAGCTTTAACATTTGGCGCTCCACATACAATATTTAAAACTTCACTTCCAACATCTACCTTGCAAACATGTAAATGGTCTGAATCTGGATGCATATCACATGTTTTTACATAACCTATAGTTAAATTTGTTGCTTCTACTAATTTTCTTGCTTCGTCATACTCATTTCCAATTCTGGTCATATCTTCAGCAAGTGTTTTTATATCAACATCTACATCTACATAATCTTTTACAAAATTTTTACTTAATTTCATACTTTTTTCGTCTCCTCTTTCCTATTCTCTTTCTTAGAATTGGCTTAAAAATCTTATATCATTTGCGTAAAGATAACGCATATCTGGTATTCCATATTTAAACATTGCAATTCTCTCAAGTCCAACTCCAAATGCAAATCCAGAGTATTTTTCAGGATCATATCCACACATTCTAAGTACGTTTGGATGTACCATTCCTGATCCTAATACTTCTATCCATCCTGTTTGTTTACACAAGTTGCATCCCTTTCCGCCACATTTAAAACATGTTACATCTACTTCATAAGATGGTTCTGTAAATGGGAAATAACTTGGTCTAAATCTTAATTTTGAGTTTTCTCCAATTATCCTTTTGGCAAATATTTCAAGAGTTCCCTTTAAATCTGCAAGTGAAATATTTTCGTCTATTACAAGACCTTCTGCCTGTGTGAATTGATGTGAGTGTGTTGCATCATCTTCTCTTCTATATGTTTTTCCTGGGCAAATCATTCTAATTGGTGTCTTATCTTTGTTTGCAAGCATTGTTCTTGCTTGAACTGCAGATGTTTGCGTTCTAAGTAAATATTCGTCTGTTATATAGAAACTATCTTGCATATCTCTTGCAGGATGCCCTTCTGGCAAATTTAGAAGCTCAAAACAAAATCTATCTGTCTCTAGTTCTGGTCCAGATTCAACTGTATATCCCATTGAAACAAATAAATCTTCTATTTCTTCTATCACACTATTTACCGGGTGTTTAGATCCTTTTTTTACTTTTGTTCCTGGAAGTGTAATATCAATTTTTTCATTTTCTAATTTCATTTCTAGTTCTTGTTTCTCAATTTCTGCTTCTTTTTGCCTTATTATTTCTTCTATATTGTTTCTTGCTTTATTTACTAAACTTCCAATAACTGGCTTTTCTTCTTTAGCAAGCGTTGCCATCTCTTTAAAAATATCTGATAGTTCACTTTTTCTACCTAAATATTTAATTTTAATTTCATTCAAAGTTTGTCTATCTACTATCTTATTTAATGCTTCTTTTGCGTCTTTCTCTATTTTAGCTATTCTATCCTTCATAAAACCTTACTCCTTTTAATTTACTAAATACATTATGCTAAATGTAAATTTTTACATTGTTATTTATATAAATATAAATTTAACTTATATAATTATCTTCTATTACTTTATCAAGTAAAAGCGTTTCTTGCTCTCCTGTTTCCATATTCTTAAATGTAACCATATTTTCCTTTTGTTCATTTTCTCCGAACAACAATAACATATGGAATTTTAAGTTTATCTGCATATTTAAATTTAGCTTTTATCTTCTTATCTTCCAAAAATACTTCAGTATTTATTCCATGTTCTCTCAATCTTGTACCAATTTCTTGTGCATAACCAACTTCACATATAGACATTGGTATTACTAATACTTTTGAAATTGATTTTTGCTTACTTTCTAATATGTTTTCCTTTTTCATTTGATAGAAGAATCTTGAAAGTCCAATTGATATGCCAACTCCAGGGAACTTCTTATCTGTATAATATTCAGCTAAATTCTCATATCTTCCACCTGAACATACACTACCAAGCTTTTTGTAGTCGTCCAAAAATGTCTCATATACAGTACCTGTATAATAATCCAATCCCCTTGCTATACTTAAATCTATTTTGAAGTTTTTCTCTGGAACTTTATATGTATTTAAGTTTTTAATTACTTCTTCAAGTTCATATACACCATTTTCAAATTTATCATTTTTTATTCCTAATGCTCTTAATTTTTCTATTTTTTTACTTGATGTTCCATCTATCTCTATAAATTCAAGTATTTTATCTATTTGCATTTCTTCTAAGCCTATATTTTTAAATTCTTCTTTGACCTTTTCTTTTCCTATTTTATCTATTTTGTCTATTATCCTTAAAACTTCTATTGAGTTTGATGTTAGTCCTAAAAATTCAAATAAACCATTTAATATTTTTCTGTTATTTATGCAAATTGTAAATTTATCAAATCCTAGATTTTTGAAAGTTCTATATATCAAATTTGGTATTTCTGCATCATACATTATACTTAATGCATCTTCCCCAATTATATCAATATCACATTGATAAAATTCACGATACCTGCCGTGCTTGTGCCTTTTCTCCCCTATATACCTTTCCTATTTGATATCGCTTAAATGGGAAGCTTAGCTCTCCGGTAATACTCTGCAACATACTTTGCAAGTGGTACAGTTAAATCAAATCTTAAAGCTAAATCATTATCTCCTTTTGTAAATCTATATATTTGCTTTTCTGTTTCTCCACCAGCCTTTGCAAGTAATACATCTGCAGATTCTATTATAGGAGTATCAAGTGGCAAAAATCCAAAACTTTCATATGATTTTTGTATTTTCTCTTTTATACTATTAAATTCAATTTGATCATTTGGAAGCAATTCCATAAATCCTGGAAGTGTTTTAGGTTCAACTTTCATAATTAATTTGTATGATTATTAAAAATAGTCATACACTCCTTATTTAATATATTTGGGTATTTAAAGGCAACCCATAAACCTATGTATACATTTTTTATAACGATAGATATTATTATATATTAAAATAGGCAAAAATACAAGAATTTAGGCAAAAAAAATAGGCATTTATTTGCCTATTTTAATTCTTTCCTATTATTTTGGATTGTTTTTAGTGTTTCTTCAAGAACACCTTCTATCTTTCCAAGTAGTGCATCTGCATGTTCTTTTGTTCCATTTGAAATTTCTCTTGCCATCTCATTAGCTGTTTCAATTATCTCTGCTTTTTGTGCATATGCTTTTCTTGTAATCTCATGCTCATCTATCATTGCAATTATTCTATTTTCTGCTTCCTTTACAACATCGTCAGCTTCTTTTTGTGCTTCTATAAGTATTCTTGTTCTTTCTTCTTTTACCCATTTAGCTTGTTTTAATTCTTCTGGAAGTTTTATTCTTATTTCCTTAATAAGGTCTAAGATTTCATCCCTATCTACTACACCTTTATTGGTAAAGGGCACACTTTTACTATTTTCTATTATTTCTTCTAAAGTTTCTAATAATGTAAATATCTCCATAAGTAATTTTACTCCTTTCGAGTTAAAAGAACAAGCTTAACTCTGCCATATTTTTTTACATTTATGATTTTTGCAAATTCTTCTAAATCTTTTATATATTCTTCTTCTCTATCTGTTTCAAATATTATTATGCCACCATCTTTAAGCATTTCCTTTTCCATAATAATTTTTGTTGCTTCAAGGCCAAAGTCTGTTTTATATGGTGGATCTAAAAATATTATATCAAACTTTCTTCCGCCAAGCTCTTCTAAAGCCCTTTTAAAGTCTACATTAAGTACCTTCACTTGTTCTTCAGAATGTGTTTTTTTGATATTCTGGTTTATTATTTGAATAGCTTTTTTTGAATTATCACAAGAAACTGCAAGTTTTGCTCCGCGGCTAATACTTTCTAAGGCTAATGCACCACTTCCAGAAAATAAATCTAATATTTCTGCATCGTATATGTAATTTTGTATTATACTAAATAATGCTTCTTTAACTCTATCTAATGTTGGTCTAGTATCAATACCGTTCTAATGTCTCTAATTTTGTTCCCCTTGATTTTCCACTTATAATTCTCACGTTTTTTCCTCTTTATACACCTTATATTTTATTCGATTTACCAAATAAGTCAATAGTATTTACAAAAATGTAATAGAAATTTAATACTTCTGTAATAAAAGGAGCAGGCAAAAGCTTTGCCTGCCCCTTTGGAGTTTTAGACGATTTGCCCCTTCACACAGCCGTTAGGGGGTGAGAAGTTCCTTGTCCCCGCAACCTTGATAGTGGAAATTGCGTGCTTGTAGATCAGGTTCTCCGCCCCGTCGCTGTAGAACTCAATAGTGTAGCTGTCATACTTCGTGATGATTCCACGCATTTGGAAACCGTTAACAAAGAAAACGATTACCGGGGTCCGCTCCGAAACCATTTTTTTATAGAATTGGTTTTGGAGACTAATGAGTTCTTTTCTTTCTTCTTTTTCGTCCATTGTTTGTCTACTCCTTTTTTTCTATTTAGGGATGTCCCCCTATGTGTTTAATTATATCACATTTTACCACATTATGCAAACTTATTTGCAAAACATATGATTTCCAATAGTTAGAGTTATCTTTCTACTCCATATCCATGAACTTGTCGCAGTATTAGGATTAAAATAATAAAGTGCTCCATTTGAAGGATCCCAGCCATTTAACGCATCTTGTGCAGCACTTATTGCTGTTTTATTAGGCGAAAGATTTATTTGCCCATCCTTTACAACATCAAATGCTCCTGATTCATATATAACGCCTGCAACTGAATTAGGAAAATTAGAACTACTTACTCTGTTTAAAACAACTGCAGCAACAGCGACTTGTCCTATATATTCTTCTCCCCTTGCTTCTCCATATACAAGCCTACTTAAAAGATTTAGGTCAGAAGAACTTGCTGATGCTTTATTTGAGCTTGAAGAATTAGAAGAATTTATCCCCATTGCAGCAAGCGTCTTCTCTCCTGCTATTCCATCTACTTTAAGATTATTTGCCTTTTGAAATTTTCTAACCGCTTCTTGGGTTTTACTTCCAAATTTTCCGTCTACACTTCCGTTATAGTATCCCCAATTTTTAAGTTTCTGCTGTATTTGCCTTACTTCTTCTCCAGAAGATCCGTATTTTGAAAGTGTTTCTACACTTTCATCTCCATAATTCATATAATAAAAATATCCAAATATAATTAGAAAAATAGCAATTATGCATATAATTATTTTTTTCATAATATATTGCCTCCAAAATTTGATTTTAATATATCCTATTATTTCCAAATTTTAGTTCTTATATACATTACTTTAAGCTTTTTAACTAAATTTTAATCCCGAAACAAAAGGTTTAAACTTTTTATTTCGGGATTAAATATTTTTTATTTTTATAATATCTAATTTTTATAATATCTTTATAATATCTATTAGAATATTCCGAACTATATTTCCATCTTCATCGATATCTATTCCTTCTGCTGCTGGTACTTTAGGAAGTCCTGGCATAGTCATTATTTTTCCTGTAATTGCAACTACAAATCCTGCTCCTGCTTTTAATATTACTTCTCTTACATGTATATTAAATGGATCTTTACATTCTAAGTTTTTAGCATCGTCTGAGAAAGAATATTGTGTTTTTGCAATACATACAGGTAAATTTCCAAATCCTAATTTTTTAATTTGTGCTATGCTTTCTTTTGCTTCATCTGAAAATTCTACGTCTTCTGCTCCATAAATTTTAGTTGCAACTTTTTTAATCTTCTCTTCTATTTCTTCATTAAGTTCATACATATATTTAAAATCTTCTGGCTCTTCACAAAGTTTAACTATTTTTTCTGCTAAATCAACTGCTCCATCTCCGCCTTTTGCCCAAGCTTCTACTAGGCTCATATTAATTCCATATTCTTTAAGTTTAGATTGTAAAAAGTCTATTTCTTTTTCTGTATCAGTTAAAAATCTGTTTATTGCAACTATAACATTTAAACCATATTTATTCTTTAAATTATCAACATGTCTTAAAAGATTATGTATTCCCTTCTCTAAAGCTTCCATGTTTTCTTTTTGAACTTCTTCTTTACTTGCACCACCATGATATTTTAAGGCTCTCATTGTAGCAACGCAAACAACTGCATCTGGCTTTAATCCAGCTTCTCTACATTTTATATCTAAGAATTTTTCTGCTCCAAGGTCAGCACCAAAACCTGCCTCTGTAATGCAATAATCTCCAAGTTTTAACGCAAGTTTAGTTGCACGTATTGAGTTACATCCATGTGCAATATTTGCAAATGGACCACCATGTACTATTGCTGGAGTATTTTCTAGTGTTTGTACTAAATTTGGATTTATTGCATCTTTTAGAAGTACAGCTAAACTTCCTTCTGCTTTCAAATCCTTTGCAGTTATTGGCTCTCCCTTTTCGTTGTATCCCACAATTATTCTTGCTATTCTATTTTTTAAATCTTTAATATCTTTTGAAAGGCAAAGTATTGCCATTATTTCTGATGCAACAGTTATATCAAAGCCATCTTCTCTTGGAATCATTCCCTTTTCATTTGACTGACCACATGTAATTTTTCTTAGTTGTCTATCATTTAAGTCTAAGCATCTCTTCCAAACTACTTTCTTAAATCCAAGTGCATTACCTTGGAAGATGTGATTATCAATCATTGCAGAAAGTAGATTATTTGCTGCAGTCATTGCATGTATATCTCCTGTAAAGTGTAAATTTATATCTTCCATTGGTGCAATTTGAACATATCCACCACCTGTTGCTCCACCTTTTATTCCAAATACAGGTCCGAAGTGAAGGCTCTCTAAGTGCAAGTATTGATTTCTTTCCTATTTTTCTAAGTCCATCTGCTAATCCTATTGACATTGTAGTTTTTCCTTCTCCTAATGGAGTTGGATTAATTGCTGTAACAAGTACTAGCTTTCCATCTTTTTCATTTTTTAATCTTTTAAAAGCTTCTTCTGTAATTTTTGCTTTATACTTTCCGTAGCTCTCAACTTCTTCTTCTTTTAGTCCGTATGTTTTTTGCAATCTCTCTAACATCTTTTAGTTTTGCATTTCTTGCAATTTCAATATCACTCATAATAGCCCCCCTAATTCATATTTTTTTAACACCTTCATTATATATTTTTTGAGTTTATGTGTCAAGATTTTAATGAAAATATCTATGAATGCTAATTTTCAAAAAATTTTCAAAAAAACGTATACAAATTGCCTTAAAAGTGCTATACTATATAACATATGTTAAGGAAAAGAAAGGAAAGATTTTAAATGAAAAACTATTTAAGAAAAACAAAAATCGTATGTACAATTGGACCTGCAAGTGAAAATAGACTTGAAGAATTAATGGATGCTGGAATGGATGTTGTTAGAATAAACTTCTCTCATGGAAGTTATCCTGAACAAAAAGAAAAAATTGATAAATTTTTCAAAGCAAGAGCAACTGCAAATAAACCTGTTGCATTACTTTTAGATACACAAGGACCAGAAGTTAGAACAGGAATGTTAAAATCTGCACCAGCAAATTTAGTTACTGGTAATACTATAACTCTTGTAAATGAAGATATAGAAGGAGACGAAACACAAGTTTCTATAACTCATAAAGAATTGTATTTAGATGTAAAAGTTGGTTCTAAGATCCTTTTAGACGATGGATTGATAGAACTTAGCGTTACTGAGATTAAAGATAAAGACATCGTTTGCAAAATTGAACATGGTGGAAACCTTGGAAATAGAAAAAGTGTAAATGTACCTGGTATACATCTTAATTTACCAGCTTTAAAAGAAAAAGATATTCAAGACTTAAAAGATGGTGCTAGAGTTGGGTTTGACTATATTGCTGCATCTTTTGTAAGAAATAAAGAAGACGTTATGGCAATTAGAAAAGTTCTTGACGAAAATGGCGGAGAAAATATCAAAATTATTTGTAAAATAGAAAATCAAGAAGGAATGGATAATCTTGAAGAAATCTTAGACTGCTCTGCTGGAATTATGATTGGTAGAGGTGATCTTGGTGTTGAAATACCTTTCCAAGATGTCCCAATTGCTCAAAAAGATATTATAAAGCTATGCAATAGAAAGGGAAAAGCAGTTATTACTGCAACTCAAATGCTTGAGTCTATGACTCATAACCCAAGACCTACTAGAGCTGAAGTAAGCGACGTTGCAAATGCTATATATGACAGAACTGGTGCTATAATGCTTTCTGGAGAATGTGCAACAGGGGAATATCCAGTTGAATGTGTAAAAACTATGGTTGATATTTCTGAAACAATCGAAAAACAAATTAAATATTGGGAAAGATTTAATAATAAATACCAAAAAGTAGAAACTGATGACCTAGAATATAATATAAATTATGCAGTATGTAGAATGGCTAGAAAAGTTAATGCTAAGGCAGTTGTTGCATATACAAATACTGGTAACACAGCAAGATATTTGTCAGGTCTTGGTATTAAATGCCCTGTATTTGCTGTTACATCAAACGAAAAAACATATAACCAGTTAGCTTTAATATGGAACGTATTCCCTATACTTCTTCCAAAGCAAGAATCTATAGAGAATTTACTTGAACTTGGAATTCAAAAATTAGAGCAAGATGGATATTTAGAAAAAAATGATAGAATTATCATTGCTGGTGGTGCAAGGATACTTCCAACTAGAGAAAATAGTAAAGTTATAGGTGGAATTATAGAAATTTAAGCATTTTATAGAATTTTAGCTATTTTATGCTTGACAATTCAATAAATTTTTAGTATAATAGTAAAGCGTTATTTAGTAAAAAAATTCAAGACATAGATTGAAGTCGTAATAAAAAGGAGGTAATTTAAGATGGCACAACCAAAAAGAAGATGGTCAAAAGCAAGAACAGGATTAAAAAGATCTACATGGAAAGTAGAAAAACCAAGTATTGCGACTTGCCCACATTGTCATGAGCCTGTATTACCACACAGAGCTTGTACTAACTGTGGATATTATAACGGAAAACAAGTTATAACAGTTGACGAAGAAAAAGCTTAAAAAAGTTTTAAAAAATGCTTGATTGTTTAAATTTTTCATTATTACTATCAAGGAGAAGAAGATTCTAAAATGCGAACCTTCTTCTCTTTTTTTGTTTTTATAAAATTTGTATGATTTTTTATTTTCTTTATTACCTATTATCTACCACAACCACAATTATTATTCATATTATTCATATTATTCATATTATTCATATTTCCCATATTTGAATAATTCATATTATTTGTGCTATTCATATTATCATTATTTGCAACAAACATAGGACTTTCCGAATTCATATAAAATTTCTTTTGCGCAAGTTTATCTTGTACTCCCCTTAATGCTTCGCCGAATCTTTGGAAGTGAACTATTTCTCTTTGTCTTAAGAATTTAAGTGGATCAATTACATCTGGATGTCCTTTGCATAAATCTATTAATTTTTCATAAGTTGCTCTTGCCTTTTGTTCTGCTGCTAAGTCTTCCTGAAGATCTGCAATCGGATCTCCTTTTACTGCAATATATGCTGCTGTAAATGGATTACCTGCTGCAGCTTGTGGATAAACTCCTAATCCATGGTCTGTATAATAAGGCGCAAGTCCGCCTTTTTCTACTTCTTCTATTGATGCATTTTTTGTTAATTGGTGTACTATTGAACCAACCATTTCTAAGTGAGCAAGTTCTTCTGTTCCAATATCATTTAATATGGCTTTTGATCTTTGATCTGGCATACCAAATTTTTGTGATAAATATCTTAATGACGCAGCAAGTTCTCCATCTGGTCCACCATATTGAGAAATAATATTTCTTGCAAGTTCTGTATTTGTTTCCTTTATATTTATAGGATATTCTAGTATTTTATCATAAGTCCACATATTATATCTCTCCCCCTTCCCATGGCCAAGGTTGTTCAAGCCAACGCCACTTATTGCAAGGGCAATATATCGAAAGTGGGCCATATACTTTTTGATATTTGTCTTTTAAATCTCTTAAAGTTCTACAATAATTATTGTGCAAGCAAATTGCTCTTTCATCATCTGGATGTGTATCAAGATATAAAGCAAGCTCAATTATTGCAAAATTGTAGCATTTAATTTGTTTTAGCATATCTTCTTGTGTATCATTGTTTTGCATACAAGAGCATGTAACTCTTGATTCAATATCGTCTAACATTATCATTTCATTATCTTCGTTCATCTGTTACAGCCCTCCTTTATAACATTAGTATCCATGATATACTGAATTTCTTCCATAGATTGACCGGGACAATATGGACTTACAAGTTCAGGATATATTGTTCCATTTTTTAATCCTACACAAGGCATGAAAGTGTTATTCATTACTTGATATGGCACATAACTTTGTGCATACATTGGATTAGTTGGGAAACCATCATCTTCGTCTTCAAAGCCACATCCACAGTTACTATTGTAATTATTATCATAGCTTGGGATGTTGTTACATAAAGTTTCATATTCACAATTGTCATTATTTGTCATTTTATTCAAACAGCAACATCTTCTACGTCTACAATTACACATTATAATTCCTCCTTTAGTATTTTGTCTATACTTTATATTATGTAATCTAAGAAGATTTCGTGAATCAAAAAAAATTAAAAAATAGCATAAAACGAAACCATTTTACGCTATTTTTTATAATATAAATTTTTTTTAATTTAATATTCTCTAGAATCCATATGCAGAAAGTAGCCAACCACCCATGTATAGATATATACATGGAACAAGTACAACTAGTACGAAGAATATTAAGATTGCACCAACAAGAATATATACGATTTGTGGTAATACTTTTATTGTTTTATCAAGTAGTGTTTGAATATCTATTTCCATATACTCTACTAGCTTTTCCATCATTTGAGGTAAGTCTGTATTCATACCTATCTTTAACATCTCTGTCATCATTGGAGTTGCAAGTCTAGATCTTTCAAAAGGCTCTATCCATGATTGTCCTATTAAAATATTGTTAATTGCTGATTCCATTATTGATAAAAGAACATAGTTCTTTGTAACGTTTTTTGCAACTTCTAGTGCTTCCTGAATTCTCATTCCATTATTTAAGTTAAGTAACATTGCTCTCATTATTCTTGAAAAGTCTATTGCAAATATTAGCTGTCCAAATACTGGCATTGTATATTTGAAGTAATGGAAATTATATTTTCCCTTTGGTGTATTTATATATGATATAATTAATGCAATTATCCCACCAATTATTGCTGTTGGTATATACCAGTACGCCAGTATCCAGTTTACTACATTAGAGAACCAAATACTTATAGCTGGTAATGTTTCTTGTGATCCCATCTCTTCATACAAATTTTGTATTGCAGGTAATGCAACTAATGTTCCTACAATTAACATTACAAATAAGAAAATGAATTGTGCTAAATTTGGTATAATTATTGACCTTAATGTTCTAGTTAATTTGTCGTTTTCTTCTAGGAATGTAACTGCTTGTTCTAGAGCAAGTGTTAGGTTTCCTGATAATTCCCCTACTTTTACCATATTTATATAAAGATAAGGGAAGACATCTTCATAATACTCCATTGTTGTATACATATTTTCTCCTGCTTCAACACCTGCAAGTATATCTTCAAGAATTCCTTTAAATGTAAAATTTTCTGTACTATCTATTATTGTATTTAGTGCATGTATATTATTGAAATTGGCCTTTTTTAATAAGTAAAAGTTTTGCGTAAATACAATTATATCTCTGGTTGTTATTCTTTCAGATTTTGTTATAGTAAGATACACTTTTTGGAAAAATGTAGTTCTGGAATTTTGTCTACTTATTAAAAGATTTGCTGTATCAACATTTTTAAGTATTTCATCCATATTTCTTGAATTTTTTCTTACTGTTCTTTTTGACTTTTTTCTTTGAAGAGTTTTGTCAACATTTATTGGAATTAAATTATTTCTTTTTAGTTTTTTTATTGCCAAATATTTATTATTCTCTTCAATTGTATTGGTTACTATCATTCCATTAGCAGTCATTGCTCTGTATCTATATATAGGCATAAAATACCTCCTTTAATTAATTTGCTTATAAAATTTTATCTTTCTTTATTTTCATTTGCATTATTGTTCTATTTAATATTTCAATATTTTTCTCTTCTATTTGTGCTTTAGCTTGATCTAAAGTAATTCTTTCGTCAACGAACATCTTTGCAAGTGAATTTATAAGACTTATATTTCCTTTGTCTGAACCACTTTGTATGGCATCTTCTACTTCAGATGTTCCTAATTTTTCTTTTCTAATTAATCCAGAGATAATATTATCTACAACCATAACTTCTGGAATTAACACTAATGATCCATCTATACCTTTTATTAATCTCTGAGATACAACAAGTTTAAGTAATGAAGATAATAGATATTTTATACTTGCCTGATCTCTAACTTCATAGAAGTCTATCATTCTGTCTAGTGTCTCTGCACAAGATTTTGTATGAAGTGTTCCAATTACTAAATGTCCAGATTCTGCTGTTTCTATGGCAGCTTCCATTGTTTCTTTATCTCTTATCTCTCCTATTACTAATATATCGCAGTCCTCTCTTAATGAGTTTTTTACACCATCACTAAATGTTAAGGCATCTTTTCCTGCTCCAATTTCTTTTTGTACTATAATGCAATTTTTTGATTTGTGTCTATACTCTACTGGGTTTTCTAGTGTTAATATCTTTCTATTCGACTCTTCATTAATTACATCTATTAATGCATTTAAAGTGGTTGTTTTTCCTGAGTTAGTTTTTCCAGTAACTAGAATTAATCCTTGTGGTTGATTAATCATATTTCTGACAACATCTGGTATTCCAAGAGATTCATATGGTGGAAGTGTACTCTTAATAATTCTTAATGTAAATAGTGGAATATCATTTTCTGACGAAATATTAACTCTTAGTCTTATGTCTTTGTATTGATATGACATATCTATTTTTCTTGTTTCTTCATATAACTTGTCCCTTTCTACGCTTCCACTTATAAAGAAATCATATATATCTGCCATATCTTCTTCTGTTAATACTTCAGTTCCATCTGCTGGTACTAGAGCTTTTATTATTCTTAACATTGGTTTTATTCCGCAAATTAAGTGAATATCTGATGCTTGCTTACTTATAGCTTCGTCAATAATTTTTTCAATATGAACCATTTTTATCCTCCATTATTTCTTATTAATTTTTATTAATATATACGTAGCTTTCTATTTAACTCGTCTAGATTTGTAATTCCATCTAATACTTTATAAATTCCATCAACTATTAATGGTTTATATCTACCTTTCATTGCTTCTTCTGTTATTTGTAAAGTTGATGCATCTTGTGCAACTAATTCTCTAATCTTTTCATCAAATGTCAATACTTCAAAAATACCTATTCTGTCATAATATCCAACATGATTACATTTATCACATCCAACTGCATCATAAGTTTTCTTTCCTGCTAAATCAAATTTTACATTGTCTTTCTCTTCGATGTTGTGTATGAAATCTAATTCCTTCTTTGTAAAGTCTCTTTCTCTAGCACAATCTTTACATAATCTTCTTACTAATCTTTGCGAAACTGTTGTTGCAACAGTACTTGAAATATCGTAGTTAGATACACCCATTTTTCTTAATCTTGTGATTACCTCAATTGCATCAATTGTGTGTATTGTTGAAAGTACGTAGTGACCTGTTTGTCCTGCTTGCATAGCAATTTCAGCTGTCTCTTTATCTCTTATCTCTCCAACTAGGATAATATCTGGGTCCTGTCTTAAAACTGTTCTTAATGAGTCAATAAATGACGTTTTTGCATCTATTTCTATTTGGTTAAGCCCTGGTATTCTAATTTCTACTGGGTCTTCAATTGTTGTAACATTTATTTGTGGCTTGTTTAAAAATTGAACAATACTGTATAGAGTGGTTGTTTTACCTTCACCAGTTGGTGCTGCCATTATTGTAATACTATTTCTTTTATCAAAGCTATCTTCAACAAGTTTTTCTTCGTTTGGAAATCCAAGTTCGAATATTTCCCTAATATTTTCATTTTTCTTTAATAATCTTAAAACGAATTTTTCACCATATATATTCTTCTGTGACGATACACGAATATTATAGTCTGGATAAATTGTTATCCTTCCATCTTGTGACTCTTGTTTTTCTTGATGCATATTAGAAATTGCCTTTAATCTTCCTGTTATTTGTGCTTGTTTATCTTTTGAAATTTCTGCAATTTCAAATAACTCACCATCTATTCTATAACGTACTCTTAAATTTTCTTCCATTGGTTCAAAGTGAATATCGCTTGCTCTTCTTTCCATGGCATTTTTTATAACACTATCTACAAGAGCAGTTATATCGCTAGAACTTCCTATCTTATCTGTTGCTTTCCCTGCCATCTCATTTAGAACCTGATCAATATTAGACTTAAATGTTATATATTTTTCCATTAAAAGTCCTCTATTTAAAAGTAAAAGTCTAATTGTATCTATTGCTCTTTTGTTTGCAGTATCTGCAAAACATACTTTAGCTTTTCCGGTCTTCTACATCAAATAATACTGCACTATTTTGCCTTAATATATCTGGAGAAATATATTCGTCAACCTTTATTTTAACATCACTTGGTCTAAGTAACATTGTTTTTTCTCCAAAAACATCGCCTATTGCATCTAACAAATCTTGTTCACCACATAAATTTAGGTTATGAATTATATCTCCAAGTTTTTCATTTGGGTTCTGTTTTTGATAATCAAGGGCTGTTTGTATATCATTTTGACTAACAATTCCTCTTTTAACTAGTTCTATTCCTATTGGTTGTCTTCTTCTAACATCCATTTGTTTTTCCTCCAATCTTTAGTTTATATATATACAAATACATTAAATAATTATTTTCTCACTATTTTTTGGTTCTAACACATATTTTGTTATTTTCTCATAATTGTTAATTTTTAGGTACACTTGTATCACTCCTGTATCTTCATTTGCAGTTATTGTACCTGCATTTACATTACTGCATATTTTGACTTTATTTCTATATAATGCATTATTTTGTATTGAATATTTAACAATTTCATTTTCGCCTGCATCATTTGTAAATGATAATTGTACCTGATCGCTAGTGCTACTTACAATTTTGACATCATCCCTTTTTATATCTTTAATGAAATGCATATTAAACCTTGATAAAGAAACTGCGCTCTCTGATGCTTTATCCATACTATTTACATTACTATGCATTGCTCCCATTATATTTGAAATACCTGCAACTGCCAATGTAAGTAAGATAATATAAACAATAAGTGATATTAAAGTAATACCTTTTTCGTTTTTCATAGCTTTTCCTTTCTTCTTTAGTTTTCGTCAAAAGGTAATTGTTTTATTCTTTGAAGTTTTATACTTTCTTCCCTTTTTGCTGTTATTTTGTAATTTATTGTTAATGTAATTAATTTAATCATATCGTCACCATATGGGTCTTCAATTTCTAATCTAAAATTATATCCATTTATATTTCCAGTTGTAAAATTATCACCTGTTTCAATGTTACTGATATTAATAGTGTCAATACTGCTAAATAATGTTTCTGTTTGAACGCTATTATACGGAATTTCTGCTATATATTCAAACACATCAACAGCATAGTTTAAAGCAGTTGCTGTTCTTTTAGCTTCTGTTTGCGAAATGTATATGTTATACATAATTGATGTCATTATTGTGACAAAAAATATAATAATTATAATTGCCATTCCTAAATCAATTGTTGTAAGCATTTTCTTTCTTTAGATTTATTTTCATCCATGTCTCCTTAGTTTAATAAAAAATTACACAATATATTCAAGAATATATTTGAAATAATTAAATAATATCCCATAGGTAATTCTATCTTTCCTGTATTTATGATTGATTTTCTTTTTTCTTTGTCTTTTATCATTAATATTATTCTTTCTAGTGCTATGTATATAAAGCAAAATGCTACTGAATAATAAAACCTTTCTGTTCCTGAAAAAGCTATCATGCATAATGCAAGTTCTATCATACTCATTGTATAATTTGATTTTAAATTTTTCCTTATAATAAGTATATCAATTAGTAATACTATTGCAAAGAATGCTAAATATATAATATATGTATATATAACTTTTGCTCTAGATATACATACATATACCATAAACAAAATTGATACAATCATTTCATACACAAGTACTTCTTTTTGTATAGTTTTTCTTTCTTTATCAATCCCTGCAATTATAAATAATCCAGCAAAATATAATATAAAAAAGATAAAATTTATTACTTGATATTTAGTAATATAAGTAAAATCAAATTTTAATGATAAGAAAAATAGCAAAAATACGATTCCAGATAATATTTCAAGAATCAAGTATCTTATTCTTATTTTTTTTCCACAATATCTACATTTCCCACCTAAAACAATATAACTTAAAACAGGTATAAGATCCCTTGCTTTAAGTTTTCCGCCGCAATTAGGGCAAAATGAATGTTCATGAAGGATGTCAAGACCTTCTGGAATTCTATATACTGCTAATGTAAAAAAACTGCCAAAAAGTGTGCCTATTATAAATACTAGTCCATATATTATTCCGATTTCCATATTGAACTCTCATCCCTTACATTTTAAAATTTTAGGCATATACATCTAATAATTAAATGTATATGCCTTAGTTGTACTCTTGATCAATTTTCAACGTTGATCTATTTTTAGCCCAAATTTAAGCTACATTAACTACTAAGAATCATTACTAGTTTTAGCCGACATTCTACTAGTTTGCCGTTTTTTGAGCTGATTCAATGTTAGATAATGTGTTAGATACTAAGTTGTAGATGTCGTTAACTAAGTATGCTTCATAGCCTTGTGCGTTAGAATAGTTTTGTGTACCATTAACAGCTATTGGTACAAGTTGCATATCATTTATAGATATAATTGTAACAGCAGCTAAGATGATTAAAACAATAATTGTTATAATTAATGCAACTAAAGTAATACCTTTTTCTTGTCTTAACATAAAAAACTCCTCCTTTAAAAATTTAGTTTTGTATATATTTATTTAAATAAATATAACCAATTTTAATTAATTCACTACTTTGTACCTGTGTTTTTATAAAATGTATTTGAATTATTCTTGTTATCTGTGTTATTTGAATTATTTGTAGGTTGATTTGTATTTGTGTTTGTATTTCCATTTCCATCAGTTATATTATTTTCATCATTTGTACCTTCAACAGGTTTCACATATGTTGAAAATGGATTTGCTTTTCCTTGAGTATACTCGTTTCTTTGTTTTAAGCCTTTAATATCGTCTTGTGTTATTTCATATGTCACAATTACTGTATTTTCTTCTGTTATTTTTTCTGCTATTTCATTAGTTATCGTTTCAGATGTCTTATAAGTTTCAACACTTGGTATTATCTTGTTTGTTGGAATGTAATCATAAAACATAACTCCAAGTGCAAGTATTACTGCAAGTAATAACAACAACACTATAATAATTTCTTTTAAAATTGATCTTATCATTTGCTTTCCTCCTATCCGCCCATATTGGCAACTGCACCTGGTACATCAACGTTCTTTGGTGTAGTATTGGTATTAGTATTACCTTCTGTATTTGTATTCGTATTTGTATCATCTTTTTCAGTTGTTGATGTGACTGTAGATAATGAAGAACTATCAATTGGTACATTTCTTATTATAAATGTTGCCTGTAATGCATTTTCACTATATGGAACTAATTGGAATTCTTCTATTCTAAATCCTAGTTCAGGATCTTTTTCAACATCATATACAAAATCAGATATTGATATATACTCACCTGTTGCAGTGAATGATATATTATATTGACCCTGTGCTCCACTTGTTCCGTATGTTATATCAGCTCTCATTGCGACATTATTTCTTGTTGCATAAAGACCAATGTTTGTCCATAAATAATCAAGTTTGTATTTTTCTGATTGATTAGCAGCTTGTATTTCTTCTTCAGTTGAAAATGCAATTTTTTGTTGATATGTTTCTTTTTCTTGTTGTAATGCATCAAAACTTGCATTTAAATTACTTTTTGCTACATCATATTCTTGCCTAATCTTTGCTCCAAGATTTGCTATATTATTATCTAATTCATCGTTTTTATCTATTACTTCTTTTACAGAATAACCTAATCTAACATTTCCTATTGTTAATCCATAAACAATCATTAATACAAATATTGCAAATAAGATAAGCATTAATATTGATATTAAAAGTTTTCTCATGGCAATTCTCCTTCTATGGTTACTACTACAAGATTATCTTGTCTTCTAGATGTATCTGAGACAACATTTTGTAATATTCCATCTTGGTTAAGTTTCGCTATGAAGATACCTATTTGTTCAATTCTATCTGATTGTGCTACAATTGTTATTTTAGTTCCTGTGTTTTGAATTAATGTTAATTGTACACTTGTAGGTATTACATACATTACCTTATTAAGTAATGTTGGAATTGAATATTTTAATCTTCTGTTTAATGAATCTGTTGCACTCTTTTCGTCTAAGCTTTTTATCAATTCTGTATAATCAGCTTTTTTGCTATCTAATCTTGTTTTGTCTGCTTGTATAGCTTGAACTTGTTGTCCCACTCTAATATTCTCTACTGCAACTTCATCTAATTTCTTTTGCATTTCGTTATATAATACTGAAGATGCTCCACCATATATTAAACATAACAAAATTATTCCGACTGCTCCGTCTTATAAGTCCTTTTTCAAGTCCTGTAATTTCACCTTTTAAACTAAAGTTAAATCCGCCATCTCCACCTAATTTGAGTTTGCTTAATATACTTGGTTTGTCTGATGGTTTTTTATTTTTTCCGCCTACTTCAATAGACATCCATTCTGGAAGTTTATCTGTTAAAGATTCTTTCTTGAAGTTAACTCCTTGTAATCCTTCTCCTATACCTTGCATTGCTAACGCTATTGCTGAGTTTACTTCTATATAATCTTTTATATTTATTTCTGTACCTACTGATTTGATAAAGTATGGTCTTAATATTTCACATTTTATATCGCCCAAATATTCCTGGAAATATATATCAACATTATTTATAACAGAAGCCGTACCTGTTATATAAATTTTATCAATTTTATTTAAACTATCATTTATTATTTTCTTTACTTTACCAACGATATTATACAATGTTGGCATTATATCGTCTAAATAAGCATTTTCTTCGTATTGTAATTCTTTTCCTTGAGATGTATATATTGTTGAATTTTTACATATTTCATATGATTTTGCGTATGAATTTTCTTTCAAATTTATTTTAGCTAATATTTCACCAACGCCAGTATCTATTTGTGTAATGTCATATATTTTCTGTTCAATTATAGTTGTAACTGTTGTTGTGTTTTCTATATTTACTATTACAATATTTTCTACATTATCACTTTTTGTAATTTCAAGTAAGTTTGATATGTCAATTGCGACTGGAGAAATTGCGATTAATTTATATCTGCTTAATAATTCTGCTTTTTTTGCTAGTTCTCCTTTATTTGCAGATATATGAATAGCCTTTAATTTTTCTTTATCTTCTATATCATCTACAAGTACATATCTGTTCTCAAAAGTATCAACATTTAAGTCCTTTTCATAACAATATGATTCGAACTCTGTTTTTATAAAACTTTTTATATCTTTTTTGGCTAATAAATTGAATACATAAAAATAATTATAGTTCTCATTGGATAAATTTATACTGATTGGCGTTTTATAACTATATGTTTCTTCAATAACTTGTTCTATTGCATCATGTAATTTGTCATAAAACTTAATTCCAAATGAATCAATTTTTATTATATCATTGTCTTTTGAAACTTTAGCATATTTAATTATATTTTCTTCGATATATAATCCAAGGCAACTTGACATGTTCTTCTCCTTTGTTTTTTTATTATTTCTCAATCTATGTTTAACAAATTATAGACATTTAATACTTGAAAATTTTTCGTATTTTGCATAATTTTCGTTTTTATTACAAATATCACCTTACCATGTTTTTATTTTATTATTTTTTTTATAAATGTCAATACATTTCACGTAAATGTAACAAAATTGTAAAGATGTTGTAATATTTATTTACTTTTTTTAGTTCTTTTATTTGTTTTAGTTGTTTTTTTGGCTCTTGTTGCTTTTGCTTTTTTGTTCTCTTTTCCTGGTTTATTCCATGAAATATAATCGCAATTTCCACTTGGGTTATTGTTTTCACATATATAAAATTTTCTACCTTTTTTACTTTTTTTAACTTGTATTTTTCCGCCACATTTTGGGCATACTTCTTTTATTGTTTCAACTATAGGTTTTGTATTTTTACATTCTGGATAACCTGGGCATGCTAAAAATTTACCATATCTACCATATTTTATGACCATCATTCTTCCGCATTTTTCACATGGGATATTAGTAACTTCTTCTTCAATTTTAACGTGTTCTAATTCTTTTTTAGCCTTTTCTAGTTCTTCAGAAAAAGGTTTATAAAATTCTCTTATTATTTTTTTCCATTCTTCCTTGCCTTCTGCAATGTTGTCAAATTCCTTTTCTATTTCAGCCGTAAAATCAACGTTAACAATGTCTTTAAAATTATTTATTAATAAATTATTTACAACTTCTCCAAGTTCCGTTGGAAGTAATTGCTTTTGTTCTTTCTCTATATAACGTCTTTCAAGTATTGTAGTAATTGTTGGTGAATAAGTACTAGGTCTACCTATTCCCTTTTCTTCAAGTGCTTTTACAAGACTTGCTTCAGTATATCTTGGTGGTGGCTCTGTAAAGCTTTGCTTTGGTTCTACTTTTTCCTTTTTTAATTCTTCATTTTCTTTTAATTCTTGAATTTTTTCTTCTATTTCGTCTTGTCCTTCAAAGTATACAGCCATAAATCCCTTAAACTTCATTGTTTGACCGTTCGCTTTGAAATTGTGTTTTCCAGCATCAATAGAAACTGAGACAGTATCAAAAACTGCAGGAGCCATTTGACTTGCAAGGAATCTATTATATATTAATTTGTATAATTTATATTGATCATTTGTTAAATCATTTTTTACACTATCTGGAGTAAGCTCAACATATGTTGGTCTTATTGCTTCGTGTGCATCTTGAGAATCTTTACTTGTTTTATAATATCTATTTTCGTAATATTCTTTTCCATAGTTTGCTTCTATTTCTTTTTTGGCTGCTGCTCTTGCAACTTCAGAGATTCTTGTTGAGTCTGTTCTCATGTATGTTATAAGCCCAATATGCCCCCTATCTCCTATCTTTAATCCTTCATATAATCCTTGTGCAACTGACATAGTCTTTTTTAGTGTAAAGCCAAGTTTTCTAGATGCTTCCTGTTGCATTGTACTTGTTGTAAATGGTGGCGCAGGTGTCCTTTTCTTTTCACTTTTCTTTATTGCTTTTACAATAAATTTTTCTTTATTTATATCTTTTAAAACTGCATTTACCTGTTCTTCATTTTTTAACTCTTCTTTTTTTCCATCCTGTCCGATATATTTTGCTTCAAATATTGTCTTTGTTTCTTTATCTGAAAGCTTAATATAGATGTTCCAATATTCTTCTGGAACAAACTTTTTAATTTCTTCTTCTCTATCTACTATTAATTTAACTGCAACAGATTGAACTCTACCTGCAGAAAGTCCTCTTCTAACTTTTGCCCAAAGTAGTGGACTTATTTGATATCCAACTATTCTGTCTAATACTCTTCTTGCTTGTTGTGCATCTATTAAATTTTTATCTAATGTTCTTGGATTTTTAATTGCTTCTTGTACTGCATTTTTTGTAATTTCATTAAAAGTAACTCTATTTGTCTCATTTTCATCTATATCTAATATATGTGCTAAATGCCATGCTATTGCTTCACCTTCGCGGTCAGGGTCAGTTGCGATATATACTTTTTTTGCATTTGATGCATCTTTTTTTAAAGATTTAATTAAATCTCCCTTTCCCCTAATATTTATATATTCTGGTTCAAAATCATTTTCTATATTAACACCAAGCTTTGATTTCGGAAGATCTCTAATATGTCCCATTGATGCTACAACTTTTGTGCTTCCGCCTAAAAATTTTCTTATTGTATTTGCTTTAGCTGGTGATTCCACAATAATTAATCTATCTGCCACTTGATTTCCTCCATTCCTTTGCTTATTTTACATTAAGTTTTTATATAAGTCAACCTATTTTTTTACTTTTCTTTTAAAAGTTTATCTATGATATGTAAAATGATTTATTTTACATATTCTTTATTAGAACGTTCAAAAATTAAAAGAATAATTAGCATAATGATTCCGAAGCAAGCTTATTAGTGCTCCTTGATTAAATCCTTCAGGCATAAATTCAAGAGTTATATCATGATATCCTTCTTCTATTTTCACAGCCATTAGTGTATCCATAACTTCTATTTTTTGTGCATCTTCTCCATCTACCTTAATTGTCCATCCATTATCATATGGAATAGTAAATAATAAATATCTATCATTCTCTTTGATGTTTACTTTTCCTTCATATTTTCTTCCACTAATTTCTCTTAAATCAACCTGTTCATTTTTTAAAATATCGTAATATTTTTTTAAATTATCTTCATTTTCAATATAAAATAATTCATTATCTATTGTAAGCTCGTCGCCTTTAAGTTCAATTTCAACTTTTACATTATCATTTTTATTGAAACTGCCTATATATATCATTTTGTTTGTATCGCCAACTGGCTTTAGCATCATTGGTTTATTATTCACGTTTAAGTAAATTTCTGTTATATTTTTCCCCACTAAATAAAGGTATAGATTTCCTGTCTCTTCTACTTCAATTTCATATATTATTTTTGCATCTTCTTCTTTATTTAGTTTTGTATATTTTCTTCCGTTTTTTTCAACATTTTCTGTTTCTTTATTTATTTTTTCTTTTTGCTTTGTGTAAACTTCTATATCTAGTCCAGAAATATTTTTTAAAATTTTGTTTTGATAGTCGAAAGGATTTTGAAAATTTATTTTATTTAGCACATCTTCTGATACGCCAACTCCTAGACTTAGAGCATATGTATTGATATATATTTTCTTACCTTCATCATATATCGGATAATTTTTTTCTAAATCTCCTTGAAGTGCTCCTATCAAATATTTTACACCAAATAGCATATCCATTGCCTTTGTATTGCCAACATCTGATATTACAGAAACATGATATCTTGAATATCCGAAGATTATCTAAAAAATCATGTACCTTCTTTGAATAGGTCGATCCAGAATATCCAAATCCGCTTAAATCCGAAGTTAATGCCATCATTCGTACTTAATCTATCTCTTGTCTCTACTCTGTATATTGAATTATCTTTTTCACTTAAGCTTTGTATATTACTATCAAAATATGAGCTTAAAACTTTATATTGATCATATTGATTTTTGCTTGCATTATCCATTATAATTTTCACATTTGCATTAGCATTTACTATAAGATTTGATATGCTTAATACAGCTATTATTATTGGTATAATACATGCAATTTTTGCTTTAAAATTTGCTTTATATAATAATAACATTATTCCAAATATTAATGTTAGAATCAAATCATATTTTATATAATTTTCATTTATTACTCCTAGATTTAGTTTTATAACAAGAATACCTATTATCTCGCATACTGCAGTAGTTAATATTATTTTTAAATAGTTTGTCCCTTGTTTAATATTTTCAAATGATCTATATGCAGTAATTATATAGATAAATATAAAGCAAAAAGTATATCTGTACTTATACCAAGCTGGACTATTTCCAAGTGACCAAATAAGGTTTACACCTTTTATATAAAAACTTGCTATAAAAATTGCAAACACTAAAAGTGTAAGAATTTTTTCTTTTATAGATATTTTAGAATTTGTAAAATATAATATACACAAAATATTAGTTAATATTCCGCAAAACAATATTGGCATTGCATAATTTTTTATTTCTTCAAAATTAAACTGATTTGTGAAAAATCTACTAAATATATTTTGTATTTCAAAATTTTTTTCAAATGTTATATTTTTTAAGCTAAATTGTGCTCTACCTTCTCCGTATTCCAATAAAAGCTGGCAATAGCACTACTCCTGCGACTAATACTGCAATTATGGAACAAATAATAAATTTTCCTGATTTTTTTAGGATATTTTTAATTTTTATTTTTTCTGAACACAATAATTTATATACAAAATATATCAAAGAGAAAATGCATATCATAAATCCTATGTAATAGTTTGTTATAAGACATATCGATAATATTATTGTATACAAAACTCCCTTATTCTTTTCTATTAAATTATCAATTCCAAGGATAAGTATAGGAAGTAATATTGCACCATCAAGCCACATTATATTAAAGCCATAACATATCATAAAAGAAGCTAAAGCATACATGCTAGAAAATATTAGGTTTGTCCACTTTGTCTCTTTTCTTTTACTTAAATAATAAAACATAGTAAAGCCCATACTTGCTGTCTTTAATAAAACAATCACCTGAAATGCATATACTATATCGGTTTTATTAAAAAATAACATTATTAAATTAAATGGGCTAAATAAGTAATATGCAAAAAGCCCATACATCTCATGTCCTATTGATGCTTCTAAAGAATAAAATATGCTAGAATTTCCTGAAAGCACATTCTTAAAATAGCCTAAATAGCTCGAATATTGAGCATAGGCATCAACTGGCAAATATGTATTTTGTCCAAACGGATATATTTTAAAATGTAAAGCTATCCCGAATAAGCACAAATAAAGGAATTAAAAAAGATGCTAAATAAAGTAGTATCTTTTTTATTATTGTGTTTTCTATTCTAATTTTTAATATCTTCTCTATCTTTTCGTTACTCATTTATTTTCCTTTAATAATTTTTGTATTTCTCCATATATTTTATCACTTGTATCTTTAATAGATACTTTTCTTGCTAAATTTCCCATCTCTTCTAAATTATTATTTGATAGCATTTCTTCAATTGTACTATGCAAGCTTTCAGCGTTTAATTCATCATTTTTTATGATTTTAGCTGCTCCGCACATGTTCTAATACTTCTGCATTATATTGTTGGTGATTATGTGAAACATTTGGAAGTGGAACAAGTATTGATGCTTTTCCTAGATTTGCAATTTCTGTAATTGTTGTTGCACCGCTTCTACAAACCAAAATTTCCGCTGCACACATTGTTTCTTGAAGCTCATATATATATGGTACAACTTTTATTCCATCTAACTTATCAATTGAACTTCCCTTTTCTTTTAGGTTATCTTTAATAACATCATATTGTTTTTGCCCAGCAACAAGTAGTATCTCATAATTTTTATTTAATTTCTTTTCTTCAATCGAGATTACAGCATCATTTATTGCTTTTGCTCCCTGACTACCACCAAATGCAAGTACTGTTGGCTTTGCTGGATTTAATTTGTATTCTTCTTTTAATTTTATTTTTTCTGCTAAATTTAATTCTGATTTTAGAACCCTTGTTGGTGTTCCTGTAAGTACTATCTTTTTTGCTTTTGGAATTCTTGGTATTGCATCTTCAAAGCTTACCATTATGACATCTGTTCTTTTTGCAAGCATCTTTACTGCTTTTCCTGGGAAAGCATTGCTTTCATGTAACATTGTAGGTATTTTAAGCCTACTTGCAGCCATGATAACAGCTCCACATATGTATCCACCTGTACCTATTACTAAGTCAGGTTTAAATTCTTTTATTATCTTTTTAGCTTGTGAATAACCTTTTAAAGTCTTTATCATTTTCTTTAAATTGTCTATATTTATTTTTTTGCTTAGTCCATATGCCTCTATTGTTTTTAAACTATAACCAGCTCTTGGAACTAAATCTACTTCAAGTCCCCTATCTGTTCCAATAAACAATATATCAGCACTATGATTTTCTTCTTTTATTTTATTTGCAATTGCAATTCCTGGATTAATATGACCACCAGTCCCTGCGCAAGCAATTATAACCTTCATCTTTTATTCATTCCTTTCGCTTTTTTTTTAAAGCTAAATAATGCCATTTAAGTATTTTTCCTAAACTTCATATTATTTTCAGACTTTTTGACTCTGCCTTGATATATTTAAAAGTATTCCGAACGGACACGAGCAATATTAGAAGTGAAGTTCCACCATAACTAAAGAATGGAAGTTGCATTCCTGTATTTGGTATTGATGATGTAACAACTCCTATATTTATCATTGCTTGAAGTCCAACTATTGAAGAAATTCCGAACTGCGAGCAAACTTCCAAACATATCTGGAGCTTTCATTGCTATAACAACCCCTCTCCATACAAAAAGTACGAAAAGTAATATAACAACAACACATCCCACGAATCCTAATTCTTCTGCTATAATTGCAAATATAAAGTCATTTTGAGGTTCAGGTATGTATAAATATTTTTGCGTGCTATTTCCAAGACCTACGCCAAATAATCCACCGTGAGCCTATTGCATATAATCCTTGAATTACCTGCCATCCTGAATCTTGTGCATCAGCCCATGGATTTAAAAATGATGTAAGTCTGCCTATTCTGTATTCTCCTTTATGAAATACCGTAGCCATAACATATAATGCACCTAATCCACCTGCTGCTCCAAGAGAACCAAATGTTATGAAATTTCTAAGTTTACTTCCTGCCATTAACATCATTATTGAAACAACTGCAATAATTAAAATAGATGCACTTAAGTGTGACTGAACTATTACTAATACTAATATTATTGGTAAAAGGTAAAAAAGAATTGGTTTAAAAAATCCATCCCACATTTTACCTAAATTTTCTCTGTTATCTGTAAGATATGATGCAAAAAATACAACTAAAGCTACTTTTGCAATTTCTGATGGTTGAAAGGTCATTCCAAGTGACTTTATATATATCCATCTTGCAGCTCCTCCACCTTCCCATCTTAGTCCTGGAACCATTACTAGGAAAAGTAATATTAAGCTTGCAAAATATAAAAGTTTGTCAAATCTTTTATATATTCTGTAATCTATTTTTGACACAATATACATAAGTATTAAGCCGAAGAATTGCAGCTCCTGCTTGCTTTTTTACATATGAATAACTGTCTCCATCTTCTGCTAAGGCAGATGGAGAGCTTGCTGATAATACCATAACTATTCCTAAAGCAAGCATTATAAGTACAACCATAATCAATATAAAGTCAAAAGGTTTTTGTTTTATATTATTATTTTGCTTATTATTTTTAGCCAAGCCATTCTCCTCCTATAAATTTAAACTATCAATATTGCTATAATACAAAATACAAGTGTTATAACACTAAATGTAGATACAATTTTTCCTTCTTTCCATCCTGAAAGTTCAAAATGGTGGTGAAGTGGTGTCATTTTGAATATTCTATTTCCTGTCTTTTTGAAATATACAACTTGCAGTATAACTGAAATTGTTTCAAGTATTGGTATTATGGCGGTAACAATCAGAATAAGTGGCATTTTTAAGTAAAGAGCCATAATTACTATTGCCCCACCGAAGTAAAAGAGAGCCTGTATCTCCCATAAAAATTTTAGCTGGGTGCAAATTGAATATTAAAAATCCAAGGCATGCTCCACAAAGTACGCAACCTAGAATTGCAATTTCGTAAACTTCGTATTTAAGTGCAATTACAGATAAGCATGCTATTATTATCATTGATATAGAAGATGCAAGACCATCTATACCATCTGTTAAATTTACAGCATTTGTCGTTCCAAGCATTACAAATATTACAAAAGGTATATATAGTATAAGTGGTATAACAAATTCTATCTTTAATATAGGTACTATTGTTCCGAGTTCCTATACCTGTATGTATTAAAAATAACGCAAAGGCTACAGATATAATCAGTAGTCCGTAGTATTTTGTATGTTGGTTTTAACCCTTCTGTATCTTTTAAAATTAACTTTTTAAAATCATCTACAAATCCAACAGCTCCAAATCCAAGTACTGCTATTGTTAATGGAAGTATTTTTTCATTTGTAGTGTATAACATTATAGTTCCAATTACTAAAGTAATTGCAATTATAATTCCCCCCATTGTAGGAGTCCCCTGTTTTATAAGGTGACTACGTGGTCCATATTCTCTTTCTATCTGCCCTATTTTGAATTTTCTAAGTATTGGTAATAATACTGTAGATGTAACTACTGAAATTATAAAGCTTATTATGACAATTTTTATTTGCAGGTTCATCTATCTATTTCCCCATTTCCTCAATTATTTCACGGACAATTTCTCTTTCATCAAAAGGATATGTTTTGTGATTTATTTCTTGATATGGTTCATGTCCCTTTCCTGCAAGAACTATTAAATCCCTCTTATTTGCCATTTCTATTGCTTTTTTTATTGCTTCTTTTCTATCTACTATACATTCATATTTACCATTTGTCTTTTTTATTCCTTCTTCTATTTGTTTTACAATTTTTTCTGGATCTTCTGTTCTTGGGTTATCTGATGTTATTATTGTATAATCCGCAATTCTACCTGAGATTTCTCCCATTACCTGACGCTTGCCAGAGTCTCTATCTCCACCACATCCAAATACAGATATTACATTTCCGCATGGTGTATTCTTTACTTGCTGATAATATATTTTCAAGGCTTTCAGGTGAGTGAGCGTAATCTATCATTATATTTAATCCTAATTTATTTTCTACAAGTTCAGATCTTCCAGGTACTCTAACTTCTTCTAAAGCACTTTTTATAGTTTCTTCATTTAAGCCAAGTCTAAGTCCTATGCTTATTGCAGCTAGTGCATTATATACACTAAATCTTCCTGGTATTCCTACTTTTACTCTTTCATTTTTATTTCCAAGCTTTACTTTAAAATCAGCATATGTATTTGTAATAGTAATATCTTTTGCTATTAAATCAGCCATATTATCAATGCCATATGTCTTGATATCGCATTTTGCAAGTTTTACAACTTTGTTTCCGCATTATATCATCTGTATTTACAAATCCTACCTTGCACATATCAAACAATTTAAGCTTTGAATTGAAATAATCTTCCATATCTGGATGTTCTTTTGGACTTATATGGTCTTCTGAGAAATTTGTAAAAACTCCAATATCAAAATTTAATCCATAAACTCTATCAAGTTTTAAGCTTTGTGAAGATACTTCCATTATGACATACTCTACTTTTTCTTCTGCCATCTTCGCAAAGATTTTTTGTAGTTCGATACTTTCTGGTGTCGTTCTTGAAGAATCTTCAAGTTTCTTTCCATTTATATATACTGCAATTGTTCCAATTAATCCGAACCTTTTTTCCTTGTTTTTCTAGCATATCTTTTAACATAAACGTTGTAGTTGTCTTACCCTTTGTACCTGTTACACCGATTAATTTAAATTGACTTGCAGGATTTCCATAGAAATTTTGACTTGCAATCGAAAGTGCTTTTCTTGTATTTGGAACAACTAATATTGTAACATTATCATTATCCTTTATTGCACTTAAATCTGCTCCTTCTTCAAGCATTACTACTGATGCTCCGTTTTTTATCGCATCGCTTGCAAACTTATGACCGTCAACTTCAAACCCTTTTATTGCTATAAACATTGAATCCTTAACTACATCTTTGGAATTATTAGTAATATTTAATATATCTAAGTCAATATTTCCTTTTGCTTTGATGCCTTCTATTCCATGTAAGATTTTTTTAAGTTCCATATATTTCCTCCTAATTTATATTTATGTAATAGCCTGACTTAATATTTATAAATTTCCAAAGAATATTATATAATTAATTTTGTCTTTTGTACAGTTTTTATTGAAAATTTTTTTATTTTTATAAAATGTTAAGTTTTACATCTAAAAAAGTTCAAAAATAAAAATTAAAATGAAGAGCGCTGGAGTGCTTTTGAGCAAGAAATTTTTACTCTATTTTATGGAAAGAGTTCACGTTTGCCGTGGAAGGGTGCCATAAAATAGAGTTAGAATTTCTGCGAAAAAAGTAAACGACAAAGTCTCTGAAATGATAATTTTTATTTTTGAACTTAATTTACATTTGAAAGTAGTGTATTTAATTTACGAACAGAAATATACTTTAAAAAAAGGACACCAAATATAAATTTGATGTCTTTTTTATATTAAACTAAAAATTTCTATCTTGATCTTCTTGCAGTAACTCTCATCTTTCTAATTCTTACAAATATTGTTACAGCAAGTAACACAGCTATTACTGAAATGACAATCATTAATGTATTATTCTCTCCAGTTTGTGGAAGTTTTCCTTTATTATATTCGTCTTTATTATTTGTATTTCCGCCTTTGTCTGTCGTGCCAGGATTTGTTGTACCAGGGTCAGTTGTTCCTGGTTTAGTCGTTCCAGGGTCGGTTGTACCTGGTTTAGTTGTACCTGGATCAGTTGTTCCAGGGTCGGTCGTGCCTGGTTTAGTTGTGCCTGGGTCGGTTGTACCTGGATCAGTCGTTCCAGGATCAGTTGTGCCTGGGTCACTTGTTCCAGGATCGGTTTGTTTTGATTCCACTATATTTAATGTAACAGGTGCACAAGTTAATTCTGTTGGTCCAGCTGTTAAGTCCCCATCACCTGCTGATAATTCTGTAAATGTAATTTGTGTATTTCCAAGTTTTGCATTACTATTTACTGTAAATGTAATTTTGCACATTGAAGCACTGCCGTTTGTTGGAGTATCTCCATTAAGCACTATTCCTTCACCTTGTGCTGGATTATATGATACATCTGTACCATTTAATTTTTGCATTGATTTATATGTTAATACTGTATTATCAAAATGTAATTTTCCATCCATAGCATATACTACATCGTAAGTTTCTGCATTTGCAAGATTTATTACTATTGTAACTTCTTCTCCCCTTGCAACTTCTGTTTTATTTCCTTCAACAGTCATATTTACGTTTCCACTAAATTTTGCATTAACACTTCCCATAAAGCACATAGCAAGCATTAATATTAAACTAATTTTTAATAACTTTTTCATACTTTCTCCTTTCTATTAATGGCTCTTTCTTGTTATTAATATCATAGCTGCTAAATCATTTGATGTAATTTGACTATCATTATCTAATAATGCTGCTTTAAATGTAATTCCACTTAAGTTGTTCTTTCTTGCAAGATAAATTGTAACAGCTGCAATATCATTTGAAGATGTTTTTCCATCACCATCTAAGTCCCCTGTAACAACAAGTACATATGTTAATTTCTCACCTACACTATTTGTTACAGATAATTCTGCTCCTGTTCCTACTAATTCAGCATCTGATAAAGTTCTACCATTTTTGCTAATTTCGATTGTCTTATCGTCTAATGAGACATTTATAAGTCCTTTCAAAACTGCAACTGTTGTTGAAGTTTCGATGTTTGTAATCAAATCATTTCCATCTTCAACGCTTTCTACATTTAAGCTATTTGAGCTTATCGGTTGTTCGATTGACACTCCTATTTGTGAAGGCTCTACATTTACAGGCAAATCGTCTTCTAATGCTGCATTTTTATCTGCACTCATATTTGCTAGTTTTATAGAAGTAGGTTCTCCTACTTTAGCACCTTCTTTTACTTTAAATTTAATTTTGAATAATTCTGTTGGTATAGATATTTTTCCATCTTGTGCTGTAAATTCAAATTTTGTTCCTGTTTCTGTTTCTTCTCCTTTTTGTCCAACTAATGCAGGAATTTGTACAGTTTGATCTTGACCAACTTGTTTTTGCGTTGCTTCTTTTCCTGTGACACTTTCAAGTGTTAATGAATTTTTATCATATTGGATTTCTCCAGAAATTTTATCAATTCCTTCTCCAATGTTTGTGAATGTTTCAGCATTTACTGTAACTTCAAATTCTTCTTTTTCATGTGCAATTTCTTTTGATGATGTCATTGAAGTTGTTATGCTAGGTTCTGCAACAATTGGTTGTTCTACAACAGTAACTCCTGCTTCTTTTTCTTCTTTATGAGTTCCTACAGTTGCAAAAGCTACTTTTACAATAGAGTTTCCTTCTGGAAGTTCTATTTGATTATCTTGTTTATTGCCATATACTAAAGATACAGTCATGCTTGTTTTGTTTTCTTCTGGTATTTTTACAATTTCTTTTCCAACTACTACTTCGTCTATTTCATAGCCTTCATTTGCATTTATTGTAAGTGTTTTAGCTGCTCCATCTCCTGATGTGAATGTTTCTTGCATATTACCATTTATATTTGCTGTACCACCATTACTTGTTTGTACAACAACTGTTTTATCTGTATTTGCTTGAGCTTCTTCAGATTTTTCTACAACTGCAATTGTAAATGGGCTAAATGATTTACATGTAACTATTAATCCAAGTTCTGTAACTACACAGTCAATTTCTTCAACTCCTGTAATATCTCCATGAGCATTTCTTGTAAAGTGATATGCTTTAAATGTAACGCCTTCGTCTTCTGGTCCATACCCTGCTGGGAATCCAAGACATACTCTAACCCCTTGACCTGTGTATATAATTTGCTTTTTGCATAATGTTAAATCTATATTATATGTTTCTGTTTCAATTATTTTATCGTCTTCTTCTGTTAGGTCATCATTTCCTTCATCTTGTATTGCTTTATCAATTGCATCCTTCATAGCTTTATCTTCTGCTTCTGTTGTTTTTGTTGTAACTAGGACTAATCTATCTGTTAAAGATTTTCCAATATCTCCAAATTCTTCTGATAAAGTTTGATTACTTCCTGCTTCTTTCCAGTCATCCATTGAAAGGTTAACATCTTCCATAAGTTGTGGTTTTCCAAATACATTCCAATCATATCCTTGTGATTTAAATGCATATGCTGCACATCTATGTGCACAGAAATATGAACTTGGATTTGGTTCCTTTCCACCATGTAATGCTTTTAGATTGTTAAATCTCATATCATAGAATATTGAGTCGTCTGCAAACATTTCACTTGGTGTAAATTCAAATTCAAACACTGTAGTTCCATAGTCTGTATCGTCACCTTCTGTTGTATAATATGTGAAGTTTTCTACTTTGTAGCTGTTTTCATTAACTGGTATATATTCTCCTTTTTCTTCTATGCTTGAATAATCATTATTTGTTGTTAAAATTGATAATGTTACAGGTTCGTTTTCGTCTTTCTTAATTAAAACATCGTTATATACTATTTTCATGTGATATGTGCTACCTATATATAAAGTTGAGTTTTGTACTGGTGTTGATGTTTTTACATATGGTGGTGCATCATATCCTTCTGCATTTGCATTAAATATTTTGTTTGTTTGAACTAATATTGATGTTGGTGATCCTAAATATGTTGTTTGTGCTATAACATCTTCTATTCCATGTATATCTGCAGTATATGGCTTAGGTGCAATATCTGTAACACCAACTTGTATATATTCGCAATTTGATAATGCTATTTTTAAATATCCTTCTGTTGATTCTGTAGAGTTAACTTCTTCAAATGCTTGCCAAATATCAGGTCTTAAATACCCCCATTTTGGATTATTCCAAACTGTTTCTCCTGTTGTAGATAATGTTGTTCCTTGGAAATATTGTGCAATAAGATAATATCCTTTTTTTGCTGCTTCTGTGTAGTTCATTCCGTTATAGCTTATCTTGAATTTAGCAGCTTCTGCACCATCTTGCTCATCAATTGATTCGTCATCCATTTCTACTTTTAATCCATTTGAATTAAATACTACTTCAAATTTATCACTAGTATTTGAAATTGTTGGGTAAGTAAATTCGTAATTAGAATTTGATATTATTCCTGTTGGAATATGCTTTTGAGCAAGTTTATCGTCTCCAACTAAGAAATATTCTGAATTTTCTGTTCCTGTTGATGGATCGTCAAATGTAGCATCTAATGCATACCATGTTCCATTTTCTAGTTGTACATAATTCCACATATGTGGCTCAACTACATTCTCTGTGTGTCTATAAACACCCATAACAAGCACACAAGGTATGCCAAGTTTATCTAATACCATTTTAAATGCTCTTGCATATCCTTCGCATACTATTTGTTTATTTACAAATGCTCCATAAACATTTCTTACATTATAAGCATTTGCTTCTGATGTTTCATATTCATATGTATAATCTACACTGTTGATAAGTTTGTCATGAACATATTTTATTCTTTGTTCTTCAATGTTTTGGTTTTCTTTAACTTCTGTAATTGCTTCTGCTCCTTCTACATATTCCGCAACAGCAGCATTTACTTTTTGAATTCCTTCTTGTATTTTATCTACATCAATTATTCCATCTTCTTTAACAAATGATTTGTTAGTGTAATTGTCTCCCCTTCCAGTTCCTAATGTAGCATTAAGTGTTCCATCTTCTTTTTGAGTAACTCTTAAAGAAATGTAATCATAATCTACATAGAAAAGTTCTGGGTGGTCTTGTGAGAAAGCATCTTTTGCTGCTCCCATAGTCATTAATAATTGTTGAGAACCAGCTTTATAGCTTTCTAATTGTGCTGTAGTTACTACGTTATTTGCAACTAAATCATATGATTCTTTTCCGTCTTAGTAGCATGCCATTTTCAAGCATTGCTTCTAATGCGTTATAGAATTTCTTTTGTTCTGTTGTCAATTGCTCATAAAAATATTTAGTTGCAATGGTTTTAGGTGCTTCTTCAGCTGCATATACTGTTGATTTTCCAAAACGCATCCAACTAAATTGAGCTATAATTAATACTAGTACTATAGCTAAAATTACAATTTTTTTGAATTTCATACATATCTCCCTTTCATTTAAATTTTACTTTCTTGTCTAGTTAATTATAGCATAAAACAGCTTATTTCGTCAACGAAATTTTGATTAATTATAAATTATTTCAGCTATTTTTTATATAATAATTTTCTTATATAATTACATTAAAAAATACCCTAAATGCCAGTTATATAACATTTAGGATATTTTCTTTTATTTATTAATCTCCATCAATTTTTTATCTTCTCATTTTCTTTCCTTTGACATAGAATACTATAGAAGATAAAGATGTGATTATAAATGCTATTATTAATATTACGTCTATACTACTTCCTGTTTGTGGTAATGTTCCTTTTCTTGTAGTATTGTCAACATCTTTTTTATTATTTAAACCTGTATTTTTTTCTGCACCAGTATTTCCGCCTTGCTCTGTACCAGTATTTCCACCAGCTTCTTGATTTTCGTCTGAGCCAGTATTTCCACCTTGCTCTGTTCCTTCACCTGGTTTTGTTCCTGTTTCTGGATTTTCTTCTTCCTGACCTGTTCCAGGTTTTGTAGTTTCTTCTTGCTTATTGTCTCCTTCTGATCCTGTGTTTCCACCTGAGCTTGTGTTTCCACCTTGCTCTGTACCAGTATTTCCTCCAGCTTCTTGATTTTCGTCTGAACCAGTATTTCCGCCTTGTTCTGTATCTTCACCTGGTTTTGTTCCTGTCTCTGGATTTCCTTCTTCTTGACTTGTTCCAGGCTTTGTAGTTTCTTCTTGTTTATTGTCTCCTTCTGTACCTGTACTTCCACCTGTGCCAGTATTTCCACCTGCTTCTTGATTTCCGTCTGAACCAGTATTTCCACCTTGTTCTGTATCTTCTCCTGGCTTTGTTCCTGTTTCTGGATTTTCTTCTCCCTGACTTTCACCTGGTTTTGTTTCTGTTTCTTGATCTTCGCCTTCTTGTTCTGGTGCCTGCTCTAAATCTTCTATTCCTGGTCCTTCAAATTCTGGATCACCTGGAAGTCTTCCATTCATATCAGGTGCAGCTGTTGATCCTAAAATCCAATTAACTTTTGCTGTCGCTGTTCCTTTATTTCCTGCCGCATCTTCAAATTCGAATTCAAAAGAGCCATTTGTTGTAAATGTATATTTGTCATCAGCATTATTTGTTATCTTAACATCTTCACTTGCGTGTAAGAATGCAACTACTTCCCCATCTGTTGGTGTTATTGTACTATATTTAACTTTTGCTGTTGGTGCTTCTCTATCTATCCATGTAACTTTTGCTGTCGCTGTTCCTGTTCCACCAGTTTCTGGATCTCTAAATTCAAATGTGAATGATTCATTATTGTTATGTATAACATATGTATCACTACCATTATTGTTTGTAATTTCTATATCAGCACTTGCATTTACTAACCTTACTTCTACATCTTCTGTTGTTGGTGATGTTGTACTATACGCAATTCCTGCTGTTGGATGTGGATTCTTTATTAAGTCTTGGTATATATTAAACATTCTTGCTGTAAACCAATTTCCGTTTGTTCTATCTGCTACTATTTTTACATATTGAACTTCTACTGAATCTTCTATTTCAAATTTTCTTACTTCGTCATTATATGGGTGATTTTTTATCTGTGATAATAGTGTCCATGTTTCTCCATCCATACTTCCATATACTGAACCATCTATTATCTTACCATTTCCACCACCTGCTGTTACATATTCAACTGCTGATAAATATATTGGGTTATCTATTTTTATAACAATATATCTTTCTTCGTCTTTTCCATTCCAGTCAGAATGCCATATTGTGTTATAGTCACCGGTCTATTGCATTTGAAGCACCCCTACCACGTCCTGGCTCTTCAGTAGATACATCTTCTATTGATAAGTGAGAAACAGATACATATCTTCTTCTTAATGGTTGATTATCTGCTGTAAAGTCAAATCTTTGTGGTAAACTTGTTAGCATTGTTCCAGTTCCTGGTTGTCTTACTTCTATACTAACATCTCCCCTTAATTTTGGCTCCTTCTTTTCATATGAATTCCATTCATTATCAGAATCAGCTACTTCACTTACTTCAGCGATTTCTGAATTTTGTACATAACGCCATTCTGTATTTGGTTTAACGTTAATTACTCTATTTTCCAAATCGTTCGCATAAAGACCAGGTAAAGTATCTTGTTGTGTTAAGTCTATTCTAAATAAGTTTTCTTCTTCATATGGTGTTCCATATATGTGAACATATATATCATTTTCAGCAGTTAATCTACTTATTTCACCACTTGTTAATGTTGCACTATGTTCTTTATCTGCAGTAGATATAACTTGATTCCATGTATGTTTTCCATCTATACTATAATCCCATGTTAATCCTGAAGATGCATAACGCTCTGACAACATGATTTTATTTGCATTTTCTCCATCTAATGAGAATGTTGCAAGGTCTTTATCCATTTGTCCTAGTAAATAATTTGCAACTGTTCTTGTTATACTTGGTTGGTAAACAAGCTTGCTTCCATCTTCTAAGTTAATTCCATCTGTTAAAATTTTAGTTTGTAATATTGTAAATTTGAATGTATATTCGTCCGTTTTCATTTCTTCTGCAAGTAAATTTGTTAGGTTATACATTGGTAATGGGAATGCTTTTAAGTTTTCCCCTATTTCTTTTGCTAGATTATAATAATCTTCTTCTTGTTTTGTCTCGTCTGCTTTGTATAATTTTATTAATCCATACCATGCATCTATGTTTATTGATTGAATACCTAATGCTTCTCTATATAATGCTTCCTGTTTTGAAGGATTTCCTTCATATGTGTTAGCAAGCATTATAAGTTCTGCAGATTTTTCGTAATCTTCGTAATGGTTTAATGCTTCCTGTGCTAAAACTATATATGAAGCTGCCCATCCTTCTACATAGTCGTCACTACCCCATCCTAAAGGCATTCTTAAACTCAATCTTTCTGTTTTTCCTGATTGTGCCCAGCCACTTACGTCATTATCTATTGTCCAGTAACCATTTCCATCTTTATCTTTTCTGTAATAAATTAATGCTGCGTGTCCTGGTTGGCTAATTACTGAAGAAGGTGTACCATGAACGCCACGAATATTAGAACCTATTTTTGATATACCACCACAAACGGCTCCACCTTCTATATTCATCCATAGTTTTACAACACCTGGTCTGTATGTAACATTATATTTTAAAAAGTTATATTTTTGATCCCATTCATACATTTTTGACATATCATGATATTCTGGTCTTGAATAATCTGGCCAAATGTATTTCATATAATGGTGTGGTTGTAAATACTCTTCTTCTTTACCTGGATTTTTATTTATGTATTCTTGAGTATATTCGTTTAACCACAATATTTCTTCGTCGTCTATAATATTATTTAAAACGAAACGCATTTCTTCTACTTTTAAATCTTCAAACCAAGGTGTATGATCCTGTTTATCTGATACAACAAATTTTCCGTTTTTATGTAAGTCTTTGAAAATTTCATAACGTGTTACTGGGTCTGATTGGTTCTCTGGGCTTGTTGTATCCATCCATAATGCAACTTGTGCTGAATGTGTTAATGAAAGTGTAATCATCATTTTTCTGTATAACTCACCATAAACCGTGCCATGATCTGTTTTAGTTTTAATTTCTAAATCATCTTTATGTGCCATATATAGCTTTGTTAATGCTTGTAATGAAGATATGTAGTTTCCATCTGGTTCTCCACCTAGGATATATAAACGTAAATTATTTACATCTGTTATTAACCATCTAACTGTTTCTTTATAATCATCATTACATCTTACAAAAGCTTGTAAAATATCATATCCAACTCTATTTACAAATTCTCTTTGTAATAAAATATGTTCGTATTCTTCTGATTTTGATATTGCTATACGACTTACTTCTGTTTCTCTTGCTTGTTCGTATGTTTTTAAAAGCTCGTCATATTGTTCTACTGTTTTAATAAAATCTACAGTCACATTATTATCTTCAACATATCCTTCTTTGGTAAGTTTAGCATCAGCATATATTGCTTCGTCATACCATTCTGCCCACCAGTTTGGACTGTTTTTATCTGCAACAAGTTTTAAATATCTTGCATTTTTTATATTTATATTAACATATTCTGCATCCTTCCATGCATCTAGTGTTTTTGATTCATATCTCTGTTCCCATGTCTTCGCATCATTAGATGTATAAATTATAAATTTAACACCTGTATTGAAATAATCATTTTTTTCGCTTACATCAACTCCTACATATGCTGTAAAATTGTCATAATCATATCCATTTAAATCGTATACTACTTCAGAAGATGCCCATGCGCAAAGACCTTTTATAAATATCTTTTCTTTTCCTTCGACATTTATTGTAAGCATTTTATCGCTATCGTTTTTATCAAGTTTAACTGAATGTCCACTTGATACAGTCGTTTTTTCTGTAACATAAGGAATATCCGATAGGTATAACTTATCGGATGCCGCATAGCTTACTTTGTTTTGCATTAATATTGAAATTAACAATATTGAAAAACATATAAGCATTTTGGTTATAAAATTCATTTGAATTCTTGAATTCAGCACTTTAGAATTTATTTTTTCTTGATTCATTTCTTTTTTCATATATTAATCCTCCATTTATATTATATTATATAATAGAAAATTATTTACAGTACTCCACTCTATTACCTATTATACCATAAATGTGGGCTTATGTAAATCTTTTTTTCATAAATTTTCCAAATTTTTTCAATACAAATTTTTCCTAAGATATTAAAAGAAAATTTTGCATAATAAAAAATCAAAAAGGCATAATAAATCTTGTAAAATATTTTTAAAATTTACATGAAAGGATTTGATAAAATGAAAAAAACAGTTAAAATAGTTTTATTTTTAATGGTATTATCAATGGCTATAATTTTAATACCTAATCTAACAAAAGCTGCAACTCACACAGTAAGTGATGCACAAGAATTAGCTTCAACAATTGCTTCTGCTGGAGATGGAGACACAATCAATATTAACGCAAATATTCAATTAACTGACCCAATTGATATAGGTGACAAAAGCTTAACAATTAACGGTAATGGGCATACTATATCAAGAGCTGAAGCTTGGCAAACAGGTAGAACAAATGCAACACTTATTACAGTAGGCGGAACTGGTCATACTCTTACTCTTAAAAATGTTACTTTAAAAGGTAGCGAAAAATACGGTGTTCAAGCATACAATGGTGGTTACCTAATACTAGATAATGTAACAATTTTAGATTGCGCATATGGTGGTGTTCTTGTAAATGGTGGTTCACTTGAAGTTATAAGCCTAACTTTAGGACAAAACCGTCCAGAAGGAAATAATGGTATCGAAATAGGAATGGGTGAAGATGTTACAGTAACTCCAACTTTAATAATGAATGGTGAAATAATAACTGACGAAACAGAAGGTGTTATTAACATTGCAACTAATGACGAATTAACAGGCTTTGATGTTGAAAACAAAGAAGGTTCTGAACAAAAAATATATATAAATGATAATCAAGTAGTAGTAACAGATCAAAACAATGATATTCTATATACAAGTAATGAAGTTGATGGGTTAGATATAGAAGGTACTGACTTTGTACCAAACGTAACAATTACTGTTCATTTAATGTATAAAGATGTAACATTTACAGTAGCACCTGGTACAGTTTTAACTAAAGAAGATGTTATGTCAAAAATTGATTTAGCAAAACTAGAATTAACAGGATATAGCATTGATGGTTTCTATTCAGACGAAGAACTAAAAACAGCATTTGATTTTTCAAAAGAAATCACAGAAGATACAGCTATGTATGCAAAATTAAGCGAAGTTAAAGCACAAGAACCTGCAAAAGATACTACTCCTAAAACAGGTATGGGATATGGTATAGAAATAGCATTTGTAGCTTTAATGGTTTCAACAATAGCTATAGCTGTATTAAAAAGAAAAGGATTCTAATTTATAAAAATTTAGTTTATAAAATGTATTTATAAAGTTTAAATATAGATTTTCTAGGTAAATATCTCAAGATAAAACTAGAAAATCTATATTATACATAAGATTTTATCAAAAATAAGAAAATAGATAAGGTTTTAATTTGTGTATTACTAAATAAAAATGAGCAAAAAAACAACTTTTATGTTTTAAAAAATAAACTTAGGAAAGAAGGAATTAAGCGTGGATAAAATATTAAGAAAACTCTTCTACATACTATCTATTATTGCCTTAGTTCTTTCTTCTTTGTATATTGCAAAATATTATTTAGATATGCACAATGTAAGAAAAGAAAGCAATCTTTTAAATGAAATTTCACTTGAAGATATTGCTTCTTCTTTAGACGATTCAGAAAATAGCAATATTTATAATGTCTCAGATACTCCATCAGAAAAAACAGAAAGAATGTTAAAGCTTGAAGAATTGCAAAAGGAAAATAAAGATATTGTGGCTTGGATAGAAATTGAAGGGACAAATGTTAATTATCCCGTTTTGCAGGGATTAGATAATGACTATTATATGACTCACAATTACAAAAGAGAATATACATCTTGTGGCTCTATTTTTTTGGATAAAGATTATAACTTTAGTATTCCAAGTACCAATTTTTTAATATATGGTCATAATATGAAAAATGGTACAATGTTTAAAGATTTGCTAAAATACAAAAGCAAGGACTTTTTTAATGAACATCAGACAATACGTTTTACAACATCAAAGGAAGATGCAATATATGAAATTATTTCTGTATTTGAATCAAGAGTTTATTACAAAAGTGAGCAAAATGTTTTTAGATATTATTACTTTGTAAATGCAAAAAACGAAGAAGAATTTAATTATTTTGTTACAAATAGCAAAAATGCTTCATTATATGACACACGGAAAAACTGCAGTATATGGAGACTCACTCTTAACATTATCGACCTGTGCATACCACACAGAAGACCGGCCGCTTCGTCGTAGTTGCAAGGAAGGAAAAAGAGAGCCCAAATTGAGCTCTCTATGTTTACTTAAACCTAGGTTGTTAGCGCTACTTTGTTAAATAAAGGCATGGTCGGAAGGAATCATTATTACTAACATCCGTCGTACCATAGCGGTAGTTTCGAAATATCGGACAATTACCACCCCCATCGTAAGTAGCACCCCTGCGTACACACGGAATGCTGTCGTAAGTAGAGGTTTCTGTTGTCCATTCCCAACAGTTACTTGCCATATCATAGATGTTACATACCTTATCTGTTGTTTTTCCTCTTTCTCCTGTGTTATCTGGTTCTTGTTTTCCTTCTTGATAGTTTAATGCGTTTTGCTGTGAATATGTTTTATTTCTCGAATATGCCTGTATAAACACTATTGCTGTATCCCATGCATAACTATTTACTAAATCACTTTCATAATCTTTTCCTTCTCCTGAATACATTGCTTGACTAGCTTTTGATGCCTCTGACTGGGTTATATTATTCCACAAATATCCTTTTTTTTCACTTCCAGATGGTGCATTTTGTGTTCCTGCTAATGTGCCCATAGTTTCTTTTGATGGCTGACTTAATGGCTTGTCTCCTTTTCCATCATAACTTGCTTCATATCTTGCTATATAATATCCACCCTTTCCTGTTGCACTATTATAAAATGTTGTTATATTGTTTGCTATTGCATTTTCTTTGCCAGAACTTGTGTGTTCTTCTGGGGTTTCTTCTATGAAAAAATCTAAGATAGCTATACTTCCATCTGTTATTGCATCTTTTGCTGTCACTTCTGTTTTTTCATAAAAATCATATCTTCCTAATTTTATTTCTGTTGTTGTATTGTATTTATTTTTTATTATTCCCGTTGGTATCCATACAAACTGATTGCCAGAATCTGCTCCTTCTGCATCTTCTATTACTATTCCATCTTGCACTGTTGGTATATGTGTTGGATTTCCATCTTCATCAACTGCATATTCATACTTCACACCTGTTGTATTTTCTTCTTTATCATGTTCTACCACTTTAAATCCTGCTGGTACTACAATTTGATTATTATATTCGTCATACATTATTGTATTTACTTCAACCTTTTGTTCTATATTGTCTTTTATTTGTGGTGTCTTTAGTTTCTCTGCTTCTTCACTACTACTTCCGCCTGCTCCTGTTCCACCATTCTCTATATTACTTATTGCACCTAGTACTAAATCCGTTATTCCATTTACCAAATTTCCTTCATTCTCTTGTGCTATTGCATAATTTTGTGTTCCATTTATTGCTAGTGGAACAAGTCCCATATTATTTACTGATATTATCGTTACTGCAGCAAGTATGATTAAAACAATAATTGTAATAATTAACGCAACTAAGGTTATACCTTTTTGATTTTTTAAGTTTTTCATTTTCACGTTTCTCCTTTTTCTTTAAAATTTATATATATTTTTTTAACATTAAAAACTACTTAATACACCTGTGTTCTTTTTTGCATTTTGTTATTTTCTAGTTTCGGATAATACAATAATAATTTTCGACGCGACGCGTAGCATGGGAGCGAGTTAGAGACTGTTGGTGCTTGCACCATACCGTCTATTCGATGCGACCAACAAGGAGCAAGATAAATTATTATTGTATTATCCGATTATTTAAACATACACTTAAAAAAGAACACATGAAAACTCATATGTCACCCTAACATACAAGTTCCATGTGTCCTTATATAATCTATACCTTTATTACATTCTACATTGCTTTTAAAACTACCTGTGTGTGTGTGTGTGTGTGTGTGTACAGCCGTAAGCGTTACGTCATTTGCAATCTTCATATCTTTTGTTCTTCCCTTCATTCTTTTGATAAACCTATTTTACCAATATCTTTCACAAATGTCAAGGGAATTTTTATATTGGCATTTACAACATATTTTACATATTTTTTATGATTTCTTCTACTTCTTTTTTGCTTAATTTTACTACTTTACATATTGTCTCTATGTCTATTTTCTCTTTATTCATATTTATAACAATATCTATCTTTGTTTTTTTAGATCCTTCTTCTAGTCCATGGTCATACCCATAGTCTTCTATCGCCATTTTATCTCTTATATATATTTGCCTTTGCTCTGCTAGCCATCTCTCCCTTTCGTCTCTCTCTAATTTCGTTAGTTCTTCTTCTGCTTTCTTTACTTCCATATTTCTCTCAAGCTCCTCCTTCCTTATTTCTTTCGGTCTCTTTAAAAACTTTACCCATATCGCTAATTTATCGTCTTTTCTTATCTCTTCTTTGTCTAACTTATTCATTAATTTATTTATCTCTATTATATGAAATTCTAAATCTTCTGTCAATACTTCCTTTACATATTCTTCTTCTCGTATCTGCCATTTACTATGATACTTTTCTATTCCTTTTGTCTTCTCTATATCACAATCTGCTATTAATATGCATATACATTTCTTTAGCTTTTTATATTTATCTCCTTCTTTTATTCCTGCTCTATACATATTTGTCCAGTACAATAGCATTCTCTTCTCTATGTCCTTTATTGATGTTACTTGCATCTCTATGTCGCATACTACTCCATCGTCTATTACTGCTTTTACATCTAGTATTCCTATTTTGTCACTCATTATGTCTTTATCTAATATCGTACTCTGGGATAAGTCTACTTCCTTTATCTCCCTTTTTAATATTGCACTTATTAATCCTTTTGTTATCTCTTCGTTTCCTTTATGCCCAAATATTCTTTTGAACACATAATCATTTGTCGGTACCATTACTTCGTTTTCTTCCATAACGCATTGCTCCTTTTCTTATTTTTTTAGTTTTTTTGATTTCTTTTTGGG
>CANQXL010000003.1 GCA_947627705.1 uncultured Clostridia bacterium
AAGAGTTATACAGATAGAAAAAGGCAACATTATAAGAGATGATAAAAAGGGTGGTTATAACAGTGAAATATAATATTATGGGGTACCTAATAGGAGAAGGAGTCAGAAACGTATTAAAGAATAAAAAGTCAACAGGTGCAGCACTTACAATAATGTTTATGACGATGTTTATGTTTGGAATATTCTTTATATTAGGTGAAAATATAAATTATGTTATGGGACAAGTAGAATCAGAGCAAGGAATGAGAGTATTCTTATATAACGATGCAACTGATGCAGAAATTTCAGAAATAGAAGGAAAAATAAGAAATATTGAAGGTGTAAATACAGTAGAATATATTTCTAGAACAGAAGGTGTAAGAAGGTACAAAGATAGCTTAGGAGATATGGGGTATGTACTTGATGGACTTGAAGAAAGAATCCCACCATCATTTGTTGTAACATTAACAGACTTAGGATTAAATTCAAGTGTTCAAGAGCAAATATATGCATCTGGAAGAATAGAAAGCATAGAGAGCAATGACCCAGTAATAACAACACTTTTAAATATAACAAAAGGAATAAGAATGGTTACACTAGGAATACTTGTTGTACTTGTAATAATATCAATATTTATAATAACAAATACGATAAAACTTACAGTACATGCAAGAAGAAAAGAAATATCAATTATGAAATATGTAGGTGCAACAAATGGATTTATAAGATGGCCATTTATAGTTGAAGGTATCATAATAGGTATTATATCAGCATTGATTACTGTATTAATAATTGGAATTGTATACAATTTAGCAACAAACGGAATAATTCAAACAGAAACATTCCAAAAACTAGATTTAAAATTATATACATATGCAGACATGTTCCAAACACTATTAATAACATATATTGTATTAGGAGCAGGAATAGGAATAATTCGGAAGTACAATCTCAATGAGAAAATATCTAGAAGTGTAAGAGCATATTAAGGAGGAAAACAAATGGTAAATAAAAGTATAAGTATTATTTTGGCATTAATGTTTATATTATATCCAGTTATATCTTGTGCCACGTCTCAGACTGATTTAAATAATCAAAGAAACGAAATACAAGAAAATATAGATCAAGCAGAAGAACAGAAAGGCGATTTGGAAGAAAAAGTTAGTAAGACACAAGAAGAAATAAATCAACTTAATTATGAAATTTCTGTTAAAGAAGACGAAATAGATAAAATAACAGGAGAATTAAATTCATTAAATAGTGAGCTAGAAAGTTTGACAAATCAATTAAATGAAGCTCAAGAAAAATATGATAAACAATATGAAATTTTATCAAACAGAATTGTAGCACAATATAAAAAAGGAACAGTTTCATACTTAGAAATGTTAATAGATTCAAAGAACTTAGTTGATTTCATATCAAACTATTACATAATTGGAAAAATAGCAGAATATGATACACAACTTCTAGAAGACATAGAGACACAAAAAGCAACAATTCAAGCATCAAAAACACAAGTAGAACAAAAACAAAAAGAAGTTCAAGAAAAAGAAGCACAGCTTAAGATAGAACAAATAACATTAACAAACCATAAATCAAACAAAAACAAATATATGGCACAATTAAGTGAAGAAGAAAGACAAGTACAAGAGACAATTGATTCGTTAAACGAAGATTTAAGAAAAGTAGAAAATGAGATAAGAGAACTTGCTAGACAATCTTCTGCAAATGGTGGTGGAAGTACATTTGTATATGACGGTGGAACTTTCTTCTGGCCATGTCCTAATTATAAATATATATCGTCATATTTTGGATATAGGGGATCTGCTGCAACAGGTGGTGTTGGAACAGCAAATCACAACGGATATGATTTAGCAGCACCACATTATTCAGATATATTTGCAGCAGAAGATGGAGTAGTTATAAAGGTAGTTAGAGCATGTTCACATGATTACCCAAAGACATATAAAACAAAATGCAACTGTGGTGGTGGATATGGAAACTATGTTATGATACAACATGGTGGTGGACTTGTTACTGTATACGGGCACTGCGCATCTATAGATGTAAATGTAGGAGATACAGTCACTGCAGGACAAAGAATAGGAGCTGTTGGCTCAGCAGGTTGGTCAACAGGATACCATTTACATTTTAGCGTAATATTAAATGGTACATATGTAAATCCAGGTCCGTACCTAGGAAAATAAATGATATATTAATAAATACATATCATATAATGTCATACAATAATAAAATAAGAAATATAATGAACAAAGAGCGACGATACACGAGCTCTTTGTTTATGCCTATGTGACAAAATTAAGAAATAAAGCGAGGTTATATATGAAAAATACACTTAGACAAAAAATATATAGAACTATAATGCTAATAGTTGTAGTTGCAATTATTACGTTTGTTGTAACAACCATCTTGATATATGATGGCTCATTAAGATATATAGTTGATCCAACAGCCAGTGGAAGTAATGTTTCAAAGAAATTAGATACTTTACTTTCAACAGTTACAGAATTAATAGATCAAAAATATCTAGGAGAAGTTGACGAAGAAGAATTAATAGATGGTGCATTAAAAGGACTTGTAGATTCTGTTGGAGATAAATATACAGAATATTATACAAAAGAAGATATGGAGAATTTTAATGCGCAAACAATAGGTAATTTCATAGGAATAGGTGCTGTTTTACAAGGAGATTATGAAAAAGAAGAAATAACAATATTATCAGTAATAAAAGATGCACCTGCAGAAAAGGCTGGAGTTAAAAAACGGAGATATGATACTAAAAGTAGATGGTACAGAATATAAAGTTGAAGACTTAAGTAAACTTTCAAGTTATTTAAAAGGCGAAGAAGGAAAAGAAGTAACTCTAACTGTTAAAAGGGGCGAAGAAATTTTAGATATTAAAATTACAAGAGGCGCTGTGCATATGAATTATGTGACAAGCGAAATGTTAAATGATAATATTGGATATATATATATAGAATCATTTGACGAAGGCTGTGCAAATGATTTTAAAGCTGAGTATAATAAATTAGTCTCTGAAGGAGCAAAATCTCTTATAATCGATTTAAGAGATAATGGTGGTGGAATTGTTGACGAAGCTCTTTTTATTGCAGATATGATATGTGATAATGGAGAAACAATGCTACTTTCAATAGATAAAGATGGAAAAGAAAATTTAAAAAAAGCACAAGGAAAGCCAGAAATAACAATGCCAATAGTTGTACTTACAAACGAAAATACTGCAAGTGCATCAGAAATACTTGTATCTGCACTTAAAGAAAACAACAAGGCAGAAATTGTTGGTAAAAAAACTTTTGGAAAAGGAATCATTCAAGAATTAATACCTTTATCTAATGGTGGAGCATTAAAAGTTACTTATGCTGAATATTATACACCAAACAGAAATAAGCTTAATGAAATAGGAATTGAACCAGATTATGAAGTAGAATTTAATGTTGAAGCGCTAGATGTAGACGAACAATTAGAAAAAGCAATTGAAGTAATTAAGAATAAGTAATGTTATTTAATATATTGACGAAAAAATTATTGCTAGATAATATTCTTTGATATAATATCATTATCTAATTACGAAAAAATTAGCAAGAATTTATTAAAACTATTGACACCAATACTTTTAAAGAATATAATAGAACCTAAGAAAGAATTATTGCAGGAGGATATAAATGGAGAAAGCTACAAAGTTTTTTCGAATTGACGATACTTTACAAGATATGACAGATGAAGAATTAATAAGGCTTATCAGAAATAAAGATAATGATGCTCTTAATTTTTTGATAAACAAGTATAAAGAACTTGCTTATATGAAAGCTAGCAAGTACTTTATTATTGGTGCGGAAAAAGACGATATATTCCAAGAAGGAATGATAGGGCTTTATAAAGCAATTTTAAGTTTCAAAGAGGACAAGCATAATTCTTTCAAAACGTTTGCTAATATGTGTATAGAAAGACAATTAATTACTGCAATAAAGACATCTAATAGGCAAAAACATATGCCACTTAATTCATATTTATCATTAAATACATCTTCGTATGAAGAAGACGAAGAGAGTGAAAAAACATTATTAGAAATTTTGAATAACAAGATGGCAGAAGATCCACTAGATACAATCACAAAAAAGGAATATTATTCAAATGTTGAAAGCATGATAGATAAATCTTTAAGTGATTTTGAAAAAAGAGTTCTTAAGAAATTTATTAAAGGAGAAAGTTATACAAAAATTGCAGAAGAACTCGAAGCTCCAGTTAAGTCTGTAGATAATGCAATTCAGCGTATTAGAAAGAAAGCTTTTAAAAATATAATAGATAACGAAGATATTTAGTCTAGCACGTATTTGTTATGCTAGACTAAAATAAATGCTTCTATAGCTCAGTAGGTAGAGCACTTCCATGGTAAGGAAGGGGTCGCCAGTTCGATTCTGGCTGGAAGCTCCAATGACGAATCTATTGACATTTATAAAATACTATAAACTAACAAAAGATAGGAGATATATGGAAAACAAAAGTGATTGGGAAGAAATCGAAAAGTGGGCAAGTGATAAAAAACAAAAAGATATAGAAAAATTTGGACTAGATACTGACAAAATAGACATAGAAAAGCAAAATAAAAAAATGAGAACAGTTGCAAAAGTATCAAATTCTGCTGAAAAGGTCGGAAAATTTCTAGTCATTTTATCTATATCTTTATTTATATTTATAGTAACTACAGTTTTATATTCAAATGTTGTAAACTTCAAAGAATCACACGATGTAAGTGTAGAAAGTATTATGGAACAATACAATAGAAAAATGAAGATTATATCAAAAGAAGTAGACGAAAAAGAAAACGGAAAGTATGTTTTTGAGTTAAAAGAAAATAAGGATATTCATTTTATTGCAATAAAACGTTATGGGCATTTAAAAGAAGATTATGTTTACAGATTGCAAAAGTATTTATTTGATAATTGGGAAAGTCCATCAAAAGAAAGCTTTTATTCTGAAGAAAAATTAGATGAAGATGGAATCCTATATTACACTATGTATATAGAAATAAACGGATATGACGATATAGATAATGCTATGTCAAAGGTAAATGAATTTTTGATATATTGTGATGATTGGATTCGTCCAGAATTTAGTATTAGGTTAAAAGAAAATGAAAAATCTATATGGGCATGTCCATGTATAGAGCAAGAAATGGTATATGTTGGAAAATGGAGATTTAAGCTTGATATAGAGAAAAATCTTGAAGAAGTAAAAAAATCATATCAAGAGCAAATTAATAATACTTAATATTTTAAAGTACCCCTAAAGGACAAGAAACATATAATAAATAAGGATACAAAAAATTTAAGGGGTACTAAAATGAAAAGAAAATTAAAGGATATTTTAAAAAGAAAATTAACATTAATTATTTGTCTTAGTATTTTATTCTTATTTATTTTTATGTCTAATGCGTATTCAATTCTAAAAACAAAAATTGATATAACAGGGAATGCAAGCATTGATTTAGCAGAAGAAAGCTGGATGCCTAAACTTAGCTTCGTAAAAATAAGCCAAATTGAAAATATGTTTTTTTATGAAATAACAATTACAAATGATTCAGACTCAACATTTTATGACTGGAAAATAAAAATTGATAATACTGGATATATTTTTTTCCCATTTGGGATAGACGCAGTAGAAAATAATGATGGGTGGATATTGAAAAATACAATCTGGGATAACAGGATAGATGCAGGAGGAAAACTTGTTATAAATATTACTTTTATGGTAACAGGAAGCCCAGAAAACTCAATGACACAGGAAGAATATGCAGATTATTTTGTAAGAAATCACATAAAAATATCTTCAGATGTAAATAAGGAGTTAGAAAGAGATGGAAAAATAATAACAAATGGAAAAGCAACACTTACATTATCAGAAAAGGAAGAAGAAATAACGGATTTTACGTTAGAAGTAAAAAAGGATTATGTTCCATCTACCGAAAACGAAAAACAATATATTTTAACAATATATAACAATACAAATTACGATTATACAAATGTTAGAGTAAATGTATATTTAGGAAATGGAGTCCTAATAAATTTATCGCCAAGTGAAATTATATGTCAGCACAAAGAAGATGTTACTTTCAAAATTCCAATAGACATCATACTTGAAAGAGAAAAAGCTGTATCGGTTTATATTACAATCAATTCTAAAGATTCAAATTTTGTCCCAAAGGCAGTTATTGCTGGAGAAATATATTAATTTAAAATTTGTCCTAAATCCTACACACTTAAATTTATTAAACATATAATAAATTAAACATTATTACTAAAGGGGGTAATAAAGTGAAAAGCAAAAAGGACATTATTGTAGGGACATTACTAATTGTGATATCTTTGATGGCAATTGGATATTCAACTTTTGCAACTCAACTTAATATAAGTGGAACAGCAGAAATTGTAGGAGAATGGAATGTAAAAATTACAAATATAGAAGTTAAAGAGTTAAGTGACGGATGTGATGCTGGAAAATTACAGTATACAAATACAACCGCAACATTTAATGCAAAACTAAAAAAACCAGGAGATGTAATCACATATGAAATAACAATTCAAAATGCAGGAACGATAGATGCTACTTTAAATAGTGCAATATTTACACCTGACAACGAAAATGGCTCACCGGCCATTATATATGAAACGACAGATCCAAGTCAAACACTAAATGCGGGAGATATAACAACTTTTACTGTAACTGTGAAATATGACGAAAAATTAACTAGCGTTCCAGAAGTAAAAACAAAACAATTAACAGGTGTTATAGAATATGTACAAAAGTGAAATCTTGTTTTGGCTTGTAGTTTGCATATATGAAATATGGTATATAAAGCACAATTATATTAGATTTAATAAAGACAGAAGATATTTTAAATATATGGCAGTAATTTTAATAATGCATGTTTTTGCATGTCTTTATATTGGACTTTCATTAGGTTTTGTAAAAAGCCCATATAGCCACGAATTTGGAAAGGTATTAAAAAACATTTTTGTAGAGATAGTTCCAATAATTGGAATCGAGCTTACAAGAGTAATTTTTCTAACAAGATACAAAAACAATAAATTAGCGATAATTACTATAACTTTAATACTAATGCTGGTAGAAGTAAAATATGATACTTTGCTTGATGTTTGGTCAAGTAAAGAGAAATTATTTGAATATATTTTTGGATATATCTTGTCAATTATTTCTTATGGAATAATAAACACATATTTAACAATGAAATGCTCTGTTACAATTACACTAATAATAAGAATTATAATGAAATTATCAGTATTATTATCACCCGTATTAATAAATGTAAACTGGTTTGCAATTGGCTCATTTAGTTTAATAGAATCAACAATCATATATGTTATATTAAGATATGCAGATGCAAAGCATAGTGAAGGAATTGTAAAAATAAAGAAAAGTAAATACGAGAAATTTAGTTATGCATCCACAATTATTTTGTGTGTTACCTTAGTTTGCTTTATGCTTGGATTTTTCAAATATGAAGCAATAACCATACTATCTAATAGTATGACCCCAGTATTTAATAAATCAGATGTAGTTATATATAAAAAACTAAGTGAAGAAGAAAAGCAAAATATACCAATTGATACAATTATACTTTATACTAGTGAGAATCAAAATATTATGCATCGTGTTGTTAATAAAGTTAACGAAGATGGCCAAATAAAATATCAAACAAAAGGTGATAGCAATAATATTTGTGATACAAAATTTGTAGAGATAAGTCAAATCAAAGGAATGTATGTATTTCATATTAAATATGCAGGAATTTTATCAGTTTGGCTATATGAAATTTTTAATAATGAGATAGAAATTTAATGTTAAGAAACACTTTAAATTTAATAAGGGGGACATTATGAGAAGGACAACAAGAAGATATAGATCAACAAATAATATGCAAATGAAAACAAAAGAAGAGATAATTAATACTATTATATTGATAATAGCTGTAATGTTAGTATTTATTGGTGTAATTTTTATAAAATCAGGATTAGATACAAGAAAAAAATCACAACCGCAATTTGCTTATACATCTGAAAAAAGTAGTAATTATGAAGTGCTACTTAAACCTAATGATTTTTATTTAGAAAAAACACTTGAACAAGGAAAATATTATGCATCGCAATCTATAGATAAGATATGTATTAATTTTAAATATATCTTAAATACAAATAAAGAATCAAATTTACAGTATAGTTATGATATTATAGCTGATTTAGTAGGAAATGCTAATTCAAAAGATAACCAAATTAAAGAAGTTTGGAATAGAAGATTTAATTTAGTGGAAATTACAGATAATCAAGATGCAAATAATAAATTTGAAATCAACCAAAATGTAGATGTAGATTATCAAAAATATGTTACTTTAGCAAATGAATATGAGAAAACATATGGTATAAATATTGATTCTGTTTTAAAAGTTAGAATGAATGTATATTCAAATGTAAATAATTTAGAAGCGGATATAAAAAAGGTTCAGGACTATATTGAACTTGATATTCCAATAAATGATACGGTAACAAATGTAGAAGAAAATTATCAAAATATAAATAATGAAAATATAGTATCTCAAGAAAAAGATATAAGCATTACTGAAATTATATATTATGCATCTGGAACAATACTAATTATAGGAGCAATTATTATAGTGATAATAGAGATAAAGAGAGAATTTAAGAATATGACTAAAGATACTATATATGAAATGAATATAAGAAAGATTTTGAAATTTTATGAAGATTTAATTGTAACAGTAGAAAACAGACCGAATTTGGAAAAACTAGAAATTATGAATGTAAATAAATTAGACGATTTAATAGACGTGGCAGAACAAAATAAAAAAAATATTATTCATTATGAAGAAGAAAATAAGAGTAAAAGTGAGTTTTACGTAATTGTTGATAAATATGCATATTTGTATGTAGTTACAAGCTTCTTATACAAATCCTTCTAAAAATCTTGATAAATATTAATTAATATGAGATAATAAACAGGTAAATATAAGTAATATTAATAAAAAAATATAAAGGAGAAGCAAGTTAATATGCAAATAATAGTAATCGTAATATTAGTACTATTAAATGCTTTTTTTGCAGCAGCTGAAATTGCTTTTATTTCATTAAATGATGCAAAGATAGAAAAGCAGGCAAAAGAAGGAAACAAAAAAGCAAAGAAAATTAAAGAGATGCTGATTAATCCAAGTAAATTTTTAGCAACAATTCAAATAGGAATTACATTTGCTGGATTTCTTTCTAGTGCATTCGCTTCAGAAACGTTTGCAAGTGAACTTGCGCCAATACTTAATAATTTGATTCCACAGATAAGTTTAAATGCATGGAATAATATTTCTATCGTAATTATAACAATAATATTATCATACTTTACGTTAATATTCGGAGAATTGGTTCCAAAAAGAATTGCAATGAAACATAGTGAAAAAATTGCTTTTGCTTCAATTAAAATAATAAAAGCTATATCAACTATTATGTCTCCTTTTGTAAATTTCTTAACATTTTCAACAGATGTTATTTCAAAATTATTTGGAGTTTCAGAAAATGACGAAGAGACTGTAACAGAAGAAGAAATACGAATAATGGTTGATGTTGGAGCAGAAAAAGGCACAATAGAACAAGAAGAAAAAAACATGATAAACAATGTATTCGAATTTAATGATAAAGTAGTTTCAGAAATTATGGTACCAAGAACAGAGATATTTGCGTTAAATATGGATATGTCAATAGCAGATGCAATAGGAGAAATTTCAGAGGATTTAAGATATAGTAGAATACCTGTATATGAAGAGACAATTGATAATATAAAGGGAATTGTCTATATAAAAGACATTTTACTTTCGACAAAAAACAAAAATACAAAAATAAAAAGTTTGATAAAAGATGCATATTTCACATCAGAAACAAAGCCAGTAAATGAATTATTCGAAGAACTTAGAAAAAATAGAAAGCAAATAGCAATAGTTATTGACGAATATGGTGGAACATCAGGAATTGTAACTATGGAAGATATATTAGAAGAAATAGTTGGCGAAATTTATGATGAGTATGACGAGATAGAAGAAACAATTGATAAAATAGACGATACAACATTTTTATTTGATGGAAATATTGCAATTTATGATGTAGAAGATACTATGGATGTAGAAATTGAAGAAGGAGATTATGATACATTATCAGGATATCTTGTAGAAAAGCTTGGCAGAATTCCAACAGAAAAGGATATTGGAAATATAGTAGAAACAGATAAGGTAGTATATAAAATAGAAGAAGTAGAAAATAGGCATATAACTAAAGTTAAAGCATGTAAAAAATAGAAAAAATGTTTTTTGGGGGTAACTAATGAGTGTAGAAAAAGGACAAGATGAAGATATAATGCAAATGCTCGAAAATGACGAAATAAAAGGATATAAAATAGTTAGTTTAGTTCAAAAACTAAGTGATGCGAAGAAAAAAGAGATTTTATATAGTCAGGAATTTATTTCAAAGCATCATTTAGAGACGTATGATGTAGAAGATATCATAAAATCAATGGAAGAAAATGCAAAAATAGAGTTATTATTTGATAAGAATCTAATTGAAAATCAATTACATTTAAAAGATTCATATTTGGCCAGGATAGTTAAAGCAATTTCTCAAGAAGATGTAAGAGCTAAAATTCTAGAAATGTATAAATTTCAATCTTATTCAAGATCAGAATTAATTCAAACACTAAGTTATGAACATAAAGTTTGGTATTTATTACATGATAATGAATTAAGTAATTATGATATGCAAGAGATTTTGAAAACAATATCTACAGATCAACTCATAGATTTTATGAATGAACAAGGAAACTTTTTAAAACAAAAGCGGAATTGCACCATATAATATTGTTATGAGATTAAATGATGCTGAGCAAATGGAATTTGTAGAAAATATAGACAAGTTAAATCTTTTGCCAAACGAAAAAAAAGAAGTCTTTGCAACGTTAAAACCAGAAGTGAAGGCAAAAATGGATAAATCCACTCTTCCTGAAGATTTAAGAACAGTAATAGGTTTTGAAACAGAAATGTATACGGGTAAAATTAAGTTAGACTTAGATAGAGATTTAGAAGATTATAAAGACTTGGATAATTTATTAGGAATTAATCCAGAAAATTTTACAGAAGAACAGAAAAAAAGATTTGATAAGTTATGTGATATCTGTCCAAATATGAAAATATGTAGTACTGTAAATAATCAAATTGAATTTACATCTACCGTACAGGAATATAAACAAGGAGAAGAATGGATAAGCTCTTTAATAGAAAGTATGGAGCATGTTCAGTCAAAAGCACAAAAATTAGCAATAGTAGATCATGCGATAGGTAAGAAAATAAGTTATAGTCCAGATTTTGAGACTGAAGTATTTGACGGATCTGAAGCAAGAGCACTTTGGAAAATAATAAGTACTGGATATGGTTTATGTAATGGAATAGCTAGAGTCGAACAATACATATTATCTAAAGTTGGAATAGAAAGTGAAATTGTCGGAAGCGGAAAACATGCATTCTTAAAACTTATAGACATGGAACTTCCACTTGAAAGTGGCGAAATTGTTAAAGGTAACACAATAATAGATCCAACATGGAATTTAATGACAAACAGATTTGATGGTAGACCTAATAATTTTTGCATTAGTTATGAAGAAGCAAGGAAAAGGGATATTGACGATAAAGGAAAGGATCATTATTCTCATAAGAATGACGAAAAATTGCAAGATGCAACTTTAAATCTAGATGATAAAAGCTTAAGAAAATTATTTCATAGTGTTGGACTTGCAAATGATGATGGAAGTTTTAAAGTAAAAGAAATGCTTGATATGTCAAAAAATGTTGACGATGTATATAGAGATGAACCTGATGAAAATATTAAACGGACAGATGAGAGTACTTGCAAAATATTGTCCAGAATTTGCTACATGTCAAAATTCAAGTATAGGTATGTTAAGTCTTCTTTTAAACAAAGAAAACATTGGACTTGATAAATGTGTTATAGATAGAGTGTATGACAAAGAAGATGCTATGAAAAAACCAGTTATGTATACATATATAGAATCGAAAGAACTTGGAAAGAAATTTTACTTTGCAAATAAAGAAACAGGTCAAATGGTAGAACTTTCACAAGAAGAATTCACAAAAAGATTTGAATGTTACCAAAGTGATTTAGAAAAACAAGATGGAATTAGACCATGGGAAGATAAAGCAAAACAGATAGAAGAAAAAAGACTAGAAACAAGCTCTGGAGAAATTGCAGAAGAAGGTGAAGAAAGGTGAAATTGATAAATAAAATAGTAATGTTTATAAAAAATATATTTAGAGGACATGAAGAAGTAAGAAAGATAGATGCACCTAAGCAATCGATAAATAAAGATAAAAGTGAATTTTTGGAGTCTCTAAAGGTAAGCGTAATCGAAAAAAGAAAAAAGATAAAAATAAAAACTTTAGTATGCGAAGGAGATGGATTAGGTATACAGACTAATGAAAATATTGTATAATGTGTAAGAATAAAAATTAAAGGCATGTATGCATTTTATAAATAAAAAGCAAATGAAAGGAGAATACGGACAAAACATGGAAGAAAAGGAAATTAATAAAATATTAAAAAGTGGAAAAGGATTATTTATATTTACTATAATATTTGTTTGTATAACTTTTTTGTCAATTCTTATTTCAGTAGGTATAAATTACGAAGCAGTCGCAAACCCAAAGAATTTAACAACTTTAATAAAAAATTCTAAAGATAATGAAGGAGCATATGCTAAAGTTGATACAACATATTTGCCATATAGATTTGCAGAAGAAAAATACCAAGATTATACAAATTATTACTATTTTGTGGTAGATAATGATAAATATTTATATATAGTCAGACTAACAGATAAAACATATAAAAATATAGAAGATGAGTATTTAAAGGACGAAGACAATTTTAAATATGAAATAAAAGGGTATACTTTTGAAATAAAAGAAGAATTAAAACAAATGGCAATAGAAAGTGCAAATAAATTATTTGAACAAAACGTAATAACAGAAGATAATTTCGAAAACTATATAGGAAAGATATATATAGACGAAACTGAGATACCAGAAGGCTCGGATTTATCATACCTATATATTTTGCCAATAACTATGACTATTGTATCAATAGCACTTTGCATATCTTATATAATACAAAGGAAGAGAACGGATTCAGTTCTTAAGAATTCTGAATTAGTCGAAGATGTAAGAATAGAACTTAGAAAATTGAAGAATAATCCATTTATAAGACTTAAAATATATTTAACAAGGAAATATATTGTATCTAGAATAGGTGGTCTAAAGGTAATAGATTACAAAGATATAATATGGGCTTATTCAGACATAATATATGTAAATGGAATACCATCTTCTAAAACATTAACAGTATGCACAAAAGATAAGAAAAAAATAGCAATAGTAACATCTCAATATAATAACAAAGAAATAGACGAAGTTTTGACAGCAATAAAAGATAAAAATAATCAGATAAGAATAGGATATACAGAAGAAAATAGAAAGTTTTTTAAAGAATATCAAAAGGAAGAGATATAAATTATGGGAAGAATAAAACTAAAAGACAGGGTTTTACCTGTATATACAAAAGGGGAAGAAATATTTAATATGACATCACACATTTGCGGTGCAGTCATGGGAGTAGTTGCAACAGTGCTTTGTATTATTATGGCAGCAATACATAATAATATATATGGGATAATAAGTGGATCAATATTTGGAGCTACTATGATAGTTTTATATACAATGTCTAGCATATACCATGGCCTAAGCCCTAAATTAACAGGTAAAAAGGTAATGCAGGTATTAGATCATTGCTCGATATTTCTTCTAATTGCAGGTTCATATACGCCATTTACACTATGTACATTAAGACAAAATGATCCAGCAACTCGGATGGACTATATTTGGAATAATATGGGGATTTGCAATCCTTGGAATTATACTAAATTCAATTGACTTAAAGAGTTACAAAAAATTTTCTATGATATGTTATTTAGCAATGGGCTGGTGCATAATAGTTAAATTTCCATTGCTAGTACAATCGTTAGGAACAAATGGCTGTATACTACTTGTCGCAGGTGGAATTGTATATACAATTGGAGCAATATTATATGGAGTCGGAAAAAAGCATAAATATATGCATTCAGTCTTTCATTTAGCAATTTGTATAGGGAGTTTATTACACTTCTTATGTATTTTGCTGTATGTTATGTAATAAAAAACTGAACAAGCGGTCAAAAAACATAAATTTTACAAAAAAAACTTGCATAAATTTATCCTAAATTATATAATAATTTAAAAAGTAGAGTAAAAAGGGGAGTCGAAAATGCAAAAAAGAATCCACAATATAATAGAAATTAGCGATTTAAAAGATATGTTAAAAAAGACAGGAGAACTTTATGGACAATATCCAGCATATAAGTTTAAAACAGATGTAGAAGGTGAATTTAGTTATATAACACATAAAGAATATAGAGACATGATAGACTACCTTGGAACAGCTTTAATAAAGCTTGGACTTAAAGGAAAAAGAATAGGAGTAATAAGTGAAAATAGATATGAATGGGGATTATCATATCTTGCAGTAGTTTGCGGAACAGGAATTGTAGTTCCACTTGATAAATCACTTCCAGAAAATGAAATAAGAAGCCTAATAGAACGTTCAGAAATAGAAGCAATTTTTTATAGTAAAAAATATGACGAAATAATGAAAAAACTAAAAGACCATGGAGTAGGAAAGTTAAAACATTTGATTTCTATGGATATAGAAGAACATCAAGAAGGAGTATATTCTCAAAAGAAATTAATAGAAAAAGGAATGAAATTAATAGAAGAAGGGGACAGAAATTTTTTAGATGCAAAAATAGATCCAGAAGAAATGCAAATGTTACTATTCACATCAGGAACAACTTCAGCTGCAAAAGCTGTTGCATTATCTCATAGAATTATATGTGCCAACTTAATGGATATTGCGTCTGTATTAGATATAAACAAGGATGATACAATGCTTTCATTCTTGCCAATGCATCACGCTTTTGAATGTACAGCAGGTTTCTTATATCCATTATATAGGGGCACAACAGTTGCATTTTGCGAAGGCATAAAACATATTGCAGACAATTTAAAAGAATTCCAGATAAGTGTTATGATTTCGGTTCCTATTTTATATGAGAACATGTATAGAAAATTAATGAAAGGTGTAGAAAAACAAGGAAAGTTAGATAAACTAAAAAAAGGTTTGAAGATAAGTGGAGCATTAAGAAAAGTACATATTGATGTTAGAAAAAAATTATTTAAAGAAATTCACGATATTTTAGGTGGGCATGTAAGACTATTCGTTAGTGGAGCAGCAGCCCTTGATGTTGAAACAGAACGCGGATTTAATGATATCGGAATAAGACTTCTTCAAGGATATGGTCTAACAGAAACAGCACCAATTATTTCAGCAGGAACAGATGACCATTATAGAGAAGGATCAGTTGGTCAAGTATTCCCAAGCTTAGAAGTTAGAATAGCTAATCCAAATGAAGAAGGAATTGGAGAAATACAGGTTAAAGGACCTAGCGTTATGATTGGATACTATAATAATGACGAGGCAAATAAAAATGCATTTAAAGATGGATATTTTAAAACTGGTGATTTAGGATTTATGGATAAAGATGGTTACCTTTATGTTTCAGGAAGAGAAAAGAGTGTTATAGTACTTAAAAATGGTAAAAACATCTTCCCAGAAGAACTTGAAAATTTAGTAAATAGAATTGATCGGTGTATCAGAAAGTATGGTATATGGAAAGCCAGACAAAGATGGTGATACAAAAATTTGCGTAAAAATAGTATACGATAAAGACATAATGGAAGAAATGTATGGATTAAAAGAAGAAGATAAGATTTTTGAGTTATTAACTAAAAAGGTAAAGGAAGTAAACAAAAAAATGCCTGCATATAAATACATAAGAGAAGTAATGATTACCACAGAACCTTTAATAAAAACAACAACTGCAAAAATAAAAAGACATGAAGAACTTGCAAAAATATTACAAAAATAAAATTAAAAAAATATTATTTTGAAAACCGAGAGTACATACGGATTGTGGCAGATGGCAGTAAAAATATTGTAAAAATTTATAAAAAAATGTTGACATTTGTAATATAAATGTAATAAAATTGTAATTGAAATTTAAAGAAAAAAATTTAAATTTATATTGTAGAAATTCATTAAATGTTATATAATCTAATCATACGGATATAACATTAGTACGAAGGAGGGAGGTTTACAATGCTAAGAAAAAGCAAAACTGGCATAGTAAACATAAGAATGGTAATAACGGAAGAGAAGATTTTGTCTAATATCGATAAAGTACAAAAACTAATCAATCCTAACAGCAAAAAACAAATAGTTCAATTAGAAGATGATGCATATTTCAAAGATTTAATTGAATCTATAAGAATGTATTTGATAGAGTATCCGAGAAAGAAGAATTTCCCTGTATCTGTCTATAAAGCAGCTTATAGTTTAGTTGAATATGCAACAAATCAATTTGAAGAAAATACAAAACAAATAGAAGAATTGATTAGACAAAGAGAAAAGAATATAGGGCTTTCTGCAGATTTAAAGGAGTTGCTTGAAACCACTATAAGCAAAGAAAAAGACTGGAAAGTATATATAAAGAATGCATCTAAAATATTCCAAGAAGATATAATTGAAGCTCTAGGAATAATCGGAAGAGCTAAATCAGATACATCTGATAACTATAAAGATGCAATAAAATTAGTTCAAGCAAGAATAAACAACCTAGAAGCTAATCTACATATTGAAATAGATATGGAAAGAATAGAAGATAGATCAAAAGCCTTAAGCTATATAGGAATAGAAATTGCAGATGCATTAAAAGGAATTCCTACACCAATGGAAATAATAGAAGAAGAGCAGAAAAATACAGCTCAAGAGCAGTATCTAGCTGAGACAAGAGTAAATGTAAAACCATCGTTATGGCAAAGAATTAAGCAAAGTAAAGTTGCAAGAGCATTTACATACATATTTAAAGCAAGACTTACAAACGCAGAAAATGCTTTACCAGAAGGTAGAGGAGAATAATATAAAACTATCTTGTTAAACAGTAAATTAAGTCGCCTTCGTATGAAGGCGGCTTTTTAGCGCATAAGAAAAATGGGGTAAGTTACCTATATCTATAAAAAGGGGGAAACCAAAATGAGTAAATTTGACGACATATATTTGGATATTTGCGAAAAAATAATAAATGAAGGATATTATGATACAAACAGAACAGGAATTTCTACATATAAATTACCACATCAAATAATGAGATTTGATTTAGAAGAAGAATTCCCAATACTTACAACAAAATTTGTTGCATTTAAAACAGCTGTAAAGGAATTACTTTGGATATTTCAAAAGCAATCTAACGATGTAGAAGAATTAAAGAAAGACAATGTGCATATATGGGATGAATGGGAAATGGAAGACGGAACAATTGGAACATCATATGGCTGGATAGTAAGAGAATTTAAACAGATAGACACCCTTATAGAAAAATTAAAAACAAATCCACAAGACAGAAGAATGATAATTAATTTATGGCAAATACCATATTTGGATACAGGAGCTTTATATCCATGTGTATATAATAGTTGTTGGGACGTAACAGCTGGAAAATTAAATTGTATGCTTACAATACGTTCAAATGATTTACCACTTGGAAATCCATTTAATGTAGTTCAATATGCAGTATTAGTACATTTGATAGCACAAGTTACAGGATTTAAGCCAGGACTTTTAACAGTATGTATAAGCAATGCTCATATTTATGAAAATCAAATAGATGGTATAAAAGAACAATTAAAGAGAAGAAAAGATGCGCTTCCAGCTCCTAAATTATGGATAAATCCAGAAGTAAAGGATTTCTATGATTTTAAGATTGACGATATAAAACTAATAGACTATAAACATCTTGGAAAAATAGATATGCCAGTTGCGGTATAAATATAAATAAAAGGATTGTAAATAAATGTTAAGTATAATAGTTGCGGTAGCAAAAAATAATGTGATTGGAAAAGATAATAAGCTAATATGGCATCTACCAGAAGATTTAAAAAGATTTAAAAACCTAACAACTCGGAAAGACGATAATAATGGGAAGGAAGACTTTTGAGTCTCTTGGAAGAGTTCTTCCAAACAGAAAACATGTTGTAATTACTAAAAATAAAGACTTTGAAATACAAAATTCTAATGTTGAGATAGTAACAGATATTAAAGAAATAGAAAAATATATAAATCAGGAGACAGAAAATTTTGTAATAGGTGGAGCTACAATATATAAAATGCTTATGCCATATGCATCTAAAATGTATATAACAAAGATATATGAAGAATTTGATGGAGATGTATTTTTCCCAGAGATTAATGAAGACGAATGGAGCATTGTAGAAAGAGAAAAAGGGGTTAAAAATGAGCAAAATCCTTTTGATTATGAATATATAACATACGTAAGAAAGTAAAAGAACAATTTTACATAATTTGACTTTTTGACTTAAATATAATATAATTATAATATAGGCTTTATGCCTGTTTGACATATAAAGAACAGATTTTATTATCTGTTCTAATTTTAAAACGGTCGAAATAAGAACATTGAAAACTTAAAAGGAGGAAAATGCATGAATCAGGATACAAAAAAGAAGATTCGGACAGCATTAGTAGTAATTATTATAATAATTATTCTTCTTTTGCTGTTTCGGTCTTGCACCAATTTCCAGGGAGAAAATCATGATAACCCTAGCAGTTCTTCTAGCTCTAGCACTAGCAATAATATCTCAGGCAGCAGCTCTAGCAGTTCTTCTAGCAATCCTGAACAAAAACCAGTTTACGCTATTAAGCTGATTGGAGAAAAAGAAATCACTATTGAAGTAGGAAATATCTTTGAAGACCCTGGTTTTATGGTGTTTACTGTAATAAATGGAGAATCTCTAAGGGATTTAGAGTTGGAAAAAGAAGTGGTTGTTGAAGGCAAGGTTAATTCTGATGTTGCAGGCGATTATGTGTTAAAATATAAATTCCAAAATGTGGAAGAAAAGAGCATAGTGCATGTAATTGAAGGAGAAAATGAAGGAGAAAACAAGGAAGAGCAAGGTGATACTTCGAAGACGGAAGCTAATCAGGAAAAGCCCAGTAATCCAAGCAAGCCCAGTAGGCCAAGTAAACCGAGCGGAACTGATACAAACCCGCCTAGCTCAGGAACAAATCCTGAACCTGGAGTAGATAATCCTAGCAATCCGGAAAATCCCAATAACCCAGACAATCCAAACAACCCAGATATTCCAGTAAATCCAAATAACCCAGATAATCCTGACAATCCAGGGGGGACAGGAGAAGACGAAAAGCCGAATAAGCCGAGTAGGCCAAGTCATGGAAATGACGACGATGACGATGATGACGACGATAATGATAATCCAGTCAATCCTGACCCAGGACCAAGCAGACCAGATCCATCAAATCCAGCACCTAGACCAGCTGATCCAGATGTAGATGTTGATCCAGAGCCTGATCCAGAAGTGGAAAAAAATCCTGATCCGCCGGTAAATCCGTCGAAGCCTGAAGAAGACGAACCTGATCCAGAGCCTGATCCGGAAGACGAAAGTAATCCAGATGGACCAAAGAATCCAGGAAATTCGGAAGACGAACCGGATCCAAATCCGTCCCCTGAAGGCGAAAGTAATCCAACTAATCCGCAAAATCCGAGTAGTTCGCCGAGTTCAAATAGCTCGCAAGACCTAAGTGATTCATAAAGTTCGATATGACCGTTTTATATACCCATAGAAGTTTTCTATGGGTATATTTTATATATTATTTATATATTATTTTCTCTATTATTTAATATAATAGTTTTTATTCAAAACACATGTTACCAGATAATGATATTATATCAAAGAATAGCGGAAATGATTTATTTTAAGAATCTGCGTAAGCGATTAACCGGAGCGAAGCGTAGGGCGAAGTGGAGCAGTCTACATATAAATTAATAAATTGTAGACTGCGACAGCAAAGATTCTTAAAATAAATCATTTCCGCTATTCTAAATAAAAAAGTATTATCTAGCAACCAACATTATGTTTACTTGCAATCGTTGACTTTTTTACCAAAATATAGTATAATAAAAACGTATGATTGACTTTTATCACATAAAAAATTGAGGGGGAAACTATATGTTTAATTTTATTAAAAGCCATAAAATTAAGATACTAATGACAATAGTTACAGTTGTAACTCTATTAAACTCTATACCAATGATAACAAAAGCAGCAGACACTGCTGATAACGAAAAGCCAGTTATAACGCCTCTACCAATTTCAAAAGTAAGTGGAAGCCAAAGATATGCAGGCGAACTATTACTTGGAGAGAAACCTTCTTTTAAACTTACAGATAATGTAAAGGTAAAGAAGGTATTTTATACTTGGAATAAAAACATAGAACCAGGTAAATACCAAAAAATGGTATGCGAATTTACCAACTTGCCAACAAGTGTTGTATGGACTGTACCAGAAGTTCCAAATGAACTTGGATTACATGAATTAACACTTTATGTATCAGATGGAGCAAATGCATCATCAGAAATTAATATACCATATTATATTGTAAATAGCTTATCTGGAGAAGACGATACAGACGAACCAGAACTTGTTGCATTTCCACAAAATGGTACAACAAAAGTTGGACAAGAATTAACAATCAAATTTCAAGATAAAACAGATATATATTATATTGCATATAAAGTTGTAAGACAATATAATGATAACTATGTAGTAGATTCTACAAAAGTGTATAAGCCAGAAAATGGAACAATAACATTTAATGCACCAACAGAAACAGGAACATGGTATGTGCAATGGTATGCATATGATGGAACAAAGAATCAATCAAATGCATGGTGGGTAAGATTAAACGTAAAAAATGATATAGAAGCACCAGAAATTACACCTTCTGAAGAAGAAATGGAAGATGTATTTATTGATGTAAGTAAAGATGGAAAATATGTTGATAATGGAGAAATAAGCGAAGAAAAATATAATCAAATGTTAGAAGACCTAAAAAATGGAGTAACAGCATTTGATAAAGCAGATAACCAAAATGTAGACATAGATATAGATATAACAGATGTAAAAAATGCAGTAAACGAAGCAAAAGAAAGTCAAACATATAGAGATGCAGATATTACATATTCTGCAAAAGATAGCGAAGAAAACGAAGCAAAAGCAAAAAGAAAAGCACATATAGTAGATTATACAGATTTAACAGGATTAATAGAACAAGCACAAAATATGCTTGATAGTTTAGTAGAAACAGATTATGAAGAAGAAGCATGGCAAGCATTAAAACAAGCAAAAGAAGCTTCTAGCACAATGAAGGAAAACAATAAATCAACTCAAGCTGAAATAGAAGCACAAGAAGAAACTTTAAGACAAGCAGTAGAAAATTTACCAAAACAAAATAAAGAAATAGAGCAAGAAGCATTACAAGCATTACAAGATAAATTAAATAATGAACTACATAAAGAAGATTATACAAAAGAAAGCTGGAAGGCTGTTCAAGATAAAATAGAAGAAGCAACTTCAAAAGAATTACAAAGTGAATTTGATAAAGCAGTTCAAGAAGTTGAATCACAAATTCAAAGTCTTGAAAAAATAACACCAGAAATCAAAGAATTAGAAGAAATACCACAAATAACAATTGAGACAGAAACAAATAATGTAAAGGGAGATATAAATTATTTAGTAAAAGGAAATCAAATAACCGTTAATTTTGAGACAAACACAACAATAGACACAAATCAAACAGTTATAAAAGTAAATGACAAAATAGTAACACCAGAAATTTCAGTAGTTACAGAAAATTACGAAAATGAAGAATATAAATATAGTTTTACATATACCTTTAATGAAGAAGACAATGAAGGGGTTATTAAATGCGCCATAACACCTAAAAAGACAGTAGAAGAAGAACCACTAACAGGAGCAGAAAAGGTAAAAGATACTACAAATACAGAAAAAATGTATTTTGATAAATCAGCACCTGTAATAGAATTTGAAGATGGAAAAGATTCAGATGTAGAAATATATGTTGGAGACGAAAAGCCATTTAGTAAAGAAGATGTAAAAGTTGTAGGAGAAAATAGCGAATTTGACGGAGTTACAATAAATGAACCTACATCAATGCCAGAATTTAATAATAACGTTCCAAACGTATATGAAGTCTCATATACAGCAACAGATAGAGCAGGACAAACAAGTGAAATTCTTACAAAACAAGTTACTGTAAAAGATTATGTAAGGCAAATAAAAATAAAAAATGCTGACTCTCAAGACTATACATATTCTAAAGAATTAACATTAGATTTAAAAAATATACAAGTAGAAGTTACATTTGCATCAAATATGCAAACAGAAGAATATACATTAGCCCAATTACTTGAAAATAGCACACAAAATGAATTATTGAATAATAAATTTAGCATGGAGCAAAGAACTTTCGAAGACTTTGAAGGTGGAATTTCTGCTAAAGAATATACATTTACATTAAAATATACAGATAAAATAGGAGAAGAAAATGACAAATCACAAGATGTAACATTTACAATTACTGTAAAGAAAGCAACTCCAGTTTTATCTGACTTAGAATACACATCTCCAGAAGAATTAAGTAAAACATATGATACAACTCCATTTGTAGTAAATGCATCAGCAAAAACAGAAGGAATTGGCGATGTAACAGTTGAATACTATCCACAAGCAGGAGAAGGAGAAAAACAAGATAGTGCAATCGACGCAGATACATATAAAGTGAAAGCAAAAGTTGCAGGTGGAGATAACTATAATCCTGCAGAAATAGATTTATGTGATATCACAATAAATAAGGCTACTATAAATAGTGATAACAAGGACGAATACTTAAAATATGACAATATAGAAGATGTAGAATGGGATAATCAAGAACATGGGGTAACAGCTAAGTTAAATGCAAAATATAGAGGAGTTGAACTAGAAGAAACAGAAGACTACACTATAAACTCTGATATGAAAGATAAAATTAATGTAAAATATAAATTTACAGGGATTAACCAAGATGTAGAACAACAAATAAGAGAAAATCCAAAAGAACTTGGAAAATATGAAGTATTAGTAGATATTTTAGATGGAGCAAAAAACTTTGAAGCTTCAAATGAAATATCATTAGGAAGTTTTGAAATAAAAGATACAACAGGACCTACAATAGAACTAAAAGATGAAACAGAAATAGTAATTGATGTAAGCGAAGAAGATGCATCATTTAAGGATCCAGGAGCAACTTTTAAGGATAATCATGATGGAGAAAGAGAAATAACTGCAAAACAAGAAAGCATAGAAGAAGTAGAAAGAAGAATACAAGAAAAAGTAACTGGCTCATATGATGTTGAATACGAAGATAAAGATACATCAGGAAATGCAGCAAGTAAAACAAGAACAATATACATTGTAGATTATACAGAATTAAAAGCAGAAGTACAAAAACTAGAAGAACTTAAAGCAAGCGATTATTCAAACTATGAAGATTTACAAGTAAGCGAAAAAATAGAAGAAGTACAAGGAATAATTTCAGGTAAAACTGAAAAAGATCAATCTAACGTAGAACAAAAAGTACAAGAGCTAAAAGACTTAATTCAAAGCCTTACATTAAAAACACCAGTTATATCTGATATACAAGTAACGGTAGAAGATCTTGGAGAAGAACACGAATATGAAGGTAAAAAATATGTTAAAGCAAGTAGTGATATAACATTAAAAGTAACATTTACATCAGATGTAGAAATTACAGGAATTTCAGATATCATAATTAATGGAAAACAAGTAACAGTAGAAGAACTTCAAACAGAAGAAGGACAATATAAATATAGTTTTACAACCACAACTGAAAGTATGAATGTTGATGGCAATATTTCTGGTACAATGAAACTTACAAGAACAGTTACGATAGATCAAGAAAATACAAAAACAGCCATAACAGAAAACATCTCAATTAGCTCAAGTGATATAATACTAGATACAAAGGCACCAGAACTTAAATTTGTAGACGAAAAAGATACTATAGTTATATATCTAAATGACAATGCTGCAAAAGAATCATTTACATCTAGCGATGTTACAACAATAGATAGCGAAGTAAAATATGATGTTCAAGTTACAAATAATATAAATGTAGCAGAATCAAATGATTTAGAAAGCGCATATACTGTAACATATAAAGCAACAGATATTGCAGGAAATACAAGCTCTCAATTAACAAGAAATGTTATTGTTAAAGACTATATTACAGAAATTACAATAAATGAAAAAACAAAGAAAGATTATAAATATCAAGAAAAAGTTAATAAAGAGAATATAATAGTTGATATTACAAAAGCATCTGGAGAAAGTGAGCAAGGTGTTTCATTAAACACATTAGATGTAAAAGGCACGTATTTTACAGGAGCTGTTACAATTACTGTGCAAGACGTAGATGTATTAGATACTGTAACAAATACTCTTGGAGAAAAAACATTAAATATATCATACAAAGATACAATAAAATCAGAATATTCAAAAAATGCTAAGAGAGAATATTCAAAAGAAGTAACAGGCGTAACAACAAATATAAATGTTACAAGAGATATTGAATTAATCGTAACAGGCCCTACAAGTAGTAAATATGACGAAGCAATTGACTTAACAGGAGAAAATGTAAAATATACAATAACCGAACAAGATGGACCACGACCAACTAGAGAAGAGCTTACATTTACACTACATTCAGATTCTAAGCCAGAAATGGAAGAAAAAAGTCAATATGCAGCAAAAGAACTAGCTCAAGGAACATATAAAATAAAAGTAACATGTTCAAATCCAAATTATAATATTAACTACACAGAAGTAGAATATACAGTAAATAAAGCAACTTTAACAAAAGATTATTTTGAATTAACTGAAGAAAGTCAAAGTAAAATAACAACAACATACGATGCAGTTTCACATAAAGAAGATATTAAGGTTCAAGCTAAAAGTAGCATGAGCTTAGGAAGTGTTACTGTAACAGAAATTTATTATAAAAACGGAGAAAAGCAAGAAGACGTAATAGATGCAGGAACATATAATATAAAAATTGCAGTGACATTAAACGAAAATGAAAACTACGAAAATATTACTGATGAAAATCCATTAGATACAGATTTTACATTAACAATAGAACCATTAACAGTAGGAGAAAGTAATAAAGCTGAATGCTTAGTATATACTATACCAGAAGAATCACAAAATTATGAAATGGAAAAAGCTCATGATGTAGAAGTTACATTAAACGATAAATATAGCCGTGACACAGATAAAGTAACAATAACGACAGTATATGTAAAAGAAGGACAAGAACCAGCTCAAGAGTTAGAACATGCAGTAGAAGCAGGAACATATACAGTAAAAGCAAAAATAACAGATAATAGAGCAGGAAGCGGAGACAATAACTTTACAGATACAACAGTTACATTAGGAACATTAAATATAATAGACTTTACAGAGCTAGATAGCTTAATTGAAAGTACAAAAGATTTAGGCGTTAAAGATGACTATACAGAAGGATGGGAAAATTTTGAAAGTGCTAAACAGGATGCAGAAAACGCAAAATCAAACCAAAAAATAACTCAAAAAGAAATAGAACAGCTAGAACAAAACCTTGAGTCAGCAATTGAAAATCTAAATAGTCATAAAAACGAAGTTGATAGAGAAAAATTAAATGAGTTTAAAGAAAAATACAAAAAAGAAGATTATACAGAAAAGAGCTGGACTAATTCAGGCCTTGACGGTTTAATTTCACAAGCAGGAAGTGCAGATTTACAAAGTAAATTTGATAGCTTAATAGAGCAAATGAAAGAAAAGGCAGAAGGTTTAAAAGTAATTGATCCAGTTGCAAAGGAGATTACAGTAACTGTAATTGACGGAAGTAAAGAAGAAAATACAAACAAAGAGCAAGACGAAGACGGAAAATATTATGCAAAAGTAGGAGACAAGCTTGAAGTTATATTTGGAGTAGATACACCTATTGAATTAAGCGGACAAAAATTTAATATAAATGGAAAAGAAAGAGAAATTTCTGATTTACAAGTAGCAGAAGGAACTGGGAAGTATAACTATAAATTTACATACACATTCGCACAAGAAGATTTAGAAACCGAAGTTGGTGGCGGATTTATTAAGTATGCAATAAAACTTACAAAAACAGTAAATGGAACAGCTTATCCAAAAGCAGAAAACCCAGAAATTGGGGCATCTACAAGTGAAAATGTAATCTTTGATAAAACAGCTCCAGTAGTAGACTTTAAAGCAGATGCTGGATTAACAATAGAAGGAAAAACAGCAAAAGTAGATGTTACAGTGGATAGTGAGCATGACAACACAGCAAGTAAGAACGTAACAGTTCAAGATAATTATTTAAAAGATGCTGAAAATGTTGATAATACTGTAACAATTACAGTAAAGGAAGTTGTAGAAGCAGAAAACAAACAAGATGCAGAATTTACTACAAAAACACCAGGAAAAATATTTGAGATAACATATACAGCATTTGATAAAGCAGGAAATACAGCAGAAGTTGTAAAAACAGTAACAATTATTAAACACAAAATAGATTTAAGTAGCATAGGATTTAATAATAAACCAGATGAAGTATATGATGGAAGTTATCATACAATAACAGTAACAGGTGCGTTGCCAGCAGGATTATCAGAAGAAGTAAACTATACATACTCAAAAGCTGAAGGTGCTGAAGTAGAAAATTCTACAAATAAAGGAGTAATTGATCCAGGAACATACACAGTAACTGCAACATTTAGCGAAGACACAAGCGGTAAATATGAAATAACAGGAGAAAAGACAAAAACAGCAACATTAACAATTAGGAAAGCACAATTAACATTTACAGTAAAAAATAATACATATGTTTACGATACAACAGCAAAAACAGCAACTATCACACCTAACTATGTTAAAAGACAAGATAATGCTGTAGATGATATTAGCGAAAATATTACTACAAAATATTATCAAACAGGAACAGAAAGTGAAGTACAATCTCCAACAAAAGCTGGAGTATATGATATTAAAGTTACAGTTAGCGAAAATAATAAATATGAATATACAGCTCCAGAAGAAGATGGTAAGTTAAAAGAAAAATTGACAATTAATAAAGTTGCAATGACAGATACTACAGATGGTGACCAAAATAAAACAATTTACTTAAGTGATTGTTATATTAATAAAATAATTGAAAAAGATAGTAAATCTGAAGAAAAATCAACAGTACAAGTAAGCTTAAAAGAACCATATGATAATGAACAAGAAACAAGTATTACATTAACATACAGAAAGCAAGATGCAGAATTAGAAGAAGTAGACTTTGCTAATGCATTAAAAACTAAAGGTATATACACAATTTATGCGGAAGTTGTAGGAGAAAACTTTGAAGAAGGACATAAAGTAACAGTTCGGAAAACTTGAAGTAGTAGATTATACTGAATTACAAAATAAATTACAAGAATTACAAGGCAAGAATTTAACACAAAGTGACTATGACGAGACAACATGGACAACATATGAAAATGCTTTAAATGCTGCACAAGGTTTAATTAATGAAAAGAGCGAAACACTATCAACACAAGCTAAAATAGATTCTGCACTTTCAACTTTAAATAATACATTTTCTAACTTACAAGTTAAAACACTTGATACAACTAAATTAGACGATATATTAAGTAAACTTAGTGAGTTAAGCGAAAAAGATTTTAATAGTGATGCTTGGAATGATGTACAAGAACAAGTAAATAAAGCAAAAGAGTTAAAGAAAGAAGGAACACTTCAAAGTGAATTTGATGCAGCAGTTGAAGAAATTGATATAAGTAAGTTAAAGCTATTAACACCAGAAATAACAGAAAGCAACATAACAATAACTGCAATAGATGGAACTAAGGAAGTTGAAACTCAAAAGACAGCACATTCTGACACAAAATATTATGTTAAAGCTGGAGACAAAATAAAATTACAATTTACAACAAATACACCTGTTGATTTAAGCCAAAATATCACAATAAATGGTAAGCAAGTTCAAATTACTCTTGTAGAACAAGGAAAAGATACTTTAACATATGTTGCAACATATACATTTGGAGAACTTGAAGAATTAGAAGGCAAAATGACAGATGGAGAAATTACATATTCTCTAACTTTAAGCAAAACTGCAAATGAAATACAAGGAAGTAAAGAAGAAAATAGCGTTCAATTAAACACAGTAACATCAGCAGAATATAAAAAAGAATCTGGAACAAACATTATCTTAGACAGAGTAAAACCTGAGATAAAATTTGTTCAAAAAGATGGATTAACAATAAATGAAGGTGGAAAAACTGCATCAGAAGAAATAGATATACATACAGAATATCAAAATACAGTATCTGATGTAGCAGTTACAGATACAAATAAAGAAATAAAGCCAAATTATGGAATTACAATAAAAGAAAATGGCTTTAACAAAGATGTAGCTAATACATATAACATTACATATAAAGCAGTAGATAAGGCAGGAAACGAAAGTGAAGTTATAACAAAAACAGTTACAGTAAAGAAAATTACATACAAATTAGACGATTTAGTTGAATTTAACGATGCATCAAAGCCATATAACAAAGGACCACAATCAATAGAAATATCTGCAAAAGATGGAAAATCAGGTATGCCAGATGGAATAAAGGCAACATATACATATTATGCACAAAGTGATGCTGAAAAACAACACCCATTAACTTGGGAAAGAGATGTTATAAATGCTGGAACATACAAGGTTGTTGTAACATTTGAAATTGATTCAGATGTACCTGCAGGTCAAAAACTTGCAGAAACATACGACAATGTTGTATTAACAGACAATGAAGCAACGCTAGAAATTACAAAGATTGCATATAACATAAAAGAAGAAACAGAAAAAGATGTAAAATTTAAAGATACATCAAATAAAAATTTTACATTTGAATATGATGGAGAAACAAAACAAATTCTACTTGATTCTGAAACATATCCATCTGAAGCAATAAATGTTTCATATACAGAACATGAAGGAAAAGATGTAAAAACATATAATGCAACTGCAACGCTTACAATTAATCCAAAAGGAAGTCTAGCAGTTAACTATGACAGCGTTGTACCTAGTACAGTTAAACAAGCTTGGGAGATTATAAAAGGAATATATACTATACCAGAAAGAGATCAATATGTATTTGAAGATACATCTCCAGAAGAGACAAATGCATTCACATTCAAATATGATGGAAACAGCCATACAATAAAGTTAAGCAATGATCATGAAACAGAGTTACAAAATCTTGGAATAAAAATAGATTATACAGATAATTCTGAAACAGCTGTAAGTAAAGAACCAGGATATACTGCAAAAGCAACATTATCAATAAAACCAGATGGAGCATTAGCAGCTAACTATGATAGAGTTGCAGATAATGAAATTACACAAGTTTGGTATATTATAAAGGGCATATATGTTCTAGACAATGTAAAATTTGAAGATAAAACATTTGTATATGATGGAGAAGAAAAAGAAATACAAGCAGAGTCACTACCAGAAGGAATACAAGCAACATATACATATTCTAAAGCTAGCGAAGAAACCTTAGGTCAAAGTCTACCAACAGATGTAGGGAAATATGAAGTAACAGTTAAATATTCAATATCTGAAGGATCAGAGTTAGAGACAAACTATGATACAATAGATACATCAAGCTTAACTGAAGAAAACGAAGACTTAAAAGCAACCTTAACAATTAAGGAAAGAAAAATAAAAATTAAAATTGCTGAAAGTGAACTTGAACCAAAAGAAAAACTAACAAGTGAATATGGATTTGACATAAACGACTTAAGCTCTTTACAATATGATTTTGTAACAGTAGTAGATCAAAATGAAGAAAATGGATATAATGTAATTGAAAAAGATAGAGAAAATTTAGGAATTACATTTAAAGCTAATGAAGCAAGTAAAACAGCAGATGCTGGAAATTATAATGTTACAATTGAATGGTCAAACGAAAACTATGATATAGACTTAACAAATGGAAATGAAGCATACGTAATAACACCACAAAAACTTACAATACAAATAGATTCACAAGGTAGTGTTTATGGAGAAAAGGTAAATGTAACATATAGTGTGTCAAATAAAAATGGACCTGCTGAAATTGGTGGAATAGAAGACATATCAATTACAGCATATGTTGAAAAAGACGGCAAAGAATTTGATGCACAAGGTAGTGAACATTTACCAGTTGGAGAATACCCTATAAAAGTTAAGACAAACTTAAGTGGAAGTGCAGCTACAAATTACGAAATAATAAATAAGAATGTGCAATCAGAATACACAGTAAGTAAGAGACCAATAACAATAAAAATTAATGATGGTCAAGAAGCTTTAAGAAAGAGCACATATAAAGAAGAACTTGCAAATTATAAAGGCTTACAATATACTGTACAAGAAGATATGGAGAAAGAGCCAAAACAATATAGTTTAGCAAGCGGAGATGTGCTAGATATTGAATTTGCATTACAAGATCCATCTGGTTTAGAAACTCCAGTAACAAAAGAAAGCGATGCTGGAACATATAACATTATACTAACTGGAACTGAAAAAACTGTTGCTAAAAACTATGAAATCACATTAATGGAAGATAATGCAACATACACAATCGAAAAGAAAGATGTTCAAATAAAGGTAACAAAAGGACAAAGTAGTGTTTATGGTGAAAAAGTTGTAATTAACTATACAACTGATGGATTTACACAAGATGAAACCAATGCTTTAACAGTTACACCATATATAGAATATAACAAAGAAGAATATCCAAACGAAGCTCAAAACAAACACTTACCAGTTGGACAGTACGACGTAAAGGTAAGATATGAAGAAAAAGGCAAAACATCAACAAACTATAATATTACTGTTGCAGAAGGAACTGTAAAGTATAATGTAACAGCAAGAAATATAGAGATTACAATAAAACAAGACTCTATAAGAACAAGTGTATATAATGAATCACTTGTATTAGATGCTATTGATTTTGATATTACTGGAGAAACATCACTTGCATCAGGAGAAGAAAAGGGAAATCTACAAGTTAAATTTGGCTTGAAAAAGGGAGAGCAAGAACAAGATGTTGATGGTGGAAAGCCATTAGATGCTGATTCATACACAATTTATGCTAAATCATGGAATAGTAATTATAATTTAACATTAGTAGAAACAAATAATGATTACACTATAACTAAGGCAGAAGGAACAGAAAACCCAGACTATAAGAGCACTATGCCACAAAATTTAACTACCGAATATGGTAAAGATAAGACATTAAGTAGTGTGGATTTAGCTGAATATACTGGATGGTCATGGAAAAATGGAGATACAAAACTTACAGTAAGTCAAAAGACATATAAAGCAAAATATACATCTTCAAATCTTAACTATAAGGACGTAGAAGATGTTGACATAACTGTAACTGTTACACCAAAAGCAATAAATGAAGAAAATGTTACAGTAACTGTTACAGCAGATAGCAAAGAATATGACGAAAAAGCAGCAACTGTAAATGCAGAAATTACAAATGTAGGAGAAGGAATTGACCAACAAGAACTAACAATTGGAGAGCCTAAATATTATAAGAAAGCACCACAATCTGATGCTGACGATTATACTATTAATTTAGGAAATGTTGCACCTACAGAAGTTGGAGAATATAAAGTAGTATATGAAGTTACAGGAAATGATAACTACTCTGGAACGGTTACAGCATCTGCTACATATGAAATATCTGCAAAAAAACTAACAATACAAATAAATGAAGGACAAGATGTAACAAGCGTATATGGAGAACCTTTAAAGAGTGTAGAAAACTTAACTTACACTATACAAGATAATGAAGATCAAGGATTGACAAATGAAAAATTACAAGTTACATTTAAGCTATCAGAAGAAAATGCAAAAAATAAAGGAACATACAATATTGTAATTGATTCACATGATCCAAACTACGATGTTACATTATCAGAAGAAAATACAACATATACTATTACAGCAAGAAAAGTAAAAGTTCAAATTAATGCAAGCGAACTATCAGGCGAAAATTTAACAAGTGAGTATGGATACGAAATAAATGACTTAAGCTCTTTACTATATGACTTCTTAGATGGAGATAGTATAACTTATTATAATGTAATAGAAGATGATAAAGAAGGCTTAGGAGTTACATTTACAGTTAAGGGATTAGACGAATCTGTAGTAAATAACTTAAGTAATGCAGGAAAATATAACGTAATAATTAATTGGACAGATACAAATTATGAATTAGAATTAACAAATGGAGAAAATGCATATACAATCAAACCACAAGAGCTTACAGTAAAAATCGAAAATAAACAAAGTGTATATGGAGACCAATTAGAAAGTATTGGATGCCAAATAACAAATAGCAAAGGACAATGGATAATTGGTGGCGGTAACGATATGTCTGTTACACCATATATCGAAATGAATGATGGAAGAAAATTTGAAGAATCAGGACTTACACATTTACCTGTTGGAGTACACAAAATAAAAGTAGATATAAAATTAAATAACGAAGCAGCCCAAAACAACTTTAATATAACAAACCAAGCTGTTGAAGGAACATATACAGTAACTGCAAGACCTGTTACAATAGAAATAACAGAAGTTTTAAGAGAATACAATCAAGAATATGTAGAACCAACATATGAACTTTCAAGAGATACAACTCTTGCATCTGGAGAAGAAAAGAGTATATTAAATATTAGCTTTAAATACTTAAATACAGATGGAGAAGGAAATGTAGATATTAATAATACAACACCAGTTGGAAATTACAAGATTGTTCCAAGTTATGAAAATTCAAATTATAATGTTACATTTACACCTAGTGAAGTATATTATAAGATAACACAGGCAACACCAGTAGTACCTGAGCAAGAAGATATAGAAGCAGACTATCTACAAACATTAGGAGATGTAAAATCAAAATTACAACAAGGATTTAGCTTTGTTGATATTGAATCAACACCAGTTGGAAATGTAGGAACAAATCAATTTGATATAACATACACAAATGGAGATTCTAACTATAAAGATGTTACATCTACAGTAAATATAAATGTAAAACCAATAGATCCTAAAGCATCTGATGTAACATATATTGCACCATTAGACCTATCATATGATGGAACTAAAAAGGAAGCAAATGTTACTGTAAAAGAAGAACTTGTTGGAATTGGAGAAATAACAAATACTAAGTATTATAAGGTAATAGGTGAACAAGAAACATTACAAGAACAAGGAGCCATTGATGCAGGAAAATACATTGTAAAAGTTGATATAGCTGAAAATTCAGAAGACCCTAAAAACTATAATGCTATAAATGATTTAGTTGTAGGAGAATTTGAGATATCTCCAAAACAAATAACAAGAGAAATGGTAAAAGTTACAGTACCTGGAGAAGACACAGAGAATAAAGTAGTATATGATAAACAACAACATGAAGCAACAGTTGAGATATTATTACCAAACAAAGACGGAATTTCAGTAGATAAAGTTTACAAAAAGAAAGCTTTATCAGGAGAATATACAGAGCAAGTTTCAGGAATTCCTACAGATGTTGGAGAATATCAAGTAACAATAACAGTAACAGCAACTGGAAATTATACTACAGAAACTGGAGAACCATTAACATTTGTTGAAAGTTTTGAAATTACAAAGGCAAGCCAAGAAATAACTATTAAAGTTAAGAGTGGAGATCAAGAAATACATGATGTTACAAAACCAGTAGAAACATTACCACAAATTGTAATTGAAGGTAGAGAAGATACAGATGGTATACTACAAATTACAGCAGATCCAGAAGGAATAGTAAATATTGATAATAATCAAATTACAGCATTGTTAGGATCAGGAAAAGTTACAATAACAGCCAAAGTTACAAATAGCAATAATTATGAAGATGCAGAAGTTAAAACTACATTAACGGTATACGAAAAACAAAATGCTCCAAGAGTAAGACTAAGTAAGAGCACAGCAATTTTAACAGATAAAGAATTACCAACATTTATATTTGACGAATCTATTGAAGAAAAGAATGTAGTATATAGCTTAGCAGAAGATAGAATAGTTTTAACAAATGAAGTAATTACAATTGAAGACGGAAAAATAGTAAGTCTTAATGGTGAAGGAACTGTAACAATATATGTTAAATATGCAGAAAATGAATATTTAAAAGAATCTGATGTAACAAAATTAATATTACAAGTAAGTAAGGGAGTTCTACTTCCAAGCGACTTTAAAGTTATAACTGAAGAAAAGTGCGTATATGATACAACTTTAAAATCAGCATCAGTTACATCTGCAGTAGACGGAGTAGGAATAATATCTGTAAAATATTATCAAGACGGAGTTGAAAAAGAACCTATTAATGCTGGAACATATGATATAAAAGTTACAGTAACAGAAGGAACATTGTATAAAGGAACAATAGGAGATGGCTTAACAGTTGGAAGTCTAGTTATTGAAAAAGCAGATATAGCTCTTGATGCAGATAATAAATTCTTAACATATTTAACATACAAATTAGATGGTCAAGATATTTGGCAGGATGTTGAATATGAAGCAGAAAAAACTCACAAAGTTACAGTTGAATTAAACGATACATATGCGAAAGACAATAGAGATGGAGTATCATTTGTTGTAAAATATAATGATAGCACTGAAGAACCAAAAGATATTGCAACATATGACGTTACTGTTGAAATTACATGCCAGAATGGAAACTTTGAGAACAGAACAATTTCATTAGGTTACTTCAAGATTCAAGATACTGGAGCACCAAGATTTATAACAACTGATGTTGATCAAGGAAATAAAATTACAAAATTAGTATCTAATGAACCATTTGATTATGCACACTATGTAACAGCAATTGATGATGTAGATGGACCAGTCCCTGTAACTTGGACAGAAACAGTAAAACCTAATGAACAAGGATCATATACTGTAACATATACTGCAACAGATTTACACGGAAATACAAGTACACTAGAAATAACAGTTATAATAAAAAATAATCCTCCAAGAATAGACTATGTAAGTAAAACACCAGGAACACAAGGACTTGCACTTGAATTGACAAAAGAAAGACAAGACGAATTCTTGACGAATCCATTACATGCATCAATAGAAATTAAATGGGATAGAGGAAATGCTGTAATAATGAAGAAGGATTTGTTTGATGTTGGAGGCAATTTTGAAGAATATCAAAATTTCACTGGTACAGGAATATTGTCAACAACATTATATGAAACAGGCTGGTATAAAATAATTGTTACTGACGAAAATGGAGTAAGTGACGAAAACACAAAGGATAAAATAGAAAGAGAATTAAAAATTGACATGAGATCTCCAAAATTTGTAATAACAAGTGAGGGAACAACAGATGACGATAGAACATTTACAAAGGATGTAACAATAAAAATCTTAGAACCAGATTGGGTATATAATGCATATGTTGAAGAATATGATATAGGTTTGGTTGCACAACCAGAAAAGAGACAAAATATAATATTAGAAAATGTTATGCAAGGTGGTGCATCAAAAAATTATGATGGCTCAGTAACGTATACATTACGTGCAGATGGACAAATGCATATTTATTGCCTATTTGTTAAAGGAACAAATAATATAGAAGAAACACAGTGGATAATGATTAAGCCACAAAGTTAATATTGTATAATGCCATACTTAGGTTATATCTAGGTATGGCATATCTAAATATTAAATAATAATATCTTAAATTAAATAGTAATAATATCTTAAAAATCAATTGACAAAAGTTCCCAAAATAGTTTATAATAAACTAAAGGGGAGAAGTAAATGAGCAAAGAAAATGGAAAAAATAAATCAGCTATAATTATTGCAGTAATTGCAATAATTATTTTAATCATATTTTTAATTATATTTTTTATAAAGCCTTCAAATAGCGAAAATGAAGGAAATATATTAGATTCTAATGAACAAAATTCATTATCTGTTTATAATGACAATAATTCAGAGAATGAACCAATCCCACAAGAAGAAATTGATAAAAATCCAACTAATGTAGAGCATCCAACAGATGGAGAAGAAAATTAAGTTATCAATAATCGAAAGTTAAAATATAAGGAGGAAAAATCGTGAACAAAAAATATTTATTAAGTTTAACTGTAATTTTAATTATGATACTTTCTATGGTGCCTGCGCTTAGCATTAAGGCAGCAGAAAATACAGGAATAAGAAGAACAAGCTTCCAAACTAACTATATAGATAGTAGCACAATTTCTGTAGCAATAGAGCTACAACCAACAAAAAAGATGTTTACAAAAAAGGAACTAATCTCTATAGTAGAGGAAAAATATAATAATTCTGGTATAGTTGAAAGTATCAAGCTTAATAACAATGATATCACAAATGATGTATCAAAAGTTGGAACAAATGCAGATATTAACTTAAATTCAGGAGAAAAGATTAAAGTTGTACTTTTCTGTGATACGAATTGCGATGGAAAAATAGACAATAAGGATGTATATGCTGCGGCATCGCACTATTATAATAAAGATATACTTACAGGTGCAGCGTTTAAAGCTGGAAATGTTGTAATAACAGGACAAAATGGAGATAAGCAAATTAATAATTATGATGTTTTCCACATTTTGGATATACATTTACATCCTGAAAAGATAACAGGTGACGTAGTACAAGCACCATTATTTCCTATAGATAATTATAAAACAACTTTAAATCCAACAATAATTTCTGTTGGAGATAAGGAAAACGATTCAGCTGTTAAATCTTATTCAAGAAATTTAGACAATATAATTATTAAAGCTGATATTGATAGCATGTCAGCTCAAACAATATCAAAAACGGCAAATGGAACAATTAATCTTGTGCCTAAGACATCACAGACTGCAAAAACTGATCTTTGGTATTCAGTAATTGTAGATGTAGGAATATCTGATTTTAAAATAGATAATTCTTCAGAGTTTTATTATGAAGTAGATGAAAATACTCCAAATAAAGTAACTGTATACCTTAGAGCAGATGTACAAAGCACATCTGTTACAATAACAAATAACAAAAATTCTGCAGAAACAGTTACATTAAATTTCTCAACAACAAAAGTTGTTATGCCTAAAATAACAGGTGCTAAAAATATAGAAACAGAAAAAACAGGAAATCAAATTTATGTTGCAGGAGTCACACCTACACCAGTTGCAGGACAAGAAACAACGAGTGTTTCTGTCACTGCAAATCCAGATGCTATGTCAAATATAAGTGGAATTAAAGCATATAGCGTTGTATTTACATCAGATATGCCAGGAACAGAAATTTGTGCTGTAGAAGTAAACGAGACAGGAAAAATTGAAAGACAATTTAATGTTGTAGATGTAAAAACATTATCAAATGGAAAGTACGAAGTTTCTGCAATATTAGATGGAGCAAAATCTACCGATAATATATTATTTATAAATAAAAGCCAAGCATCTGATAGAATACTTACAAAAAATAAAATAACAGTTACAATCACTAAAAAGTTAGGACAATTTGCAGAAGATAGTTCATATCGGAGCAGTGTCAAGTGGAAGTATTTATACTGAACTTAATCTTGCAAAAGTTTATGTAACAGTATATCCTGAAAAATTAAATAGTAGTAATTTCTATACTTCGATTACAGGACCACAAGGCGGAGGACATGTAAAGGTAACATACACACCAGATGGTAAAGCAGAAGTTATTTTCTGGGGTTCAGAGTCAGGAACATACAATATAACATTATCTTCTAGATCTGGTGCATCAATTACAAAAACAATAACACTTACAGAAAGTGAAATCGTTGATAAAATTGTAATTGGAGATGTGCAAGATGGAATAATTAAAGCAGGTGGAAAAGAAAAGACAGTTTCTGTAAAATTCTATCATACATATAATTCGATATCAAATCCAGGACAGACAGAAGATAAGCAAATTGATGTAGAACAAGGAAGAGTTACAAAATCGATTGATACGGCTGGAATTGACAAAAATGAATTTGTAACAAAGACAATAGATGGAATAGAAGGAAAACAGTTTGTTACAGGAGTTAGTATCAAGGCTAATGCAGACATATCAATAACTGATGGAGATTATATAGCAAAAGAACTTACAATCAATGTAAATAATGATGGCCTATCAGAATCAGTTACAGAAGATAAGAAAACTGTATCACAAAAACAAGAAATAAATATTTATAAACCATCAGAATATACAATGTTATTAGAGCAAGCAAATCTTGACTTATATCTAACAAAAGATGCATCTAATAAAATGGTAGTACAAGATGGAAGTGATTTATACACATTATTTAATGCAAGACTTGGAGATCAATACCCACAAGATAGAGAATATCAAAAAATAAAAGCAGAAAATCTTTCAACAAGTGATAATGACCTTACAGGAATTGAAAATAATCAAAAGATAGTATTTAAGCATGATAGTACAAAATCATATATAAAGGTTGCAGGATTTACTACTTCAGCAGAAGGAACTTACACAAAAGTTACATCTGGAGATATTGATTTAATAGGTATTGCAATAGATTTATCAGTAGATACAGATAACCTAGAAGACGAAAAAGTTGCAGAAAATCCAAAGGTAAAAGTATACCATAAAAATCAAACAAAAGAAGTCGGAATAATTACATTAAATGTAGTTAAGAATAAATTAACAAAATTAAATATGGAAACAGTAAAAAAATCAGATTATTGTTATGAAAATAGTGTGGTTGTAACACTAGAGTCTGGAGAATTTGAAAGAGATTTGACAGGAAATGAATTAAGTCTTAGAGTTACAGGAAATGGAAGAACTAAAGTTGAAATAGGAGAAGTATCTACAGTAGGCGGAAGAATTCAGGTAAAACTTAATGCTGCAGATCCAGGTACATATACAATCACTGCTGCAATTGGAAACATAACTGCAACAAGCGATGAAATAGAAGTTACAGATAATCCAATTGTTTCAAGAGTTGAATTTGTAAATAAAGATGGAATAGTATGCCAAAAAACAACAGAAAGTGGAACAGTATATCATAGCTTTGGAATTGCTAGAGTTGGAAAACCAGCATCTCGTACATTAGTTTACTATCATGATTATGAAGCAGAAAAGACTCGCGCATTTGGTGAAAGTAATGTTTCTAGATCAGTTCATGCTCCAGAAACCACGAACATCCATATAGATAACAAAGATAATGTCAATATAAATGTCCATGAATTTAGTGGGGATTATGAAGTTGGAGACGGAACAGAATGGCATGCATCAGATGTAAATACTATAACTGTAAGTGCAGCAAAAGAAGCCACAATTGGAGAATATAAATTTGATTTAAAAATTGATAATAAATCTAGGGGTGGAGAAGAACTAATAGAACATGTAAAAGTAGACATAAAAGAAAAGGCAAAGATAAAGGATATAATTCTTACAGATGTAAATGGTAGTCCACTAAGTAGTATAACTTTATATAAAAATCAACCAGAAGGTATAAGCAATGTAGTACAAGATGACGGTAAATCATATACAGTATTTGGAATAAAAATATTAGACGAAGATAATGATCAAGACTCTGTTCCTACAAGTTATTTAAGCATAATTAAACGGTGAAAAAGATAGAGAAGACAAAATAGTATTTATAGATAACCAAGCAGATAGTGCTGAAATAGCTCTTCCAAATTTGAAAGTAAGTGGATTTGATTATGCTAAAAATACTGGCAAATATACAATTCAAAAAACGAGTGATACATTAATTGATTATGTTGGATTGGCTTTGGACACTTCAACTGGATCTACAGTAGATCAAATTAATACTATTAAAGTAACTTGTAAACGGTTTAAATGGTAAGACAATAGAAAAAACAATAAATGTGCAAATCGGTAATTAAAAAAATGTAGTAAAATAAATTTACAAATTAATGATACGTGACATAACAAAACTTAAAATCAATCGTAATATACACAAATCGTAACATACACAAATGAGGTATAAAATGAACAAGTCAAGTAAAGAAAATAAGATTATAAAGTTGATACCTATATTTATATTAATAGTTGCAACATTATTTCAAATAAGATTAATATTTAACAATAGTATATGGTGTGACGAAGTATTTACAATGTTAACAATAGATAGAGATTGGGGTGCGTTTCTCGCAGAACTTGCGGCAGACGTACACCCACCGCTTTATTATATCATTGTAAAATTATTTTCGGGGTTATTTGGATATAATCTACTTGCAGCTAAAATATGCTCAATAATACCAACTGTCCTTATGAATATTTTAGTTATTGTATTAACATTTAAAGATAAAGAAAAAAGTAATGATAAAATAAATTTTATCTTGCTTTCTCTCTTTATTATTATAACAACGCTTACATACAATTTCTTATACGTAAGCTTAGAAGTTAGAATGTATTCTTGGGCACTTTTTTTTGTAACTGCAAGTGGAATATATGGATATAAAATTATAAAAGATCCAAGTATTAAAAATATAGCAATATTTATACTTGCAGGCCTTGCTGCGGCATTAACGCATTATTATGCCTTGATAATGGAAGTGTTCATATACTTATATTTATTTATTGCATTATTGAAAAAGGACAAGAAAAATTTTAAAATTATCTTGGCAATATCGTTAATTACAATAATAGGATATTCATGGTGGTTACCAATAGCAATAGGGCAATTTACTAGAGTAAGTTCGAATTATTGGATAGAGTTTAATATAAAAGACATATGCATATATATTCTTAGCATACTTTCAATAAATAGAAATGTCTTTAAAAATTACGAAATGCTAACAATGCTTGCATTATTAGTATTATGTATTCATATCATTTATAAATTATTAAAAAAACAGATTAATGAAGAATCAAGAAGTGAAATCATATTCGCACTTCTATCTATTTCTGTTGTATTTATGATGATAATATTTGGCACAATTTTAAATATTGTGGTAAGACCAATGTTTTATCAAAGATATATGATACCCGCTCTTGGATTATTTTGGCTAGGAGTTCTCATTTTATTAAAGCATACGAATTATAGAAAAATTATAATATGTATTAGCTTTATCCTAGTTATTATAATAAGCATTATTTCATGTCAGAAAGTTTATAACGAAGAGTTAAAAACTGGTACAGAAGCAACACTTAACTTTTTGGAGAGCAATGTGGGAAAAGACGATTATGTGATAAGTAATGTTAATTGGCTTGCAACAGGAGTCTTAAGGTATTATATGCCGGATTCAAAGGTAATTGATGATTATAGGGTTAATGTTTCAGATTTAAAAATATTATGGTATTTTGAATTTTACGAGTCTGACTTTGGAATAATTAAGGATGCTTTTAAAGAAAGTGGATATAAAGTAGAGCTAGTGTATTCTCGGCGATTTTGATATAAGACATCAGTTTGATTTATACAGAATTGAAAAGCCGTAGAAGGAAAATAACAAAATTTTAAAAAAGAAGATTAGAAAGTTAATGCATTGTAAAAGATGCTTTAGTTAAAATAAAAAACTACTTGACAAATTTATAAAAACGTTATATAACATAGCTAGTGTAATTTAATGCACTAGCTATTATCATATATATTATTATATTAATCTAAAACATATTTTTAATGTTTTAAATTTTAAAAATTACAACTTAAGGAAAGACAAAAATAAATCTTGTAATTGGGAAATCTCCCAAAAAGAAAATCAAAGAAAAAACTAAATCAAAAAAAGGCAGGTGGTGAATAAATGATTGTAAAAAAGTAATTTTAAAATTATTATATAATTTAACAAAATTATTATACAACTTTACAAATATATCTTGATAAAACATATAAATAAATGTATAATAAAGAAAGGAACGGTAATATGACACAAAACAAAAATAATAAACAAAACGTAACAAATGATTTAGTATTTCAAAACATTTTTGGCAAACCAGGGAATGAGAGAATAACAAAAGGATTATTAGAAAGTATATTAAAGATAGAAATAGAAGATATAGACTTAAATGTAAATAAAAGAATGATAGGAGAATACACAGATGCAAAGATAGGAAGAATAGATGTAAAAGCGAAGTTAAAAGACGGAATGAAAGTATTTATTGAGATGCAAGTAGAACCGTATGCATATATGCCAGAGAGATTTTTGTATTATTGGTCAAAAGTATATACCGAAGGATTTGACAAAGGAGAGACATATGATGGATTAAATAAAGTAATAGGGATATTAATAGTACAAAAAAGATTACAAAGAACAAAAGAAATAGAAGATTATCATACAAAATGGGAGATATTAGCGAAAGGGCAAAAAGGAAAAGAAATAGAATTCACGGATAAATTAGAGATACATACAATAGAACTAGATAAGTTTAAAGAAGGAATAAGAGATACAGAAGAAGAAAATTGGATAAAGTTTATAATAGGGGGCAAAGAGAAAATGAATAAAGAGATGGAAGAGAGCATAAATGAATCCTTAAAAGATGCGATAGA
>CANQXL010000004.1 GCA_947627705.1 uncultured Clostridia bacterium
TGCTGAAATTAATCCTATGTTTGGTCCTTCTGGTGATTCTATTGGGCATAATCTTCCATAGTGTGTATAGTGAACATCTCTTACTTCGAATCCTGCTCTTTCACGAGAAAGTCCACCAGGTCCAAGTGCAGAGATTCTTCTTTTATGTGTTAGCTCTGATAATGGGTTTGTTTGATCCATGAATTGTGAAAGTTGAGAGCTACCAAAGAATTCTCTGATTGATGACGTGATTGGTTTTGTATTAATTAAAGTTTGTGGAGTTACTACGTCTAAGTCTTGTATTGTCATTCTTTCTCTTACAACTCTTTCAAGTCTTGTTAAACCAATTCTAAATTGATTTTGTAATAATTCTCCAACACTTCTTATACGTCTATTTCCTAAGTGGTCTATATCGTCAACTGAACCTAATCCATGAGCTAAGTTTAAAAGATAGCTTATTGATGCAACTATATCTTCTGTTGTAATATGTTTTGGAATTAATTCGTAAATTGCATCTTTTATTGCCTTCTTTAAGTCCTTTTTATCTGTGTTATCTAATATATTTTTAAGTACTACATAATTTACTTCTTCTTTTATGTTTAAATCACTTAAATCTATATCAACTACATTATGAATATCTACTGTTCCGTTTCCTACTATTTTTACTTTTTTATCTTCAACTTTTACATCTACAATATTTATACCGCTGTCTTGAATTTTACGTGCCATCTCAGGTGTTATAACTGTGTCTTTAGAAACTAGGACTTCTCCTGTTTCTGTGTCAACTATATCACTGTATGCTACTTTATTTTCTATTCTAGATGCAAGACCTAATTTTTTATTGAATTTATATCTTCCTACTTTTGCTAGGTCATATCTTCTATCATCAAAGAATAATCCATTAAATAGATTTCTTGCGGCATCTACTGATGGAAGTTCTCCTGGTCTTAATTTTTTATATATTTCTATCAATGCTTCATCTTGAGTTTTTATTGGATCTTTTTGGATTGTTGCAAGAAGTTTTTCGTCTTCTCCAAACATTTCTATCATTTGCTCGTCTGTAGTTAATCCAATTGCTCTTAATAATGTAGTTACTGGTATTCTTCTTGTTCTATCAACCCTTGCATAAAATACATCGTTTGTATCTGTTTCGTATTCTATCCAAGCACCTCTTATTGGCATTACTGTTGATGTAAATATTTTTTTACCAATTTTATCAAAATCTGCTCCATAGTAACAACCTGGTGAACGAACTAATTGGCTTACAATAACTCTTTCAGCTCCATTGATTACGAATGTACCGCTATCTGTCATTATTGGGAAATCTCCAAGATAAATTTCTTGCTCTTTTATTTCCCCAGTTTCTTTGTTGATTAATCTTACTTTAACATGTAATCTTGAAGAGTATGTAGCGTCTCTTTCTTTTGTCTCTTCTAATGAATATTTTGTTTTGTCTTCCATGTAATAGTCAAAAAATTCAAGAACTAGATTTCCGAGAAAAGTCTACAATTGGTGATATGTCTCTTAATACTTCTCCTAGTCCTTCTTTTAAAAACCATTCATAAGAGTCTTTTTGTACTTTTATGAAATTTGGCATTTCAATGCTGTCGCCAATTTTTGCGAACGTTTTACGTACGCATTTTTCATGTTTTACATCTTCCATGGATTGTTTTCACTCCTTAAATTATTTTTAATTTGTGAAGCATTTAGATAAAATTTCTTTTGAGAAGTCCTTCTTAAAATATACATTTTATTTATAAAATACTATCGCTTCAAAATAGTATTTCCCTAAATAAAAGTGGCATATTTTAATTCCTCTTCTCTTAGAATTAAATAATATTATCGATTATAATACAGAATTAAATTATAGCACACAATGTAAAAGCTTGTCAAGGGTTTGAAAAAATATTTTTGTGAAAATTTACCGCCAAGTGAAAATTGTTGCTAGATAATAGTTTTTAATTAGAATAGCGTTATCTTGTAACTATAAATTTATTTATATATATAATATAAATAATAGCTAGTATATATTTGAATTAAGCTTTTAAAAAATAGTATTTAGCTTAATATCAATTATACACTAGCTATATTTATAGCATTTTATTCGTTTTTTTAGTAAGTTTTAAGCATGTTTTATACATTATAAAATTGAATTAACTAGAGCAAATGGTACTTCTTCTTTTCCTTCTCCCATTGACACTTTACTTATAATTAACCTAGAGAATGTGCTTACTCCTTGTTTTTTTGTTTCTGTTATAGTAAAGTCATTTTGGGTTAAATTATTTCCTATAATATCTTGCATCGATATTTGTTTTGTTTGTTCTTCTATTTCTGTTTGTTTTTCCCCATTATATACTTCTATTCCCAATACTTCTAATGTACTTTGACTTGCCCAACTTATTCCGCTTCCACCTGCTATATACTTTGCTTCTATTAATAAATTTTCTGGGAAATAATCAACATCACTTACTGCTAATCCATCTTTTCTAATTATTTTTACTATTCCTTGAAGTTCTGCTTTTATTCCTTCTTCACTATCTGCCTTTGTAGATAATTGTATAAATTTACTTTCTATGCTTATACTACGATTAGATATTATTGTATCAATATCTTCTTGTTCTCCATTTGTAACGTTTACATTCTTTATTTCAAATACTACGTGATCAACATCTGATTCTTCTAATCTTGTATTTTTTACTTCTATTTCTAATTCACTTACATTCTCAGCATTATCAGTAACTAGCATTTTGACTATATGTTTTCCTGTCTCTTGATCTAATACAGAAATGTTTACAGATGTTTCTGCTGTTGGCTCTGTTTTTATTATTTTGTCATCTACGAAAAATTCATATTTTTGAATTCCTGATAAATTATCTTCTGCATTTGCTTGTAAATCAAAACTTTTACTTGTTATATTATTTGCTTTTAATTGTAAGTTCTCTGGTTTTGTTTTATCTATTCTTAATGTTTCTGTTGTTTCTGATATGTTTCCTACATTATCATATGTTTTAATTTTAATGTTGACCGTTCCTTCATTTTGTATTTGAATTTTTTGATTGTCTTCTATAACAGTTTCTTCTATTTCTTCATCCCCTGAAAGTTGATATGTTATTTTTTCAATTCCAGATAACTGGTCTTTTCCACCTATTACTGTTATATTAGGTGCTAAATTATAGTATCCACTTGGTGTAATTTCTTCGTCAATTTGGATTGTTGCTGGAGAAGGATTTTCTTTATCTATTTTTATATCAAATGTTTTTGTTTTGCTCCTTCCTAAAGTATCTGTTGCTGTCGCATTTATAATGTATTCACCACTGTTTTTTAGTATTAGTGGTGCTTTAGATGGTATTAGTGCTGATACAGTCCCTGTTATTGTATAGGTAGTTTCTATTTCTATCTCTGTACCTTCAACTACCTCTGTTGTTTTTATAGCCTCTATGTATACAGATTGGTTTGTCCATACTCCACTTTCGTATTCTTCCCCGTTTTTGTCATTTAGTTTCATTATTATTCCAATGTCTTCATCCTTTATTTCTGTCTCTGTCTCTTGTGGTAATGTCATTTCTTCTACATTTAATCTTCCAAATACAATGTAGTTAATTAGTATTGTTAAATCAATCTGATTTATACTTCCATCTCCATTTATGTCTGCTGATAGAAGCTTTATTCCTGAAATAGTACTTTTATTAGGTATTACAATATGTTTTATTAAATGTTGTAATTCAATTTGATTAGCAATTCCATCTCCATTTAAGTCTCCTATTACACTTGCCTTGTATGTTTTTTCTACTCCATCAAATTTGATATCCATATCAGTCGCAATATACCCTCTTTTTACTTCTTGATTTGTTCCGCTTTTGTATATATGTATTTTGTCAGAAGATATATTAAACTTTTTTATAAAATCTACAACTGATGTTCTTGGTAGAATCCTGCTAATGTATGAATAAGAATCTTCTGCAGCTTTTACCATTCCAAAGTTCATAAATATCAATAAAACTATATTTAATAATAGAATTATCTCTAAAATGACTTTTTTCATACTAGTTTTCCTTTCTTTAATTTTTTCTGGTGTATCTATTCTTAATCGCAATTATAGTTAATATCAATATATATGTAATTAAAATTGTAATTAAGTAAGTTGTTTCACCTGTTTGTGGCAATTTACCATTCATCATACTGTTGTCACTACCATTATTTGAGTTTCCATTTCCATTTTGTCCATTGTTGTTATTTCCGTTTCCTGAACCATTTCCTGAACCATTTCCTGAACCGTTTCCTGAATTTCCGCTTCCGTTTCCGTTTAAACCATTTCCATTTCCTGAGTTTCCATTTCCGTTTCCTGTGTTGCCACTGTTTCCGTTTCCTTGGTTATTTCCTGTATTTCCGTTTCCGCTTCCTTCATTGTCATCATCTTTGTCACCTTGGTTATTTCCTGGATTATTTGGGTCATTAGGGTCACTTGGTTTATTTGGATCTTTATTATCGTCTTGTTTTTTAGTTATTGTAAATTCAACAGTAGTTTCATTTCCTGCTTCATCTGTTGCTGTTATTGTATACTCTCCCTCTTCTGTTAATGTATCCCCATCTTCGTAGTCATATTCTTCTCCATCTTTAGTTACCTTTATATCTACTTCACCAAGGTCGTCTGTAACTTTCGGTGCGACTTCTTCATCATATGTTTTACCTTCTTCTACGTTTTCAATTACTGGTGGTTCTGTATCTACTGTTATGTTATATGCTTCACTTTCTGCTCCAATTGTTTCAACATTATTAATTGCTCTTGCAATAATACTATATTTACCTGATTTATCTAATAATAATGTTTCTCCTTTTTCTAAATCATTCCATGTATTTCCTTCGTCTAATGTGTATTGATATTTAGAAATTCCGCTTGGGCTTTCTGATCCTGTGATATAAATTACTACATCGTCTGCTGTTACTTGTCCATTACCTATCTCTGGTCCTATATTTGGTGCAGTTGGAATCTCATTATCTAAATAGAAACTATTTGATTTTGCTATAGTCATTCCATTATCTGTATCTTTTGCAAGTATGCATAAATACCAATCATCTCCTGATTCAGTATTTTTAGTTATTATATCTCCATTTTCGAATGTATCTGAATCTTCCAAAAATGTTTCTTCTGTTATTTCTATATCTCCTTTTACCCATTTATATCTAATGCTTTCTTCGTCTAATTCACTTTCAAATGTTGTTATATCTATTTTTGTAGATTGTTCTTTCTTCCATGTATCACTTCCATTTGGTGTAAATGTTATTTGTGGTGGAATTATTTCAATTGTGAAGCTTACTCTACTTTCATTTCCTGCTTCATCTGTTGCAACTATCTCGTATTCACCAACATCAGATAATTCCTGTCCTTCTTCATATGGAATTACTTCTCCATCTTTCTTTACAACAATTCCATCACTCTTTGCACCTGTTATTTCTGGTGTTACTTTTCTATATGTTTCTCCATCTTCTACATTCCTTATTACCGGTGCTGTTGTGTCTATAGTTATTATATATGGTCCTGTAATATATCCTTGCCTTCCTACATTATTTATCGCACGTACGTATATCCTGTATGTTCCGTCTTTTTCGAAGTTAACATGTTCATTTGCTTGAATATCTGTCCATGTTTCTTGTTCATCTATACTATATCTATATTTTTTAATTCCACTTGCACTTTGGCTTCCTGTAAATGATACATCAGTTTCACTATTTGTTAATCCCTCAGAAGGTACATCGCAAACGACTGTTGGTGCTGTTGGAATATCATTGTCTAAATAGAATCCTTCACTTCTTTCGATAACAGTATTATTTAAATTATCTTTTACAAGTACCCATACATACCATATTCCACTATCTGTATCTTTACTTACTGTTTGGTCTATGTAAAAAATATCTTTAAATTCACTTTCGTCTGGTGCAGTTTCTTTCTGACTCCACATATATCTTAAGCTTTCCTGATTTACTGCGTTATTTTCACTTGTTACATTTATTTGTGTTGATTGCTCTCTTTCCCATGTGTCATTTCCGTTTGGATTAAATGTAACTTGTGGAACATTTTTATCTATTTTAAATGTAATAGCTTCTGTTTCTCTTCCTTCTGTTCCAACGTTATTTACGGCTCTCGCTTGGAATGTGTGTGTACCTTGGTCAGTTATAGTTATGGTATCTCCATCTTTCCAATCTTCTCCATCTAGCTTATATTGATATTTTTGTATACCGCTAAGGCTACCACTTCCACTTATTTTTATATTTATGTCACTTCCTGTTACAATGTTATTTCCAAAATTTCCTGATAATGTAGGTGGTGCTGGTATTTCATTATCTAGATAGAATTCTTCACTTTTGGCTAATCCTATGTTCCCCTGTGTATCTTTTGCCATAACTAATAATACAAATTTACCACTTCCGTCTTCTTTAGTTATTTGATCTTGATTTGAAAAAGGTGTTCCATTTTCAAATAGATTTTCTGTAACTACTGTTATATTTTGGTTCCATACGTATTTTAATGAGTCTGGCTCTAAACCATTATCATCATCTATTGTTACTCTTGTTGTTTGTGATTTTGCCCATTGTTTATTTCCATTTGGATCAAACGTAATTTTTGGTGCAGATGCATCTATTTTAAATTTTACAGTTGTTTCATTTCCTGCTTCGTCTGTTGCTGTTAATTCATAATCTCCTGTTTCATAAATTTCATTACCCATATGTGATGAATTTAATGGATATGATTTTCCTTCTCCTCCATCTTTTTTTAGTGTTACTGTAACATTAGAAGTATCTGTTATTTTTGGTGTAACACTTCCATATGTGTGTCCTTCTTCTATTCCTGTTATTTCTGGTGGTAATTTATCAATCTTTACCACGTATATAGCTGTTGTATCGCTTTCTAAATCTGTATTTCCTATTGCTTTAGCTTGTAACATATATATTCCTGTTTCATCATATGTCAATTTATCATGTTCATTATAATCTTGCCATACTCCATTAGCATTTAAAATATATTGATATTTCTTTATTCCACTAGCGTTCTTGCTACCACTTATTGTTACTGTTGCTGTTTGATTGGTCCATTTATCAGGTGTAACATTTGAACTTATCTCTGGCATTGTTGGTGGCGTGTTATCTAAGTAAAATGGTCCGCTTCTTTTATAGCTTACATTTCCTTGTATATCTTTTGCAACTACCCAAAGATACCAGTTGTCTCCTGTTACTGTGTCTTTTGATACTTCTGTATTGTTTTGGAAAAATGATGTAAATTCATTATCCTTTGGCTGATCTTGATTTTGTGTCCATACATATCTAAGTGTTGATTCATTAACTTCTGTATCGTCTGTTACTTTTACTATACTTCCTTGTCTTGTCTTCCATTCAGTACTTCCATCTGTTTCAAATGTTATAACTGGTCCTTTATCATCTTGAATTGTTGTATAGGCCTTTACACATAAGCTTGCTGTATCAAGTAATTCTGTAATATCTTGCCACTCTTCTCCATCAAGTGATATAAATCCATCTCCTTTTTCTGCCTTTGCTGTATCCCAAAAATCTTGTGTTCCTTGAAGTTCTTCTCCTGGCACTTTTGCTTCGATAGCAAGAGTTACTTGTTTTTCTTGTTTATATTTTACGATTACTGCAAACTTTTCATTATTTAATTCAACAGTTTTGTCTAACTTTATTGTTTGGTATCCATCTACTATTGTAACACCTGTTTTTACTTTTTCTGCTGAATTAATATCTTTTTCTCCTGTTTTATTTATATATATATCTACTGTGTGTATTCCGCCTGCTCCTGTGATTGCAATTTCATTTAAATATTCTGTTTCTCTTTCATTTCTTTTAAATACATTTGCAATATATGCTTCATTTACTGGTTTTTCTGTTTCTGGACGGTTTTCTTCTTGTGTTATTAATCCAAAGTTAATATTTTTTGCAAGTATATCGTGTTGATATAAATTCTTGTAATTTCTATCTTCAACTGTTTTTATACCTACTGTTTCATTTTCTACCATTACATCATCATATGAGATATAATAGCATCCACTATTTAATCCATATCCATATGAATTTTGTACTATCCATGCTCCATCATGTTTTGGTTTATGTTGCTGATTAAAGTTTTCTTTTGAATATCCATCATCCCATCCTATTATTGCTACTATATGATTTGAAACAACATTTTTATCATCACAGTAATAAGCATTTGCTGTTTGAGAATGACCTGTATCAAAATATTCTGATTCTGCTGGGTTTGTAAGTGCTGTTACTGAGCCATATTCCATAATATGCGTTTTTATCCTATCCCTTATTGCATCTACATCTTCTTGTTGTAGTTCTTTATTTTCATTATCTGTATATTTTACACTTGAGCTTGTTATTTCTTTATTTATTGTTGGAAAATATATATATTCGCTAATTCTTTGTCCTACCTGCTTATTTATGTCTTCTAGGTCAATTTTGTCTTCATTATCTTCAAATGGCATTGATGTCTCTAGTACAGGTCCAAAACCACTTGTAAAATAACCTAATCCTATTGTGTTATTTCCACCAACTCCTACTTCTCTATTATATCCGTTTGGATTAATAACGCTATTTTTAAATGTTTTTGATGTTGCATATTCCATATGTCTACTTGAAAATATTGCTGATGGATATCCTCTTGTTAAGCTTATATTAGTTTCTACTCCTGTTATAATAGGGAATGTCCAACAACTACTCGTGCTTTTTTGGTCTTTTACTTTGATACTGATTGAATCTCTTAAGTCGTATTCATTTTGTATTCTTGCTCTTATGCTAAAAATCCAATTTGTTCTTGATGAGCTAGAATTATATGGCACACCATAAGGGTCTGGTCTAATATAATTTGCTCTTTCTTCTTCTGGTAGATTTAGCCATTTTTTATACGCTTCTGTATATTCAATTTCATCTTTATTAAATTCTACAATTTTAAGGTTTGAAGTACTTGCAGCATAAATACTATTTGCCGAAATTATTGCAAACCAAATAAAAGTAATTACTATTATTCTAATAATTTTTCTTTTGGTAAACTTCATTTTTCCTTCCTCCATTTTTGTTATACCCTTATTTCTTGTATTGTGTAATTTCCTACGCTGTCATATGCAATGAATGTATATACTGATTGTCTTTTCGTTATTTCAAATTCTCCTGTTTCTTGCTCTATACTTTCTCCTGTTGGTAAAATAATATTTTTTATTCCACTTTGATCATCCTGCATTCTCCATATTATTTTGTTTCCATCTTCACTCATTGATAATTCTAATATTGGAGCTTCTTTATCTATGTTATTTACTTCATGTCTAACGATTATTCCATTTCCAACATTATCATATGCTATAAATGCATATGTTCCGTTTTTTGTAACTACATGGTCTCCTTCTAGTTCTTTACTTGTTTCTGCATTTGGAAGTACTACTTCTCTTATTCCTGTTTCTCCGTCTTCTGCCTTCCAATGTAAAACAATATCATCATTTGTCCATTCATTATAGTCTTGTGTTATTTGTAGTTTTGGATTTTTTAAGTCTACATTTGTAACATTTATAGTTATTGACCTATCATTTCCAACCTTGTCATATGCTATAAATGAATATTCTCCAAGCTCTTGTATTTTGTATTGTCCTGTTTCTTCATACGAAACGGTATTATCCGGCATTACTATTCTATCAAATCCACTTTCAAAGTCTACAACATTCCATGTTATGTATGTTGGTTCACCAGTTAATTCTTCTTTTTGAAGTGATAATATAATATGTGGTGCATTTTTATCTATATTTGTTACTGTTTCTGTAACTGTTCTTTTGTTACCTAAATTGTCATATGTTGTAAAATTGTATGTTCCATTTTCATGTACATCATAGTATCCACCAATATTGCTTGTGTCACTTTCGTTTGGAAGTGTTGTTCTATTATATCCTGAGCCTGCATCTGTAAAATGCCAGTGTAATGTCATTGTATCAATTGACCAAGATTCTCTATCATAATCAATTGTTCCTTCTGGTGGTGTTCTATCTATTTTGTATGGTCCTACTACCCTATCTTTACTTATATTTCCTGCATTGTCTTTTGTTACTATGTGTAAATATTTTATTCCATCTTCATCTATTGTTATTGTATCATTTTGTCTTGTTATTTCTTCGCTATATTCTTCTTCAGTAGGTGCAGATTGACTTTCTGTTATTACATATTTATAACTTGCAAATCCACTTCCCAATCTATCTTTGAAAGTTAATTCTACATTTACAGATCTTATCCAATCTGAACTTGTTGGAATTGCGACAAATTCTGGTGCTTCATCATCTGGTATTATTGTAAGCATTCTTTTGAATTCTTCTGATGTTTGTTCTCTGTCGTTTTTTACAATTAGACCTATAGTATAGTTTCCTGTACCCCTATCCATATAGTTTAAAAGTGGTGTAGGTCCTGAATATATTTCACTTCCACTTTCATCGTATACTTTCCATGTACGAGATACTATTTCTCCACCATATGGATCATATGAACCGTCTACTATGTCTATATCTTCATATATTGAACTAGTTCTGTTTTTAATTTTAAAAGATGCTATTGGTAATACATTTTGATTCATTGTTATGTATTTATTTGATGGTGCACTCCATACACCTTCTTGATCCTTTACAGTAAGCTGCACTAAAAAGTCTGTTGCTGAAAGGCTTGACAAATCTGTTAACATTCCGTCATGCCATATGTTCTCTCCTACTGTTCTATACTCCCACTTAAAATCAGCTACACCGTTATTTTCTGAGTAATGGTCTAAATCATATCCTAAGTTTGTAAGAGTTAGGATATTACCTTCTCTTTTTACTCCTATTTCTGCGACAGGTTTTCTATGTACATATATGTATGTTGGCTGTATATTTCTATCTTCATATAATATTTCATATTTTCCTGTTTTATTAAATGATGTTATCATATCTGGTATGTAATTTCCTGTGTCTGCAAATTGTCCTATATTATTTTCAAAATACTCACAGTCATGTATTATCTTCCACTTTCCATATGGAAACTCGTCGCTTTGTGTGTTTTTCATTATGTTTTCATCTTCTGTTGTTGCTATTGTATTTTCGTTTAATAGCACATAATTTGAACTTTGTTTTTCTTCTATTAAACTTTTAATGTAATCTGCTGTTTTGTTTATACTGTCCTGATAATCTCTGTTATTTATGTATGTTCCGTTATTATTGTTAGCTGTAATAAAGTTATCTGCCTGTGTTTCATTTGCAGTTTTTCCCCATTCTACATAATGAATCTCTTCATTTATCATTCTTGTTAAAATTTCTCCAAGTGATGTTGGTTTATTTAATTCTTCATTTATTATATCTTCTACATTAACTAATACTTTGATAGCATCTTCGCGCCATTCTGGTTCTCTTAATACTTCGTTTAAGCTTTTTATGTTTTCTACTTCCATGTGTACATTTGTAAATGTAATTTGTGATAATTCATCGCAATTATGACTATTATATGAAGAAATTGGTCCAAATCCATGTGCTGTTTGGCTTACTGGTGGTATACTCATATTTATTATTTCTCGACCATTGTCTTCTATTATAATTGCATCTGATTCAACTGTTAATACAAATCTATGTGTTCCAAGTCCATCACTGATTGTATAATCTCTTAAACTTTGTGCATAGCTTGACATAGAACCACCACTACTATTTGAGAAGCTTGATGCACTTAATCCATCGTTGAATTTATATACACTTACATAACCATTTCTAATCATTACAGCATATCCTGCAAGATTTCCATTTTTTATTTCTGAATTTACTAAAAATCCTGCTGCATCTAGTGTATGCCAATATGCTGTTGATGTATTTACAGTAAACTCTATTGTTTTTGTTTTACTTGTTGTATCTGGGTATAGTAAGAAATCTTTATATCCACTAACTTCATATCCTTGAAATAGTATACTATTGTTACTATAAACCGTAATATGATCTCCTGTTATACCATGGAAAGGTCCATTTGAGCCATCTTGACCCCTATGCGTATATCTTGTCCAATTAAAACTATCAGTAACTGCTATTTGAAATGACTCAATATCTGAAACATTTACTTTTGTTGTATCTACTGCTCTACTTTTTAAAGCATCAAGTAAATTTTGCTTAAAATTTGTTAATTCTGTAGATGTACGTGATTTAGATAATACCACATCTATATATGGCTGCGGTATAAGAGAAAGTGTTACTGTTTCTGCTGCTTGTGAGTCTATAATAGGCATAAATATTGGTAACGATATAACTATATTAATTATTAAAATCATTGCTAGTATCTTTTTTAATGCTTTCATTTTGGCTCCTTTCTTCTGTTTTTTACATTTTAATCTATTTCTTCTGTAATTTTAAATGGTATTTTTGTTTCTCCTTTAACTATTTCTTCTATTACAAATCTTGAATATGTTTTTACTCCTGATATCTTTTCGTCTTTTGCAGAAAATCTATTTTCTGCATTTTCATTTTCTTGTAAGTTTATTCTTCTCTTTATAGTTTCTTTCTCTTCCCAGTCTTCATTTGTAATTTCACTATTAAGTATATTTACTATTGCATTATGTTTTACTTTGCTTCCGCTTCCATCTATGTACAATCCAACTAGCATAGTTATTTCTTCTGGATAATATTTGAATTCTTGAACTATTTTTCCGTCTTTTCTGATAATTCTCATATATCCACTCATTTCGCTTGTTGCATTATTGTCGATTGTTTCTATTTGAATGAATTTTGATTCTGTTGAAACGCTAGTATCTGATACTACAAATTCTTCTTCTGTCCTTGCATTATCATCAGTACTGTTTGTTTTTTTAAAGTTATCTACAACAAAGTCTATGTATTCGATATCGCTTAAATCTATTCTAGCCATTTCTACATTTATTTGTAATGTGCTTGTGTTTTCAGCATTGTCAGTTACTTTTAAAAGTACAGTATTTACTTTTGATTCCTGTTCTACTGCATCGATACTTATACTTTCATTTGATGTTTCAACTGTTTTATATTCTACATCATTTATATAAAATTCATATTTTGAAATTCCAGAGCCTGTATCTTGTGCTGATGCATTTAATTTATAACTTGTACCTGTTATATTTTCTGCAGTTAATGCAAGATTTTCAGGTGCTTTTGTATCTATTTTTATTATTTCTTCAAATTTTGATATATTACCTGCATTGTCATAAGTTCTAATTGCTATTTTTGTTTCTCCTTCTTCTGTAATTACAAAATCTCCTTCATTAGCTATCATTGTTTCTTCTTTAATTTGCGCTCCAGATAATTCATATGTAACTTTATTTATGCCAGATAAATTATCTGTACCATGCATTACTTTTGCATTTACATTTGTATTGTAATATCCACTTACAAATTTTGTTTCTTGAATTTCTAATTCAGAATTTCTTGGATCTATTTTATCTATTTTTATATTAAATTCTCTTGTGCTTGTTCTTCCTAAATTATCTTCTGAATTAACAGTTACATGGTATATTCCTGTTTTTGTAAGTAGTGTCTTAGTGTTTTTAGGTGAAATTATTGTGCTTTCTCCGCTTACTTCATATGTTGTTGTAATTATTGCTTCTGTATCTTCATCAATTTTTTCTGTTACTTTTACTGGAATTATGCATATGTTTTGGTTTGTCCATGTTCCTATTTCGTAAAATTCGCCATTTTCATCATTTAATCTTACTTCTAACCCTGACATAGCCACTTCTTCGCTTATCTCATTTTCATATTTCCTTACAACTAAGCTTGATGCTTCAGATTTTACTCCGTCCTTAGAGTATGTATAAGCTTTAATTGTATAAACTCCATCTTCTATAAGTTCTATTAAGCCATCTTGTGGTATTTCTGTTTCTTCTACTTGAATAGGTCCTGATATCGTATATGTTGTTTTGTCTACATCTTTTTCTTCCATCTCAGTAATTTTAACTACTGTTTTTGTTAAATAGTATCCTGTATCAGATTTTTCTCCTGATACTACTTCTATTTTTGGACTCTTTGGTCTACTTATCTCTCCTATATTTAATCTTCCATATACAACATAATTTATAAGCTGAGTTAAATCTATTTGATTTACATTTCCATCATTATTAATATCTGCTGATAAAAGAGCTATATCTTTTAATGCATATCTATCTGGATTTACTATATGTTTTATTAGTTGTTGTATTTCTATTTGGTTAGAAAGTCCATCTCCATTAAAATCTCCTACAACACTTATTGTATAGACTTTATCGACTCCATCAAATTTAACATTCATATTGCTTCCTAAATAGCCTTGGTTTATTTCTTCTTGTGTCTTACTATTCTTGTAAATATGAATGTTTTCTCCTGGTACATTAAATCCTAGTTTAAATTGTTCAACTGTGGTTCTTGGAAGAATTCTTCCGATATATGCGTTTGTTTCAGATATTAAATATGTATCGCTTAAAATATCAACTCCGCCTTCTAAATTAGTTGAAGTAGAATTTTCAGTCGCTACATTGTTATTTACAGCATTAACAATTCCCGTGCACAAAAATAACACAAGAATAATATTTAATACTAAAATTGTAAAAACGACTTTTTTCATTTGCTTTTCCTCTTTCTTTATTTTTCTTTTATTCCTTTTAAATATGATATTTAATTATATTTTAAATATTTTTATTTTCAATGTCAATGTAAGATTTTGGCAGTATTTCAGAGCTGTTCTCTATTGTACTGCGGAAGTATATTTTGCAGATTTTAACATTGAAATTTTACATTTTCTTTACTTTTTATTTACTTTTTTGTAATATTTCAGCCTTTGCAAGATAATTTCCTTTAAGACTTGACTTTCCCTAATATTTAACGTTTTTTTAATTTTTATACTGCAAAACACTAAATCTATTAAAGATAAATTATTTTACACTATTTTTTATTTATTTATTACTTTATAACGCATAAAAAAAACTCGTATGTGAAATCACATACGAGTTTTTTTATATTATTTTTATTTCATATTTTTGTATTTAATATAGCTTATTACTCCAACAGATATTACAATGATTAATCCAAGTGTCATATAAACTTCTGCTGTTCCTGTCTGTGGTAATTTTTTATTGCTAGTATTTGTTTTATTTTTGTTTGTATCTATTTTTTGAGTTGTTCCAGCTCCAGTTCCAGAACCATTTGTGCCTGTTCCATTACTTGAGCCATTTGCTCCTGCTCCGTTACCTGTATCTGTTCCAGTTCCAGCACCATTTCCTGTGCCAGTTCCAGTTCCTGTTCCTGTACCTGTTCCATTTGCTCCTGCACCATTATTTTCAGTTGCAGTTTTATTTTCTATTGTAAAGTTCAACACTTTATTTCCATCTTCAACAAGATTTGTTCCATCATTTGTAGCTATATTTTTTATTGTAACCTTTGTTGATGTAGCTGTTATACTATCTTTAACTTTAAGTTTTATTGTAGCTATGTTTTGGTCTTCTTTTACTCCACCACTTAAAATCATTCCTAGGAATTTTCCTTCTAGGTCTGTATTCTCGTCATTATAAGTAACTGCCCAATTATTTAGTGAAGATATATCTGATTGTTTTACTTTTTCGAATACATTTTTGTCGTATTCTAAAACACCTTCAACTGTATTCATTCCATTTTCGCCTAAGTCAATATTAGCTATTTTTAGTGTTATTGTTATTTCGTCTCCTGGCTTTAAAGTTTGTTTACTTGCAGCTACTTGTAGATTAAATCCTACAGCTTGTACATTAGTACATATAGCCATTACCATTAAAATCATTATTAATATTGATATTGTTAATTTTTTCATTTGCTTAAACTCCTATCCTTTTTTTTATTATTATAACACATTCTATTTTTTTATAATACTATTTAACAAAAATTTAATATTTTCGTAACATAATTGTAATATTCCTGTGTTTTTTTCATTTGATGTTTTTATAACCATTGTTGAAGCATCGCTTCTGCTTGATATATTGCTAACACTATTTGTTCCGACCTGGACCACCACCTGAGCCGCCACCTGAGCCGCCAGGTCCTTCTTCTTCAGCAGGAATTTCGACAGTTTGAACGTCAGATCTTGTTTCATTTCCTAGTTTGTCTTTTGCAACTACATATACATAGTATGTTTTTCCAGCTTCTAATTCTTTATTTTTATATTTTGTTATTGTATAGTTTCTATCTGTTGATGTCTGAACTAATTCGCCTTCAATTTCTGCATCTTCTATTATACTTTCATCATCTGAAATATAATATCTAAATGTATCAGTTGTACTTAGTCCTACTCCACTATCTTCTGCACTATCTATTGTAACTTTTATCTTTGTCTTATCTTGGACTTCTGCACTTATTGTTATTTCTGGACCAGTTTTATCTATTCTTGCAACCGAAATGCTTCCAATTATTTCATTTCCTGCTTTATCTTTTGCATAAATTGTATAGTATCCATTTGATGTTGCTGTAAATTCAAAGTTTTTTCCAGCTCCTGGATTTAGTGCACTTCCTGAAGATGGTGTTAAATCATGTATTTCTAATCCGCCTCTTTGGAAATCTTCTTTTTCTTTAATTCCCTTAGCCCATTTTTGTTCTAGTAGACCACTTTCGTTTTCTTCTATTCTTACACTAACTTTTATGCCAGAGAATGAGAATCCATTTTCTTGTACCACATTAAGTGATGGCGGATTTTCGTCTAAGATTTCTTTTTCTACTACTTCACTATAATTTCCACCTACAGTATCTACTGTATCTGATACTCTTAATTTTACTTTATATTTATGATAAAGATCTGTAACTAAATCTCCTTTTGATAAAGATGTCCAATCTTTTATCATTTGTCCACCAGCATCATACACTTGATATTGTACTACAAAGTCTCCACTATCACTATTAATTGGCGCATCTAATGATGCTTTTTCATCTAGCCAATTTACAATTGTATTATCAATTGCGCCTAATTCAATTGCTGCTGTTGTTACATCTTTTATTTCACTTGTAGCTGTATTTCCAAGTTCATCTTTTACTGTAACTTGTAAATAATACTTCGTTTCTTTTGTTAGTTCTTGATATGTGTAATAATCTGCATCTGTAATTTCTTTTGGATCTGTAAATGTTTGGTCTTTACTTATATAGAATGAATATGCATTTTCTCTTGCAATTCCAGAAGCCCCAACATCTTCTGCCGTTACTTTAATTGTTACATTTCCTGCTGCAACAGATAAAAATTGTATATTACTTATAGTTGGTGCATCATTATCTATCGTTAAAGCATTTGCCATATTTAAGCTATTATTAGTATTTCCAGCACTATCTGTTAATGCACCTTCTTCGAATCTTATGCTTACATCTCCACTATTTTGACCTGCTGTTATGTGTACATTTATTGTACCATCTTCTTTTAGTGTTGCTATTGAAGTACTTGTATTAGCTCCTTCTCCTTCAAGTTTTATTTTGCTTGCATCTATGCTTTCAATTGGCTTATTAGTCATACATATAATGTCTCTTTCCATTGCTTCTTTTATTATTTTAGATTCGTTTTCAAATGTCCTTATTTCTGTTACAAGTGGTAGACTTTTGTCTTGATTTGTTACATTTAAAGTTTCTATTGTTTCATTTCCTGCTTTATCTCTTACATATACTGTATATCTACCATTGCTAGCTACTTTAAATGAATTTCCTGTAAATTCATGTCCACCTGTTTTAAAATAATCTTCGTCTAATTGCTCGCCTTCTGCCCATTTTTGTACATCTATTCCACTTTCGTGTTCACCAAGATTAACATTTACTGTAACTTCTCCATTTGTTAATCCTATTTGTTGTGTTAATACAACTGATGGGTAGACTGTATCAACTACTATTACTGTTTCTTCTGTTCCGAAATTTCCTTCATTTAAATTTTCACTATCTGAAAGTCTTGCTTTTACTAAATATTTATTTTTTAAACCATCAACTTGAATACCTGTTTCTTCTGCATTATTCCATTCTGTTATTACTTGGTTTTGTGAGTCTAATACTTTGTATTGCATTATATACTCACTATTATTTGTAACAGTTACTTTTGCTTCTTCATTTTGCCAAGATATATCACTAAATTCTATTTGATTTCTTCCTGTTCCTTGTACTTTGTCTTCTCCTTTTGGAACTGTATCAGTTGTTACAGTTAATGTAGAAGAAATTGTCTTGTTATCTAGTTTATCTTTTGCAACACATCTTATATAATATGTTGTACTTTGCATTAATCCTTTGAAAACAAATGAATCACTTTCTGTAGTTTCTGATACTTCGTATTCAAATTTAGGATTTGTACTAATATAGTAATTATACGTATCTTTTTCTGCAAGTCCTATTCCTTGTATTTCTTGTACATTAATTTGTACTGTTATCGTATTTGTTGATTTAGATACCATTTTAAAATCTACAACTCTAGGTCCTTGATTATCAGCTTCTCCTACAACTTTTGCAACTTCTCTATTTGCATTTCCTGAAGAATCTTTTAATGAACCTTCTTGTAATTTTAACCTAATTTCTCCATTTCCACTTCCAATTGTGATTGTAACTTTTACTGTGTCATCTGCTATTTTTTCTGCATTGATACTGCACTCTTCTTTGCCGTTTCCTTCTACTATCATTTTTGAAGAATCTATTTCTTCAATAGCTCTATTTGCAGTTACAGTCACTTCAATTTTGTCGCCTTCTTTTCCTATTTTATTTTCTTGAACTGAAATTGTTGCAATTAAATTTATTCTATCTATTTTTGTTACTTTAATTGTCTGAATTGTTTCATTTCCAGCTTTATCTTTTGCATATACTGTATAAATTCCATTTTCTGAAACGGTAAATATATTTCCTTCAAATGAAGTTCCTCCTTCATTGAAATATTCTTTATTTTGATTTCCTTCTGCCCATTTTTGTCCTAATAGACCACTTTGTCCTTCTTCTATATTGGCAGTTACTTCTACAGTTTCACTTGAATAATATTCTTGTTCTGAAAGTGTTATTTTAGGAGATATCTTATCTAATATTGGTATTCTTGTTTCTAATCCATATTCTCCATTTACTGTGTCTTCTGTTGTTGATAGTCTAACAACTACAATGTAATTGTTAAGAAGATTTTCTACTTTCTTTGTTTTTTCGTTTGTTGATGTCCATTCTATTGTTTCTGATCCCATATTGTTTAATACTTTGTATTGTGTAATATAATTGCTTTTATTAATTATTTTTACACTTGCAACTCCATTTTCCCAAACAGGCTCAGTTACTTCTATAATTTTTGTTCCTGTTATACTTTCGTCATTAACTTGTGGTATTTTTTCTGTTTTTACTGAAATTACAGCTGTTTCTTTAGTTTCTCCTAAAGAGTTCTTTACAACTGCTTTTAGAAAATATGTTGTATTATTTTTTAGTCCTTCAAATAAGCATTTTGTTTCTTTACTTTCTATTGTTTTTGCATTTTCAAAGTTGCTATATTCACAAATCATGTATTTGAAAGGTGCTTCTTCATCTAGTCCTGAATTATCTTGAGCACTTATACTAACTTCTATACTATTTATTGTGACATTTGTTTCTTTGAAACTATCTATTTTTATTCCTTCTGTCTGTTTATCTTCTTCATTAGGATCTGGAAAAGTATTATCTAGTCTTCCAAATACTAAATATGATATTGCAGCTGTAAGATCTATTTGGTTTACGTTCTCATCATATTTAATATCTGCAGATTTTAATAAAATATCCTTTAATATAAAGTTTTGTAATCCTACAAGGTGTTTTATAAGAAGAGATATGTCCACTTGATTAAATAGTCCATCTTTATTTATATCTCCGATAACACTTATTATGTAATCTTTGCTTCCATCTTTCCTACTTGCTACCATTCCTGTTTTTATAATGCCTGATTCTACTTCTTTTGTTTTTGTGCTATCTTGATATATGAAATATTCTCCGTCTAAATTATTTTTGAATTCTTCTATATCTGTATTTGGAAAAACTCTTTCTATATAGTTATCATGAATATAGTAAGTTGATGCTGCATATACTATGCCTGAAAACAAGTTTAGTATATCCATATTTAACATTGCAACTATAATCATTACAGCTATGTATTTTTTTATTTTGGTCATAGTATATCCTCCTTAATTTAATCAACTTCTATTGTTGCTATTTCGTAATTTCCTGCTTTATCATATACAACAAATGTAAATTTACCAGCATCTTCTACTGTAAATGTTCCATTTAATGCATCTTCTACCTTTTCGTTATTTGGCATTAGTATTTCTCTAACTCCACTTTCGTTGTCTTGAACTTTCCAATTTATTTGTGTCTTACCATTTTGAAGTTTTTGCTTTGTAAGTTCTATTATTGGTTTTTCTCTGTCTATATTATTTACTATTATTTTTTTAGTTGTTTGATTTCCTACTTTATCATATGCAATTATAATGTATTCACCGTTTCTTGTAACTGTATATGATGCTACTGTAACATCATTTACTGTTCCATCAGGTGTTACAATGTCTCTTATTCCACTTTGTGTATCATTAATTTCCCATTGAATTAGGACTTCTTCGTTTGTCCATTCTTCTGTACTAATATGTAATTCTACTTCTGGTGCATCTTTATCAATATTTGCAACTTCTATATCTCCCTTAGTAATATTTCCTAAAACATCATATGCAACAAATGTGTATGTTCCATTTGACGTAGCATTAAATACTCCTTCTGTAGCATGAGATATTGTTGTGTCTGGTAAAACGATTTCTCTTAGACCACTTTTCATATCTACTATTTGCCATGTAATAGGCGAAACATCTGGTGTCCATTCTGGATTCATTGTAAGTATTATTTTTGGTCCATCATCATCGATATTATTTATTGTTACTTCTTTAACCGTTGTATTTCCTACGTTATCATATGCTACAAATTTATATTTTCCATTTTGAACTACTTTGAATCTGCCTGTTTTTTCTTGACTTATACTTCCATTTGGAAGATTTATTTCTTTTATTCCACTTTGCTCATCAGATATTTCCCAAGTTAAATATAACTCTTCTGATTCCCAATCTGTAGAATAAGTTATTTTTAAAGTAGGATTTATTCTGTCAATATTATTTATTTCTTTTTCTACTGTTGTTTCATTTCCTACATTATCATATACTGTAAAAGAATATGTTCCATTATCTGTAACAGTATATTTACCATTTGGGCTGGTATTTTCTGATTTATTTGGTAATTTAATTTTTTGAACTCCACTTTCTAAATCTTCTGATTCCCAATTTATATCAACTGCATCTGCTACCCAATCTTCTCTTGCACTTAATTTTAATCTAGGATTTATTTTATCAATATTTCCAATTGTAATTTTCTGCATTTTATAATTTCCAGCTTTATCATATACTATGAATTTGTATGTCCCATTTTCTGTAATATAATATGAACCGTCATCTTGCTCTACAGAAGTTTTATTTGGTAAAACTACTCTCTCTCTACCGCTTAATCTATCACTTGTTTGATATTTTACTTCTATATTATCTTTTGTCCATTTTTTGCTTGGATCAGAAAGTGACATTTCTGGTATAACCTTGTCAATATTTCCTACATGTACTACATATGATGCATTATTTCCAGCATTATCTTCTAATATAAATGTGTAATCATTATTTTCTTGTACAACATATGTTGCAGTATCTTCATAAAACATTGTATTGTCTGGACATTTTATAAATTTTACACCTGTTCTATCGTCAGTTGCATGTATAGTTATTGTTACATCATCCCTTGTCCAATCGTCCGGATCTAGTGTATGTGTTGCAGTTGGTGGAGTTATATCTAATACTACATTAAATGATATTGTCCTAACACTTGACATATTTCCATGGTTATCATATGCCCACACCTGGAGTGTATGTACTCCTTCTGTAACATCACTTGCGACTCTTCCTATGCCACTATATTGTGTTTCTGTTTTTCTTGGTGATATACCTGTTATAAGTGTGTATTCTGTTCCATTATCAAATGCATATCTAACACCTACAATATCTGCTATATCTGGATCGTTTACTGTTCCTGATATTGATATTGTATCTTCTGGAAAGTAAGTTTCTTTTTCAAGATTATTCAATGTTATTGTTGGTGGTTCATTTATATCTCCTATTCCTATTAATACTGATAATTCTAGTGTTTCTCCTGGTCCAAGTGTTCTATTTCTCCAAGAATATGCCATTCCCGAATCTCCACGTCTTGAATTTTCATAATCATCATAATCATAATATGTAGAAGACTTCCATCTGTTTTTTGAATTTGCTTGATACTGACCAAACCAATATGCATCTACATCAACAACTCCATATGTATTTCTTCCAAGGAAGTTGAATTTATGTCCATCTCCTGACATTGAGAATCCACGATTTCCGACTTAAATTTGTAATTGGTGCATAGTCATTTGAACCTATCATTATGTCTGCATGAGAAGCTACTCCGACTCTTTTAGATGTACCAGATTCATTTTTTATAATATATTTTACTTTTACATAGTTTCTATCACTTACATATGAAAGATCGATACGTAAACTTACATTATTATTCGTTGCACTTCCATTTGATACTCCGACTTCAGATCCATCTACTTCAAATTCTGTTACATATCCGTAATCTGCAAATGTTGTCTGAACACCTTCTCCCCAGATATTGAAGTTTCCATTTTTATATGAATACTGCATGGATCCAGCTTTTGTAGATGTACAACCCATCATTATTACAAAAAACATTATTAATATAGTTGCAACTACATACTTTCTCATGTTTAGCCCCTTTCTTTGGTTTAATCAACTATTATAGCATTTGTTGTATTATCTATTATTTCAAATGCAATTTCTGATTCTCCTAGTAACACTTTGCTAACTCCAAGTCTTGTATATGATGTTGTTCCTTTTATTTTCTTTTCTACAATTTTAAAATAATTATTCTTTGGTGTATCTTCTGATTGTAATAATTCTTTTATACTTATTGATTTATTTTCATTATCTACTTTTGCACTTGTTTCTTCATCTGAATGAACTGTTTGTCCAAATACTTCTGTAATAGTTTTATGTTTGCAGTCTGTTCCATTTACTTCAGCTGAATATTGAAATTCCATTGTAAGTTCTTCTGGGAAGAAATCTAAATCTGTTACGACCTTTCCATCTTTTCTAATTATTTTTATTACTCCTTCAAGTTCTCCTTGTAATCCATTTGTATTATCTGATATGTCTTCTGAATATCTGTCAATTGTTACTTGCATATATTTACTTTGAGAACTTGATGTTGTGTTTGATACTATTTTTTGTACTTTTGTAAAATCTGGTTCTGTATCGCTATTACTTACTCTAAATGCAGTTATATCAAATTCTACACGTCTTATTTCAGATACATCTAGTCTTGATGTTGCAACTTCGATTTCTTTTTCTCCAATGTTTCCTGCATTATCTATTACTTTTACTACTACTTTATTTCTCATTGATTCTTGGCTTTCAGCTACTGCTGAACATTCATTTTCTGATGTTGTTTCTGTTTTTAATATATTGTCATTTATATAGAATTCATATCTATTAATTCCAGATAATGTATCTTCTGCTGTTGCTTTTAAATTGAATCCTGTTCCTGTAATATCACTAGATACTAATGTGATATTTTCTGGTGCTGTTTTATCTATTAAAATTGTTTGCTCAGATTTTGTAACATTTCCTGCAACATCGTATGTCCTTAGTATTATTTTTATTTCTCCATCATTTGTAACTGCAAATGATTGTCCGTTTTCTATTTCTGTTTCTTCTTTTACTTCAGCTCCAGTTAATTCATAAGTAACTTTTTCTATTCCTGATAAATCGTCTGTTCCAAATGTTACAACTGGATTAACGACTACATTATAATATCCATTTGATAATTCTTCTTCAAATTCAATTGTTGAACTTGTTGGTGCATTAGTATCTATTTTTACTTTATATATTTTTGTTTTTGTTCTTCCAAGTTCGTCAGTTGCTGTTGCTATTATATTGTATTCTCCTGCTTCTCTAAGTATTGTTGGTGTTTTTGTTGGCATTGACATTGTAATTTTTCCTGTAATAGTGTATGTTGTATCAATTTTTACTTCAACTCCACCTTCAACTTCTTGTATAACTTCTATTGGTTCAATCCATACTGCTTGATTTGTCCATGTATCACTTGTATAATCTTCACCATTTTTGTCATTTAATTTCATAATTAAACCTATATTAGCATCTGCAATTTCTTCTTTTGATTTATTTACAGTAAGTTCTGATGGATTAGATTTAACACCATCTAAAGAATATGTATAGCTCTTTATTATATAAACTCCATCTTCTGTAAGTTCTATTTGTCCATTTTCTGGAATTTCGGTTTCTTCCGTTTGGATAGAGCCTGATATTATGTATGTTGTTTTATCTACATTTTGTGTTTCTTGTGGTGTTATTTTAACTATTACATCTGTCGTGTATGGTCCATTATTTCCTTCTCTTTCTCCTGATATTACTTCTATTTTTGGACTCTTTGGTCTGTTTATTTCTCCTATATTTAATCTTCCAAATACAACATAATTTATAAGCTGAGTTAAATCTATTTGATTTACATTTCCATCATTATTAACATCTGCTGATATAAGTGCTATATCTTTTAACGCAAATTTATCTGGATTTACTATGTGTTTAATTAAATGTTGTATTTCTATTTGATTAGAAAGTCCATCTCCATTAAAATCTCCTACAACGCTTATTGTATAGACTTTATAGACTCCATCAAATTTAACATTCATATTGCTTCCTAGATAGCCTTGACTTATCTCTTTTGTCTCATCACTATCTTTGTAAATATGAATATTTTCTCCTGATACATTAAATCCTAGTTTAAACTGTTCAACCGTGGTTCTTGGAAGAATTCTTCCGATATATGAGTATGTATCTGATATTAAATATGTACTACTTACTATATCTCCCCCACTTGCTAAACTTATTGAATTAGATTTTTGATCATCATTTAAAATTGTTTCATTGTTATTTACTGCATGCACAACACCTGTGCATAAAAATAACATAAGAATAACATTTAATACTAAAAATACAAAAATGGTTTTTTTCATTTGCTTTTCCTCTTTCTTTTGATGATAATAATTTAATTATATTTTAAGTATTTTGTTTTCTTATGTCAATGTAAGATTTTGGTAGTTTTTTTAGGTCGACTTCTATCGTACTGCGGAAGCGCGTTTTGTCAATTTCAACTATGAAATTTTACATTTTCTTTACTTTTTATTTACTTTTTTGTAACATTTTATATTATTTTGGAAGCTCTTCTATTTATTCCCTATTCTCCCTAACGTCTTGCAATCTTTAATAATTCCATTTTGGTACATATTGTTCTTCGTCTTCTTCTGTATAGTCTTGCATATATCCGTTTTCGATATCATATTCTTCTAATAAATTTTCTACAATTTGATATTCTTCTTTTGTTATTTTTCTGTTAATTTCCGCAAATTCACTCGCCTTGTAAGTTGGAAAATACTGTGTCATTATGCTTACATAAATCTTTTTACTTAAGTGTTTGCTTATCCATTCCAGTACCCCTTTTGTATTTCCTATATTGTTTGGAAGTATTAGATGCCTAACGATTAAGCCTTTTTTTATCATTCCATTTTTATCAAACTTTGGTGCACCTACTTGCCTTTCCATTTCTTTTATTGCTTTAGTCGTAATTTCAAAGTAATTATTAACTTTTGAATACTTTTTAGCAAGTTCGTTATCACTATATTTTAAATCAGGTAAATATACATCTATTGTGCCTTCAAGTTTTTTTAATGTTTCTACATTTTCATATCCATTTGTGTTATAAATTATAGGTAAGTTTAAGCCTTGTGCTTTTGCAATTTTTACTCCCTCAATTATTTTATCTACATATATTGTCGGAGATACTAAGTTTATATTTTCTGCACCATTTTCTTGCTGGTTTAAGAATATTTTAGCAAGTTCTTCTATTTCTATTTTTCTTCCGATTTCCTAAATTACTTATTTCATAGTTTTGGCAAAAAACGCAGTTTAAATTGCATTTTGAAAAAAATACAGTTCCAGAGCCTACTTTCCCGCTTATACATGGTTCTTCAAATTTATGTAAGCTTACTCCGCCTATTTCTACTTTGTCCCCTGCCTTGCATCTTCCTAGGATTTCTTTTCTATTTACTTTACATTTATGTGGGCATAATATGCATTTTGTATCTTCCATTTTTTATTTTCCTTTCCATTTTTCATAAAATAAAACTTTTAAAATTACTACAAAATTATAAATGAATTTTAAAGGAATTTGTTATTTAACAATAAAAATACCACATAAGTTTGAAAAAATCAATATTTTTCTTACTTATATGGTATTTTATAAATATTTTTCTACTATTCAACACTTCTATTTGCTATTTCTATTGCTTTTGAAACTATTTGTCCGCATTTCTTTGAAGATACATTGCTCCATCCGCCTTCTTTTTTTACTTCATCGTATACTCCAAGTTCTTTTGCTATTTCTTCTTTTAAATTTTCAGACATTAAACCAGTTTTTTTAGCCATATCAAAATACCTCCTTTGGTTTAATCTTGACTATATTATTTGCAATTTTTTTAATTTTATAATTATAATTTTAATATTTGTAAACTCATCTCTCTGCAATAGTTCATAAGTTTTAAGCTGTAAGTGTTCCGATTTGGCGTATTTACTATCATTAATATATCTTCTTCTTTTCCGATTTTCTGCATTTATATATACAAGAAAATCATTATCTCCGAGACTTTCCTGTAAATTCCCAGCAAAGTATTTCTGTTCCAAATTCTGTTGGAATTATTGCAAGTTTTTCGCTTGATATTTCTAGTCTTTTATTTAAATTTTCTTTTGCTTTTTCTTTTGTTATTATATTTTCTGAAATTTTTCTTTCTTCATGACAATTTAAATATCCTGCTGATTCCATTCCAAGTATTTTTCCATCATCTAATGCAATTTTTAGTTTTATTAAATCAGAATATACCGTAACGTCATCTTGCATGTATGCATAATTGATAACTAGACATCCATTTTGTTTCATATAGTAGGTTTCTTTCATGTTTTTATACCCTTTTTCTGATAAGAAATTTTTTCCAATTTGAAGGGCTTCGTCTTCTTTTATTTTCTCGTCCCCTATTTCTTTATAATAGTTCATATAGACTATATGTCCGCCTTTTTGCGATATTGATATATATTTTTTATTTTCTTCTTCCATTTTGATTTCAAAATTATATGCCGGAATATTTCCGTTTTCTACAAGCCCTTTTGATTCTATTTCTTCACTATTTACATTACAAAATTCTTTTACAATTTCTTTTGCCCTATTTTCGTCTATTTCTTCACCTGTAAGTCCTTTTCTATCACGTGATACCATGTGCTCTGAAAATGCTCCATCATATATTAATCCTGTATAATCGTCAAATGTTGTCTCTATATTGTCAAAAGATGTGCCTGCATCCGCACTTACCTGCTGTGCAAATGCTTTTGATCCTTCATTTGTTAATTCTCCCCATGCAAGATTTCCGTCATTTATCTCACTTTCTAGTTGAAACAACGTATTCTTTAAATCTAAAGAATAATTGTGTATATCTTCTATTGTCTTTAAATCTTCGTCTGACAAATTTTCCCCTGCCATTGCTTTCATTGATAAACTATAACTATAATCACTAACTTGATTTAAGAATTTTTTTGTTTTTGATAATCCTTCCGTCTTAATTGGTATTTGTCCAAGATAAACTTCTGCCATGCTCGCCTTATTCCATATGTTACTTAGGGTTTTTGCTTCGTGTTCTGCTGTTGATGTAATTCTTGCTTTTGCTAAGTATGTTTCAATTTCGTCAACACATTGTACTAGCTCATAAAACGACATATTATATGTGTTTTCAGAAGACATTTGAAATGTTCTTTGTTTGTCATATATATACATTGAAAGCAAAATAACGGCAATTAATAAAATTAATATTACCGTTACTAATGAAAGCATATGTCTATCTTTTAGTCTGTCTTTCCAATCTTGTACTTTTTCTTTTATATTTTTCATGCACATTATCCTCCCATATTTTTCTAATATTATGTTCAAACTATGGGAAAATATACTATTTCTATGTAATTTTTAATTATTTTTTTCAAAAATAATTTTGCAAATCTCATTTGCAGCATTGGCTTTTGAAAATCTTTTTGTGTTTTCTTTTAATTTTTCTAATGTTATTTCATTTGTGATATTCTTTAATATTTCTAAAATATCTTCGTCTTTTCTTACCCATAATGCTAAATTGTTTTCTTCTAAAAATTCGGCATTTTCTGTTTCTTGCCCTGGTATAGGATTAATTACAAGCATTGGCACATGAGATGCTAAACTTTCTGATGCTGTAATTCCGCCAGGTTTTGTTATAACCAAATCGGAAATGCTCATAAGTTCTGGGACCTTATCTGTGTACTCTATAATTTTTATATTTTCTTTGTTATTTGATTTTTCTGCTATTTCTAAAAATTTATTATATATTTTTTGATTTTTCCCTGATATCGCAACAATTTGAAAATTATTTGCAATTTTGCATATTTCTTCTAAATACATAAATATGTTTTTTCTTGCAAGCCCAAGCTTTCCACCTGCAAATAATATTATTGTTTTTAAATTATTTTTTAAGTTAAATTGTTTTAACACTTCTTCTTTGTTGTATTTCTTTAAAAATCTTTGAGATATTGGTATTCCTGTTACATATATCTTTTTTTCAGATATACCATATGAAATTAAGTCCTCTTTCATTTTTTCGTTTGACACAAAAAATTTATCTGCATATTGATGTTTTATTAGCCATTGTTCATGATATTTAAAATCTGTAAGTATATTATTTAAACTCACATTAATTTTTCCATGCTTTTTTAGAGTGGCACACATCTGGCTAGAAAATGGATGTGTTGATATTATCACATCCGGTTTTTCTGTTTTTATTATGCTAAGCATTTTTCTTACAAGTAGTTTATTTGAAAGTTTACTTATTTCTGCAACAGGTCCCTTTCTTGATGCTCTATATACTAATCCCCATGCTTTTGGCATTTTTTTTGCCATATCAGAATACGCCTTTACTGTGAGATTATTTATAACTTTATTTATACTTTGCATAAAATCAACCATTTTTACTTTGTAATTTGGATAGTTTTTATTTATTGCTTCTTCAATTGCTTTTGCTGCACTTAAATGTCCACCACCATATGTTGCATATAATATTAGTACTTTCATTTCTGCTCTACACCTCTTTTTACGCAAAATTCCAGCGATTTCTCACTGGAATTTGTTTATTATTTTTATTTTATAAATAAAATTCTGGATTATATGCTACATCATTTATTCTTATTTCAAAATGAACATGTGAGCCTTGTGAATCTCCAGTATTTCCAACGTTAGCTATTACATCTCCTGCTGATACATAGTCGCCTACTTTGCAAAGAAGTTTACTGCAGTGTCCATAGTATGTTTGAATTCCATTTCCATGTGATATAATAACTAAATATCCATATCCACCACTATTCCATCCTGAAAATGTAACTGTTCCTTCTGCAGATGCTTTTATTGGCGTTCCAGTTGGTGCTCCAAAATCTAATCCTTTATGTGTTGTTCCCCATCTAGAACCAAATCTTGAAGTAATTGATGCTTGAACTGGTTTTAAGAATGATATTGCAACAGGTTTATAAGTATTTCCACCATTTCCTGCTCTTGTAACTCTTCCCATGTTGTTTTTAATTTCTTGTGTGATTTTTTTCTCATAAAGATTAGTTACTGCAACATCTACTGATGTATATTCTTTTTGCTCTGTTTCATATTTTTTGATTATTGCTAGCTTGTCCGCATTTTTACTGTCTTTTTCTTTTAACTGATTTATAATTGAATCAGCATCTTCAAATGTTGGAACATATAATTTTTCTTCGCCATCTACGGCTACTGCATAATAATTATAATATGTTACTCCTGTTCCTGTTACTATATTATATATTTCATCATCATTTGTCTCTACATCTCTTTTTAAGAAACATAGTTGATATGATGGGTTTTCATCCATTTGAACAAATGCGACTCCGTCTTCATTTTCACCTTTTATATATTTTGATATTTTTGCTTGGAGAGCAGCTCTATCTTTTGTATATCCAATTATTTCTCCGTTTGAATGTTACGCTATATATAGGCTTATAAACGCACATAATTATTGTTAAAATTATAATACTACTAACTGCAAATAATGCTATTAATTTTATGCTCGTTCTTAGCCCAATTAGTAATTTTTTCATAAGCACTCCTTTGTACAACTAATTTTTCCTACGGATAATTCATTTCTTTCTACTTTATAGATTTTACCTTATTTGGGTTTTTTATTCAATTTTTTTATATCTTTATTTTTGCATTGTTTTCTTTAAAATGTTTCGATTTTCTTCCGTTTTCTTTAATTTTCTTTAATTTAGATTATTTAAAAAAATTTTTTTAAATTTCATGTCTTCCTTCAAGTGCTTTGCTCAAAGTTATTTCATCCGTATACTCTAAGTCTCCTCCTACTGGTATTCCATGTGCAATTCTTGTCACTTTAACTCCCATAGGCTTTAATAGCTTAGAAATATACATTGCTGTAGCTTCTCCTTCAACTCGTGGATTAGTTGCAATTATTATTTCTTTAATATTCGGATTTTGCTGAATTCTGCCTAATAACTCCTTTATTTTTATTTCGTCTGGTCCAATTCCATTCATTGGGGATATCGAGCCATGTAAAATATGATAAACTCCTTTAAATTCATGTGTCCTTTCCATTGCAATTACGTCTTTTACATCTTCTACAACACATATTAAGTCATGATCTCTTTTAGGATTAGCACATATTTGACATGGATCTGTATCAGAAATATTGTAACATTCGGAACAATATTTTAAATTTGCTTTTGCATTGGTTATTGAATTTATAAATTCTGTAACATCTTCTTCACTTGCATTTAATATATGGAATGCAAGTCTTACGGCTGTCTTGTGACCAATACTTGGCAATTTTTCAAATCCTTCTATTAATTTCTCTATTGATGGTGAATAGTACGACATATTTTCCCCCGTTTTACATCAAGCCAGGTATATTGTATTTTCCAAGGCTTGCGCTTTGTGCTATATCTACTTTCTTTAGTGCTTCATTTACACATGTTATGATTAAATCTTCTAGCATTTCTACATCTTCTGGGTCAACAACTTCCTTTTGTATTTTTATTTCTTTGATTTCTTTTGCTCCTGTAACTTTTACAGTTATTGCTCCGCCACTAACTGTTGCTTCAAATTCTTGAGCTTGTAATTCTTCTTGTGATTTTTCCATGTCTGCTTGCATTTTTTTAGCTTCTTTCATTAGTTTGTTAATGTTCATTCCACCGAAACTTGCTCCGCCTGGAAATCCACCTTTTTTTGACATATTACTTTCCTCCTATTCTTCTTCTACAAAATTTATTGGGATATCTAAATTATCTAATGCATCTTCTGCATCTTCTTCTATACTATTATCTTTTTGTTCTTTTGTCTCTACCTTTGCTACTGGTTTTTGTGGTTTTGATGTACTTGCATCTTCAAGTTTTATTTGCATTGGTTTCTTGCACATCATTGAAATCTCTTTTGTTAATATGTTCATGTTTTCAGACTTTTGTAATAAATCTTTTCTAAATTCATTTAGTCCATTATGAAATCTTATAGCAACTGTCATATCGTTTATTTCAACTGCATCTGTGTTTATTAAATTTGCATATAATATAACTTTTCCTTGTTTTTTTATATTATCTAATACATTTTGCCAATTTTTTATTTCATTTCCTTCAGCTTGTATTTTTGGTGCTACGCTTTTTTCTTCTATGTTTTGTTTAGGCTTTATCTCTTCTTTAGGTGTTTCTATCTTTTGATTATTTATTTCTATTTTTGAACTAATCTCTTCTATATTTTTTTCTGGTTCTACTTGCTTTTTAGGCGTAATTTTTTTAGGTGTATCAATTTGTTTTATTTCTGTTTTGTCTTCTTCTACTTTTAAACATAACTTTATAATTTCTGTTTCAAATATTATCTTTTTTTGCGAAGATATTCTCATTTTATTTTCTAATTCAGATAATTTATATATCATGTTTATAAGTTCTTCTTTTGACGTTTTATCTGCAAGATCAGCCATTTGCTTTATTTCGTCTTCACTATATATTTCTAGTTTTTTAGTTACTTTATACATTAACATATCTTTAGTATGTTTTATCATTTCCCATAAGAAATTTTCTAAGTCTTTGCCTTCGTTTAGAACATCTTCTATTGTTTTTAAAGATGCTTCAATATCCTTTTCAATTATTCCTTTTATAATACTATGTACATAAGTAAATTTAGGGATTCCAACTAGGTCTTTTATTTTATTTTCGTCAATATTTGAATTTCCATCTTGCATACATCTTTCTAGTATACTTAATGCATCTCTTGCTGCTCCTTCTGATAAAACAGCAATTAGCTCTAAAGCTTTATCTGTGATTTCTATATTACTTTCTTTACAAACAATTTTTAATCTTTTTATTATATTTTCATTTGAAATTTTTTTAAAATCGAATCTTTGACATCTAGAAAGTATTGTGGTAAGAAGCTTTTGTGGCTCTGTTGTTGCTAAAATAAATTTTACATGCTCTGGTGGTTCTTCTAGTGTTTTTAATAATGCATTGAATGCTCCTAATGAAAGCATATGAACTTCGTCTATTATATATACTCTATATTTTGCAAGTGTTGGTAAAAAGTTTATTTTCTCTTTTATGCTTCTTATATCTTCTACACTATTGTTTGACGCAGCATCCATTTCAACTATGTCCGTAAGACTTCCGTCTAGACTCATTTTACATATTTCGCATTCATTACATGGTTCTCCATCTTTTGGATTTAAGCAATTTATTGCTCTTGCAAATATTTTTGCTGTAGATGTCTTACCTGTTCCCCTACCACCTGTAAAAAGATATGCATGTCCAATTCTGTTTGATTTTATTTGGTTTTTTAATGTCTGTATTATATGATCTTGACCAACAATTTCGCTAAAATTTTTAGGTCTAAATGTTCTATATAGTGCTGTATATGCCATATTTTTCTTTTCGTTAGTTTCTTTTCGCTAACTTTTCTCCTTATATATAATTTAGGTTTTTTAAGGTTTACCTATAAACTTTTTATGTGACAACTTTTTTAAGATATAATATAATTATTTTTACGTAAATTTTGTTTTATTTAAACTTTAAATCTAACTTCTCCGTGGAGAATAAGTCTCACATAAAAGGTTTTACTTATCGCTGCTTCCTTCCGGACCTGACGAGATTCATAAATTTTTATTGAAAATTATTCTCCACGCAAAAGTTAGATTTGTTATATTATATAATGTTTTTTTATAATTTTCAATCTTTTTTTATTCTTTTGAAAATGATTTTTATATTTTTTTAAAATTTTACTTTGTGTTTCTTGAAAATTATTCTAATTTCTCTTGAAAACTATATCTTTAAAATCGGTTTTTTCATATTTTGAAATTCCTTCTGTTGTGATGTCTCCTACTGGTATTTCCATATTTATTGTTCCTGTAAATTTTGTTCCATCTGCAATTTCTATTGTTATATCGAATGAAATACTTCCTTTTATGTCTTCATGTGTTAATCCAGCTTTTGCAATTATTGTTCCATCATGCTTTACTGTGTCTTCTTCAGATTTGTATTCTCCGTAAATTTTTATTGCAAATTCTAAATATAATCATTCCACCTTGATTTGCAATTTCTAAATTTTTTGTATTTCTAATTTCACTACCTGCATAAGTTATCTGATCTTTTATTTCATATTCTTCTTTATATTCATATACTTGATCTTCTTCTTGACTTGGTCTATAAATTACAATATTTCCGAACTTTGGGCTGCTCATCTATTTTGAAATTATTTATACTGATACTTTTTATAACTTCTGTTTCTTTATAGTTTTTATTTTTTGATAGGTATATGTATATATCATTATTTTGAACTAGGTCAAAATTCCACGTACTTTCGCCTGTTTTTTCTATTCCCTCTGCCGTGCTAACTACAACTAATTGCGATAGCTCAAATGGCATGTTATTTTCACCTTCTACTGAATATTTAAGCATAAGAAGGCATACTATCATTATTATTAATGAAATAACAAATACTATTATAAAAAAGTGTATTACTTTTTTGAATTTTAAATTCCAGTCTTCCATAATAAATTTTATCCTTGCATAATATATTTAGGTTTTTTAAGGTTACCTATAAAGCCTTTGTAATTTGTTATTTTAAATTCTGGTATAATTATTTAGCAAATTGACTTATTATTTTTTGCTTCTTAAGTATTTAAAAAAATCTTTTAGTATTTTTTCACATTCTTTTTGCATAATTCCTGTTTCATATTCTACTTTATGATTAAATTTGTAGTCTTTAAATAAGTTTAATATTGAACCACATGCTCCTGTTTTAGGATCGTTTGTTCCAATATATACCTTTTTTATTCTTGAATTTATAATGGCTCCTGCACACATTGTGCATGGTTCAAGTGTAACATACATTTCGCAATCTTCTAATCTCCATGCTCCTAATTTTTTGCTTGCTTTTTGTATTGCGTTTATTTCTGCATGTTTTGTTGTGTCTTTTTTTATTTCTTTTAAATTATGCGCTCTTGCAATTATTTCTCCGATTTTTTACTATTATTGCTCCAACTGGGATTTCTTCTTTTTTATATGCTTTTTTTGCTTCTTTGATAGCTTCTTTCATGTATTCTTCTGGATTTTTTGTTTTTATTTTTTTATTTACAGTTTCTACTTTCTTGCCCTTTTATAATATATATAAAATATATTATATGTTCCTTTCTCCATTAATTTTTTTTAATTTTGTTTTAATGGTAGCGTTATTTTCTTAATTATTTTAGCACAATTTTTATTATTTTACAACACAGTTATAACATCATAATTTAAAAATTAATGTAAGTATATAGCTTCTAATAATTTTTAAATGTTTTAGCATAATAATTATTCACACTTCTAATAAAAAATCTATTTTATTATTTATACTATATACTTTCCCAATAGTAATATAAAGTATTTTCATCTACATCATAAATTCCTATTTCGTAACCCGTTGCATTTTCTTTAGTAACATTTTTCTTTTTGCTTTCATCTCTTGTTCTACATACTAATTCATAATAATAATATCCATTCTTAATGTCAAAAACTTCTTTGTTATATTCAAAATTTTCTAATTTATCAACATCTAATCTATTTTTGCTCCATTTTTTGTTTTGGTCTAATTCTTTTATTATATCCTTTCCTCTTTCTTCTGTAAATTTATATACATAGTAATCCCTTCCATCATTTTGTGGTCCTCCCCTTACATCATATATTTCTCTATTAATATAATTTCTTATATCTATATTTAAATCTTTATGATAATCTACATGATTATTAAATATTCTATTTATATAATAATATAATTTTGCATTTTTTAAATCAAATATAGCGTAAGCATTTTCCCCATTATAATAATATAAATCTTCTCTATCTATAAGAATAGTTTTCTCATCTTTTATTTCTGAAAATTCTTTCATTATGTATTCATAATACTTATTTTTACTCCATAAATTACTTTCTTCTAACTGATTTTTAAATTTCTCCATACTGTTTGTATAATAATTTTTTAACTTATATACTTTATATTTTCCATCCAAAAAGTTTTCTGTATATATTGTGCAATATTCTATATCATATTCGTCTATTTCTAAACCTAATTTTTTATAATCTGCATCTTTATTTATTGAAAAATATAATATTGTAATTTCAACCGACAGGAAACTTACAATTATGCAAACTACTGATACTAAAAAAATATATAAAATTATTTTTTTGTTTTTCATTTCATCATTCCTTTAATTTCATAATTAGAAAAAATAAATTTTATTTTTACATTATATGTTTTTATAACTCCATATTCACTAGAAACAACTCCGAAGTTATTCAATAGTGTTGATAATATATCTGTAAGTATTGCTTCTTTATTATCGGCATATTCTTTCAGATCTTTAAATTCCGTAAAATCATATGTATCGTTTATTTCTCCTTCTAAATTCCAAGTATTATCTTCATTTTTTCTTGCTTTAACAAATAGTATAGCTTTATGTAACGAATAAAGTAAATCTCCTCCTTCAAATTTAAGTGAAATCCCGTCTTTTTCATAATCCTTTATATCAAACATATCTGTTTCTTTTCCATATTTTTCTATTAATTCTTTTAATTTGTCATTAAATACTTTACTTTTCATTAACAATTCATCTGTTATACTGTCTTGTATTGTCAAATCTTCTGGCTTTTTTTCAGGTAAAGATAATGAATTACTTAAAAGCCTTGCTGATAACTTTTTATCTTTTAACATTCCGCCAATAACCACAACTTGCCAAAATGTATATTGCATTGAATAAAATACTGCGTATGATATTGGGTTTATTTCCTTTGTTATAGTAAATATAAAACTCATACTTTTTATAAAATTTTCCGCAACTTTTTCATCTACTTTTTCCCAATTTATATTTTGTAATTCTTCTATAAGCTCATCAAATTTTTGTGTATAGTTAAACAATCTATATATATCATTTAATTCAAAGGAGATAGTGCTCACTATATTTCTTGAAAATACTGAAATATCATTTATATCTTTTGAAATTTTTTCTTTTATATCATCTAAAAATCTGCAATTCATTCTATTTAAATAATTTAAGGCTATATATTTCTGTGCTAAAGAATATTTTTTATTTTTGCTAAGAAAGATTTTATGGTTTCTCCATGCAATTCGCGTGCACAAATATGTTTCTTTATTCCATATAAATTTAGGTGGTTTTGAAAATTCTAACAATCCATATAAGTTATCAAGACATCTCCTTCCAAACATTTTATATTTATAATTGTATGGTTTATTACATAATACACATCTCTTTTCATTTATATTATTATCATTATTTTCCATATCAATTTCTCCTTTTATTTATTGTTTAACTTCCACATTATCATTGGATGTTCTTTTATTCTTTCTATTATTTCCTTATTTCCAAATAACAATTCTGGTTCATAAATTCCTTTTTGAAATTTATCATAAAACTTCTTTATATTATCATCTACTACCAAAATGTCTTTTAAATATTCTCTAACAGCTTTTTTCATTTCATCTACATTGTTTTTTCTTGGATTTCTATCTTTTAAAGTTGGCAACAATTTTGTCCTAATATCTTGTTTTTTTATTTTTTCAATATTGTCAATTTTCATATTCTTTAGTTTATAATCATTAACTGCTATATATTCTAGTATAAAACATTGTTTCAACAACCTTTTCTCACCATCATCAAATAAATCATACTTACTCTATGTATATTTTCTTTTTCTTTTATTATTTCTTCTTTTGATATATTTTCTGTTAAATCCAAATCAATATTAACTGATAACCTTGGAAAATTAAAAATAGCAGTATTTATAGCTGTGCCACCTTTTAATGCTAGCATTTTATTTAATTTTACATCACTATTCATCCATTCTAAAATTCTTATTAATCTCTCTACCTTTTCAAGTGTTGACTGAATAAATCCTGTTTCTTTTGAAATATTTACTATATAGTCTCTATATTTCTCTACCAATATACTCCTCTTCCTTTATTTGTAAATATTTTTGGTACTATTAAATTCCATTCTTTTATATATTTGCTTTTCATTCTTTTGGTTTCTTCATTAAAATATAATCTTTTATTTTCACATTTTGTTCTACATTCTTTTATTACGTTTTGTTCTACCCCATAATGTTCTTTATATAATTCTAAAAAAAATCCTACTTTTGCATATAATTTACAAGAATTATAATATTTTAAATACTCTAATATTTTATCTCCTTTTAATTTCCCAAATAATTCTAAACATATTATTAATTCTTCATTTCCTCCTGCTAGTTCTGTTTTGTCTATACAGTCTATAAATGTTCTCTCTTTATCTGTTATTCTAACCCTATCATTTTGTACTATTCCAAAATCATTTTTACTTTTTATATATTTGTATGATATACCTTCAAATTCAAAATTTGTAAATCTTTTCTTTGTAGATACATACACCTCATAAAAAATTTGATTTTTAACCCCGTAATATTCTAAAGCTGAATGATATGATATATATGCATCTTCTTTTATTTTTGAAGCTATCATATATTGATCTGGAATTGTATTTTTAAATTCTATATCACATACAACATATAGATTATGCTTTACTCTTTTGATATAATTAAATAATAGCAAATCTCTTATTATACTTTTAGCAGTATTTATATTTCCTGTTAAATTATATACATCATCCACATTAAAAACTTTTAATTTTAATATCTGTTCATATCTTTTCATTTTATCACCACATTCTTTTGTATTGCTAATATGTGTTTCTACATTCTTTTGTTACATTTTAACATATATTTCATATTTAGTCAACATTTTTTCTTGTTTTTTGTATTAATAGTATGTATTTTTAAATATTTACAATACAATTTTCGTGATTTTATAAAGTTAAATTAATATTATTTTTGTATCAAAGAAATCGCTATAAATTCATTTTCGTACTTTTCTTCCTTTATAATAAAGATCTCCTAATAAAAAGAAAATACTTTTTTATTAGGAGTTTTTTATTATTGTATAGATTTATTATACACATTTGGTGTGCTCAGAGGGACTCGAACCCCCATCGGTCGCTTAGGAGGCGACTGCTCTATCCTGCTGAGCTATGGGCACATATTAATTTGTAAGTATTAATATAATATTATATTATTTTTAAAAAATCAAGATTTTTTATTAATTTAATCTTAATAATGGTGTTATGTAACTAAAAGTATTGACGAAAAAAAATATATAGTATAAAATAAATGTGTTATTATGGTTTTGACTTTAGAATAGGAGGATAAGCAATGAGTGTAAGAAAAGCAGTTATACCAATTGCGGGATTTGCTACAAGATTTTTACCAGCTTGTAAGGCTGTTCCTAAATGTATGCTTACTATTTTAGATAAGCCTATAATCCAATATATTGTTGATGAGGCTATCGCATCTGGTATTGAAGAAATAGTCATGGTAATAGGTAGAAAAAAAGATGTAGTACAAGATTATTTTACTGAAGATGACGAACTTCGTAATTTTTTAATTGAAAGAGGTAAAGAGAAATTTATTCCACAAGTTACTAATTTAGCTAAAGGTGCTAAATTGCATTTTATAGAGCAAGAGGGCGGTGCTAAGGGTCTAGGCCATGCGATTTATCAAGCTAAAGATATTATTGGGAATGAACCATTTGCTATTCTTTATGGTGATGTTGTTTTCCATGGAGAGAAACCTTGTTTGAAGGAGATTATTGAAAAACATGAAGAGTGTGGTGGTTCTGTAATCGGCGTAGAAAAGGTTGATTGGAAGGATGTTCCAAAGTATGGAAATGTTTCTGGAGTTCAAATTGCAGATGGATTTTATAAAGCAGAAAAATTACAGGAAAAACCACAAATCGAAGAGACTAAGTCAAATTTAGCGATTTCAGATAGACACGTTTTGATGCCTGAAATTTTTAAATATCTTGAAAATGTTAAACCTGGTAAGGGTGGCGAAATTCAAGTTACTGACGCTTATAATGCTATGGTTAATACTAAGGAAGGCGTTTATGCTTATGATTATAAGAGTAAAAGATTTGATTCTGGAGATAAACTTGGATTTGTAATGGCTGCTGTGGACGAAACTCTGAATAGACCTGAACTTAGAGAACCTTTCATTAAATTTTTAAAGGGATTAGATTTATAAGAAAAAAGTATATATATTAAACTTTACGTTTTAGTATAGTTAAATATATATACTTTGTTTTTTTGTATTTATGCTACTTCCAATAACGCATATGTTTCTATTTTTGAGTTGTTAATTTGCTTTTTTATTTCTTCTTCAATTTCATTATGCTTTTTTATTAGCTTTTCTCTTACTAATTTTGATTCTTCATAGGCTTTGAATTTAAAATCTTGTTCATCATCTATTAGCATTTTATTTATACTTACTCTATACATTCCATTGTACATGTCATGTCTTGCTTTTTCATAATCTTTTTCTTCATAGCTTTCTTTGATTATATTTGTCAAAAGTTTATCTGGTAAGCATTCTACTTTTTTAAAATATCTTGCTATAAATTCGCTGCAAATTTCTCCTGCCGCAATTGAATATATACATTGTCCGCCTTCTTCTGTTTTGTAATGATCTAACAAATCAATTTCTTCGTCATTTTCGTTTTTTATTGATACGTAAAAGCATATTTTTATTGCCATATTTTCACCTTCTTCTTTTGTTTTTTAGAATGTATCTATTGTATAACATTTTTTAAAATTAATCAACTTACTTTTAGTTACTTGGGGGAATTTTTATTGGATAGTATTTTTGTTGGTGTGAAATTTATATAACTAATGTAATTCATGCCTAATTCTAATTATTTCTCCTTTTCTACTCCTAAAATTTGTTCTAATTTATCTTTCATTAATTCTTTTCTATCTTTTAAGAAATTTAAGTAATTAGAAATTTCATAGTATTCTTCTCCCTTGCCTTCTGGTAAATATTTTGTTTGTTTTCTTCTTTCTTCGTCATTTTTTAACCAATCTTTTAATTCTTCTTTATTTTTGCTTTCATTATCTGTTCCTTCAAGTAATTGTAAATTTGCTAATCTATTTCTAAATGGTGAAAATTCAGGTATTAATTTTAATTTGCTTTCTGGGTGCATATGATCTTGATGAAACGATACATTTCCAATTTTAGCACATGGATATAACAAAGTTAATATGAAGAATGTATATTCTCCTTTATTTTCATCAAACCAAGATTCTATTGTTTCTGAGTCAACAGTAAACGTCCTGCCACCTACTATTTTTACATCTTTAAGATCCATGAAATTAAATTTATTTTTAGCAAGTACAAATTCTTGATTTGGGTTTTGTTTTCTTAAACAATTTCTTACATTTGTTAGTGTACTATTGCTTGCTACTCCATATAGACGTTTCATTTGTGCTACTACCAAATACTTTTTAAATTCTTCTTTTAGTAATTTATCTTTTTTATCATATTGCCCATCCTTAAACAAATAATAGACGATTGGCATTATTGCATTATATGAAATAATATTATCTTCACTAAACCCTATAGATGTTAATAACTCTGGTATTTTAAGCATTGTACTCTTTAATTTATCCCAATGATCCTTTATATCTAATATATTATCTTTGAAATTTTCTACTTTCATTATAATAGGCTTGTCCAATACATACATAAATGTTCTCATTAAGAAGTCTTTATTAAATTTAAATTTGTTCCCTACTCCACCTTTGTTGTTTAAATTGTCTATCAATTCTTCAAATTTTTCTCTAGCTTCCGGCCAATTTGATACAAAAGTAGAAAATAATAAATCTGTTTTTGATAAAACAACTCCGCCACTGTTAGTTCTTACAAATATATCTAAGACTTCATCCAAAGAACTATCTGATGCAATCTGATACCATGAAATTATTTTATTGTCGGCATTACAAATTTTATTAAACATTTCATTTAATATTTTAGCTGCCTTTTTTCTTTCTTCTTTTTTAAGGTCATAATTTTCTAAAATATCTATTGTATCTTGTGATTCCTTGTATTGCAATATTTTTCCTACTTCAAACCATAATTTGTTTTCTTCTTTTATTTCTTCTTTTGTTAAGAATTTTAATTCATATTTAAGCTCTTCTTCTTCATTTAAAGTTTCTAATAAATTAATATATAATCTTTTTTCTACATATGAACTAGCTTTATTTTTCCATTTTCCAGGTATATGTGAATTTAAAAATCCCCTTAGTCCAATTATTAAGGATTGTATTCTCTGTTGTCCATCTAATACAGCCATAAACTCTTTTTCTGGTGATTCATTAGATATTTTTTCATTATGTTTTGGGTTAAACTCATCATAATTATTTAAAAATTTATAAAAATTTATTCCAATTTTTTTTATTTTTTCTCCATTTAACTTCCATATAAGAAAATTACCTATTGGATAGCCTCTTAATATTGAATCGAATAATGCACAAATTCTATCTTCTTGCCACACAAATTCTCTTTGTATGTCTGGTAATATTAAATTATAATCATCTAATAATTCTTTTATTGAACTACTTCCCATATAAATTTCCCCCGTTTTATTTTATAATTAGTTATTAGAATTATAACCTATATATATTATATAAGTTATAAAATGTAATATCAATAGTTAAAATGCAATTTTTACATTTTAAGATGTATATTGGTATGTTAATGCCTTCGGGTTATGAGCGAGACTTGAGGCATTTTTGTAACTTTTAAGAAAATTAGAGTTTTTGTTGGTATTTTAATACTTACAAAAGTTTTTACTTATAGAACATTTGTGCATTTTTAGGTCATTTTTGGAGAAGTTTTTTCCCAACTTTTTCCCAAGTGATAGTACACGGATGTTCG
>CANQXL010000005.1 GCA_947627705.1 uncultured Clostridia bacterium
GTGGAATAAAATATATTGTGCTTGGATTTTTAATGTGTGTTTTAGTTATGATAATTAATATAGATATAAATAGATTTGTACTACTTGCAGTGAAAGTTATAGTAGGAGTTTTGGTATATTCTATAGGAGTAATTTTAATAAAGATGAGAGAGTATAAAGAAACAAATATAGTAAAAGTAATATCTAAACTAAAAAATTTAGAATAATAGCAGTGTTTATGTGCGTCTTTAATATTGCGAGAAAGGAATGATTTTTAAAATGAAAATTTTAATTACAGGAGCAAACGGGATGCTTGCAAAAGCAGTTATAAATGAATTCAAAAATGAAGAATTAATCTTGACAGATGTTCAAAATTTAGATATAACAAATATAGAAGATGTAAGAAAATTTGTAAAAGAAAATAAGCCAGATTATCTTATAAATTGTGCAGCATATACAGCAGTAGATAAAGCAGAAGAAAATATAGATATAGCAAGAAACATAAATGCAAAAGGCCCAAGGAATCTAGCAATAGTTTCAAATGAAGAAGATATAACGCTTATACATATTAGTACAGACTATGTCTTTGGTGGAGATAAAGATATAAAAGAAGTTTATTACGAAGATGATGTAAAATCACCTGTTACAGCATATGGAATTACAAAGCTTGAAGGTGAACAAGAAATAGAAAAGAATTGCAAAAAATTTTATATATTCCGTACTGCTTGGTTATATGGGGATGGAAATAACTTTGTAAGGACAATGTTAAAACTAGGACAAAGTAAAGAAAAAATAAACGTTGTATCAGATCAAAATGGTAGTCCAACATATTCAGTAGATTTAGCAAGTATTATAGGACAAGCAGTAAGAAGTAAAATACCATATGGCATATATCACGCAACAAATCAAGGATTTACAACATGGTACGAATTTACTAAAAAGATTTTTGAAATTGCAAATATAAAATGCCATGTTGAACCTGTTACAACAGAAGAATATATTAGTGAGATGCAAATAGTACAAGCAAAAAGACCAAAAAATTCAAAATTATCTAAAGAAAAATTACTAAAAGAAGGAATAAAAATACCAGAATACGAAGATGCACTTAAAAGATACCTAAAAGTTGAACTTAGTTAAAAATTTTCAAAATAATTATAAGTTAAATAAAGGTTTATGGGTAACCTTATAAAAACCTAAATATATTAGGCAAGGAAGTAATATATGAAGAATAGAAAAGGAATAATCCTTGCAGGTGGAAGTGCAACAAGATTATACCCACTTACACTTGCAATATCAAAACAAATAATGCCAGTATATGACAAGCCAATGATTTATTATCCATTATCAGTATTAATGGAAGCATCAATTAGAGAGATACTTATAATTTCAACACCAAGAGATATAGTTGTGTTTGAAAGTTTACTTGGAAATGGAGAAAAATTTGGGTTACATATAGAATATAAAGTGCAAGAGAAACCAAATGGACTTGCAGAAGCGTTTTTAATTGGTGAAGAATTCATAGGTAATGATAATGTTGCAATGATACTTGGAGATAATATGTTTTATGGTTCTAATTTCCCAAAACTTTTAGAAAAAGCAAACAACAATGAAGAAGAAGCTACAATTTTTGGTTACTATGTAAAAGATCCAACAGCATATGGCGTTGTTGAAATGGACAAAGATGGAAAAGCAATTTCAATTGAAGAAAAGCCAAAAAATCCAAAATCAAATTATGCAGTACCTGGGCTATATTTTTATACAAATGAAGTAATAGAAATTGCAAAAAAAGTAAAGCCTTCAGCAAGAGGCGAACTTGAGATAACTACAATTAGTGAAGAATATATGAAAATGGGAAAACTTAATGTTGCAAAACTAGATAGAGCAATGACATGGTTTGATACAGGTACACATGATGCATTACTTGAAGCTGCAAGCTTTGTTCAGACAATAGAAAAAAGGCAAGGGATGCAAATTTGTTGTCCTGAAGAAATTGCATACAGAAAAGGTTGGATAGGAAAAGAAAAACTTTTAGAATCAGCAGAAAAATGCAAAAAAACAGATTACGGTAAATTCTTAAAATATTTGGCTGAAGAATAGATAGAAATATCGGAGGTTTACAAATGGGAAAGTTCAAAAAAACCGAAACAGGGATAGATGGATTGTATGTTATAGAACCAACTGTGTTTGAAGATAATCGCGGATTTTTTATGGAAACATATAATAAAAAAGATTTTGAAGAAATTGGAATTAATTATGAATTTGTGCAAGATAACCATTCTAAATCAACAAAGGGAGTTTTAAGGGGCTTGCATTTTCAGATAGAATATCCACAAAGTAAATTAGTTAGAGTTATAAAAGGCGAAGTATATGATGTAGCAGTTGACCTAAGAAAAGATTCAAAAACATATGGAAAATATTACGGTGTTATCTTATCAGAGCAAAACAAAAAGCAATTTATGATACCTAAAGGATTTGCACATGGTTTTCTTGTCATTAGTGACGAAGCCGAATTTGTATATAAATGTGACGAATTTTACCACGGAAATGATGAAGGTGGCATTATTTGGAATGACGAAACTATAGGTATAAAATGGCCTATAGACAAATTGCGGTGGAATAGAAAATATAATACAATCAGAAAAAGATAAAAAATGGAATAAATTAAAATAAGGGGGATGCAATGGATAAAAATGTTTTAATTACAGGAGCAGCAGGGTTTATAGGAGCAAATTTCGTTGAACTTTTTACAAAAAAACATCCTGAATATAAGATAATAGTACTTGATAAATTAACATATGCAGGAAATTTAGATAATTTAAAAAAAGTTATGGATAAGATTACATTTGTAAAAGGTGATATCTGTGACTTTGAATTTGTAAAAGAAATATTTAAAAAATATCAAATAAACGGTGTAATACACTTTGCTGCAGAATCTCATGTTGATAATAGTATTAAAAATCCTTTTATATTTACATATACAAACGTAATTGGAACACATACTTTATTAGAAAGTGCAAAGCAAGTATGGGGAGAAGGAAGCAAAAATAAATTTGTTCATATATCAACAGACGAAGTGTATGGTACACTTGGAGAAGATGGATATTTTACAGAAAATAGTAGAATTAATCCTAATAGTCCATATTCAGCATCAAAAGCAAGCTCAGACCTAATTGCAAGGGCGTATTTTGAAACATATAAAATGAATATAAATATTACAAATTGCTCAAACAATTATGGACCATATCAACATAACGAAAAACTAATACCACATATGATAAAACTTGCTTTAGAAAATAAAAAACTTCCAGTATATGGAGATGGAAGAAATGTAAGAGATTGGCTATATGTAGAAGACCATTGTGAAGCGGTAGACTTAGTTTTTCATAATGGAATACCAGGAGAAAGATATAATATAGGTGGACACAACGAAAAGAGAAATATAGATATAGTTAAGCTAATATTAAATTATCTGCACAAAAGTGAAGATTTAATAGAGTTTGTCGAAGATAGAAAAGGACACGATTATAGATATGCAATTGATCCTACTAAAATAAAACAAGAACTTAATTGGGTACCTAAAACAAAATTTGAAGATGGCATTATTAAAACAATAGATTGGTATTTAGAAAATCAAAATTAAAGGAGATATCAAAATGAAAATTGCGGTATTAATACCATGTTATAATGAAGAAACAACAATAGCAAAAGTTGTTAAGGATTTTAAAAGAGAGCTTCCAGATGCGGATATTTATGTATATGATAATAACTCAAGTGATAATACAGTAGCTATGGCAGAGAAAGCGGGTGCAATAGTAAGATATGAATACAATCAAGGTAAAGGAAATGTCATAAGAAGAGGCTTTAGAGAAATAGATGCAGATATCTTTGTAATGGTAGATGGTGACGATACTTATCCTGCAGAAGAAGTTCATAAATTAATTGATCCTATAGTAAATGGACAAGCAGACATGACAACTGGAGATAGATTATCAAATGGAACTTATAAAAAAGAAAATAAAAGAGCTTTACATGAATTTGGAAATTACCTAGTAAAAAATTCAATTAATAGACTATTTGGTAGTAATTTAAAAGACATCATGACAGGGTATAGGGCATTTAACAGAACCTTTGTTAAAAATATGCCTGTGTTAAGTCAAGGTTTCGAAATTGAAACAGAAATAACATTATATGCACTAGATAAATTATTTATAATTAAAGAAATACCAGTAACATATAGAGATAGGCCAAACGGAAGCAGATCAAAGATAAGTACAGTCAAAGATGGGCTAAAAGTTATAAGAAAAATAATAAGTATGTATAAAGATTATAGACCAAGACGATTTTTCTTTGTAATTGCGATAATACTTACTATTTTAGGATTTGCTGTTCGGTATGCCAGTAATTATAGAGTATTTTAAGACAAGATTTATAAGAAAGATACCATCAGCAGTGCTAGCTACAGGGTTAGTTACACTAGGAATAATAGTTGCTCAATGTGGTACAATACTTGATACAACAGTTAAACAACATAGAGAAAATTTTGAACACAAATTATTAGAATTTCAAGAAATGGAAAATTTAAAGAAAATGTTAAAAAAATAATTTTAAATACTTGTTTTAATTAAAAATATGTGATATAAAATAAGTATAAAAACAGTCCAAACGAAAGGCGGAAACGAAAATGTTTGATGACGAGAAAAAAACGGTACTTATAGTAGATGATGAGCAATCTATAATTGACATATTGGTATATAACCTAAAAAAAGAGGGATATAATACAATAGAAGCTACAGACGGTCTTATGGCAGTTGAAAAAGCATTAGAACAAAAGCCTGATTTAATATTATTAGATATAATGCTTCCTAAAATGGATGGACTATCAGCTTGTAAAAAGATAAAAAGTGCAATGCCAAATGTTCCAGTACTTATCTTATCTGCAAAAGACGAAGAACTAGACAAAATTGTGGGATTAGAACTTGGAGCAGACGACTATATAACAAAGCCATTTAGCGTAAGAGAATTAATGGCAAGAGTTAAAGCAAATTTAAGAAAACTTGAAGCATCTGTCTTACCTGCTGAAAATAAAGACAAGAAAGAAGAACATAAAATAGAAGTTGGCGACTTGATGCTTGATATGGATAGATTTGAAGTTAAGGTTAGAGGAGAGAAAGTTGATCTTACAGTAAGAGAATTTGAAGCCTTAAAATATTTAGCAATGCAACCACGGACAAATTGTTTCAAGAGAATTATTACTTGAAAAGGTATGGGGATATGAATATTTTGGAGATATAAGAACAGTTGATGTAACAGTTAGAAGAATTAGAGAGAAGATAGAGGAGGATACAACAAACCCACAAATATTAGTAACCAAAAGAGGCGTTGGATATTATATTGCAAAACCTGAATAAAATAAAAATCTAAAGGGTGCTTCTTTAAAAAGTACCCTTATTTTTGATTTTGTTTATAAAGGAAGGTAATTTTTAAAATGTTAAGAAATATACAAATAAAAATAGTTTTAATATTTTTAATTCTTGGAATAATTGTAATTTCTGCAATGGGATATATAAATTATATCAATTTACAAAATATATCTACAGAAATATTAGAAAATTTTCAAAATTATAGTTCAATAATACAAAAGTATCAATTACAAATAATAAATTTAACAATTTTTACTGACGTAGTATTTATTGCAATTTGTGTTCTCGTACGGAGTATTTGTAACGCAAAAAGTAATTTCACCAATTAGTAGACTTATTAATAATGCTAAAAAAATTGCATCAGGAGAAGAATTTGAAACAAAAGAATTAGAGTATGCAAATAGCAAAAACGAAGTTGATGATTTAGTAAATGCATTTTATATGATGACAAAAGAACTTAAAGAAAATTTAAATGAAGTATCTAGAAGAAAAAATCAAATAGAAACAATACTTTTACATATGACTGATGGAATTATTGCGTTTAATATGGAAGGAAGAATAGATTTAATAAATCCAGCCGCGACGAGGCTTCTAAGATTAATCCCAGAAGACGAAAATTTTGAAAAGATATTTAGTAAATTAAATGTTGATGTTAATTTGGAAAAAATAATTTATTTAGAGAACTGGACATCAACAGAAGAAAGAGTAACAATAGGGGATAATCATATGCATATGCATTTTGCACCTCTGAAAAATGAAGACGATACGCCAACAGGAGTCATAGTTGTTATACAAGATATTACAGAACATGTTAAGCTAGACAACATGAGAAAAGAATTTGTTGCAGATGTATCTCATGAACTAAAAACGCCGATAACATCAATAATGGGATATGCAGATACTTTGCTTGAAGACGAATATGATAAAGAAACTAAAGATAAATTTTTAACTGTAATTGCAACAGAAGCAAGAAGAATGGCAAAACTTGTAACAGATCTTTTATCACTTTCAAGATATGATAATGACGAAACAAAGCAAGAAAAAACAGAATTTGACCTAGGAGAACTTGTAAAACAATGTCAAGATAAGGTTCAAATAGAGATAGAGAAAAAACATCAAGTTGTAGAGTGTTTTGTAACAGCAAATGTACCTGCGGTTTATGCTGATAAAGATGGAATAGAAAGAGTAGTACTTAATATTTTAACAAACAGTATTAAATATACAGGTGAAGGTGGAAATATAAAGATATATGTTGGATTTGTTTATAATGATGCATATATAAAGATAATAGATAATGGAATTGGAATTCCTGAAGAAGACTTAACGCGTATATTTGATAGGTTTTACAGGGTAGATAAAGCTAGAACAAGAGAAATGGGTGGTACTGGACTTGGCCTTTCTATCGCAAAAGAAATACTTGATAAAAATCAGGGAAGCATAGATATAAAGAGTAAAAAAGGAGAAGGAACAGAAGTCGTTATAAAAGTACCTACAAAAAAATAGACAAAGGCTTGAATTATAGGGAAAATTGATATATAATAATTTAGATAATTTTAAAGCTTAAAGTGAATTATTTATAATTAAAGAATAAGATAAATAGAGATATCATAAGATAATCGTTTATTTATAGAGATAGGAGTGAATATTATAGATGGATGAACTAGAGAAAAAAAATAATATAAAAGAAATTATAGAATGGATTATGTGTATTATAATAGCTGTAATTTTGGCACTTCTTGTAAGACACTATATATTCACGCCAACTAAAGTAGAGCAGGATTCAATGAGAACAACTTTAGAGCCAGGAGATAGACTTTTATTAGATAGATTAAGTATAACATTAAATAAAGAAATAAAAAGGGGAGAAATAATAACATTTGAAAGACCAACTATTACAAGCCCTTCGATTGCTGATTTTGATAGAGATAATCAGGTCGCAATATATGATAACGGTCCAACAAATTTATTTAAGAAATTTACTTATTATGTTTTAGAGTTTGGAAAAGAAAGTTATATCAAAAGAGTAATAGGAGTTGCAGGGGACCATGTGTTAATTGAAAATGGAAAAGTATATTTAAATGGAGAAGAGCTTGAAGAAGATTATTTAAGACCAGGGGTGCAAACAGAGAGAAAAGGAATGTATTACGATTTAGTTGTACCAGAAGGATATGTATTTGCAATGGGAGATAATAGAACAGAAAGTAGTGATTGTAGAAAATTTGGATGTATACCAATAGACAAAATAGAAAGCAAGGTATTAGCAAGATTTTGGCCATTTAGCAAAATGGGAAAGGTTAAATAAATGAAAAATGAACAAATAAATGAACTACTAAAAAATACCGTAAAAAATCAAAAAGTAGTTAATGGATATATATTTGCAGGAAATAAAAACACCGAAAACTATAAATACTCAAGAGAATTTGCAAAAATGATATTGTGTATGGAAGATGGTAATATATCTTGCAAATGTAAATCATGTATAATGTTTGATAGCCAAAATCATTCAGATTACTATGAAATTAACAAAGAAAGTACTGAAAGTATAAAAATTGACGAGATTCGCAAAATGCAAGAAAGGATATTAGAAAAACCAATAACATCAAGGAAGAAAGTGTATGTAATAAATAACAGTGAACAAATGACAAAAGAAGCACAAAACTGTTTACTTAAGACACTAGAAGAACCACCTGATTTTGTGACGATAATACTTGTGTGCAATAATGAAAATACAATATTACCAACAATAAAGTCAAGGTGCACAAAGATTTTATTTACAGAAGAAAATATAGAAGAATTTACAGAAGAGAAATTAAACAGATATAAAGATTTAGAAAAGATATTTGGAAACGTAGATAAATATCTTAGTATAGATTTACTTGGAAACATAGATGTTTTATATAAAGATAAAGACAATATTTTTGAAAATTTAGATTTTATAAACTTAATCATTTCAAAAAAATCAAAAGAAGATGCTAGATACTTAGAGTACATTGATTATGTTGAACAAACAAAGAATAAATTAAAATCAAATAGCAATTTTGATATGAGCATAGATAATTTAATTTTAAAAATTTGGGAGTAGTATGAAAATGAAAACAATAATAGGAGTAAGGCTAAAGAAAATAGGAAAAGTATATTACTTTGATCCTAAAGGATACAAATTAAATATTGGCGATAATGTAATTGTAGAAACTTCACTTGGTGAAGAATTTGCAGAAGTAGTTATAGCAAATAAGGAGGTACCTGACGAAAGAATTGTCCAACCATTAAAGCCAATAAAAAGAATAGCTACAGGAAAAGATAAAAAACATTATGAAGATAATAAAAGAAAAGAAAAAGAAGCTTTTGGGATAGCTATTAAAAATATAAAAAAACATAAATTAGATATGAATTTAATTAATGTTGAATATAAATTTGATAACAGCAAAATACTATTTTACTTCACAGCAGATGGAAGGATAGACTTTAGAGACTTAGTAAAAGATTTAGCTGCAATATTTAAAACGAGAATAGAACTTAGGCAAATTGGAATAAGAGACGAGATAAAGAGAATGGGGGGTTGCCGGAGTTTGTGGAAGAGAGCTTTGTTGCTGTTCGCATCTTTCAAATTTTGAAACAGTATCAATAAAAATGGCAAAAGAACAAAACTTATCTTTAACACCAAGTAAAATATCTGGATCTTGTGGAAGGCTTATGTGTTGTTTAAAATATGAGCAAGAGGCATATGAAGAAAAATTATCAAGACTTCCTAAAGTAGGAGCAATAGTTAAAACAGAAGATGGAGAAGGAACTGTTGAAGCAGTAGAAATTCTTAAAGAAATTGTGAAAGTAAAAATAGTTGAAAAAGACGATATTAAATTCAAAAAATATGATGCAAAAAATATAAAAATTATAAAAGATGCAGAAGTAACAGATGACGAAGAAGGAGAAAGTGAAGATTTAAAAGAACTAGAAAAAATGGAAGAATTAGACAAAGAAGAAATGAACAATTAAAAAAGGATAAACAGACGAAAGGTGGTGAATTTGAAATGGCATATAAAATAACAGATAAATGTATATCATGTGGAGCATGTGCTGCAAATTGCCCAGTACAATGTATATCACAAGGTGAAGATAAATATGTTATAAATCAAGACATATGTATTGGATGTGGAACATGTGCTGGAGTTTGCCCAGTTGAAGCACCTGAAGCTGAATAAAATTTAGCATTGTAAATATGAAAGCTGCAACTGAATACTTTTTTGTAAAACAATAGAATTACGAATATAGAAAAAATGAACTATTTTTGTTAAATTAAAAGTTTAACAGGAATAGTTTATTTTTATTGTAATATTTTTTTTATTGTGATATACTTATAACGAAAAACGGAGGAAGACAAAATGGGTATATTAGAATATAAGACACATATAAGACTTAACGATGTAAATGAAAACAATCAATTATCAGATAAAGGTATATTAAATATTCTATCAGAAGCTGCAGGAGTACATTCAGAAAAGGTAGGCTATAGCTTAAATGATACAGAGAAAACCGGATTTTCATGGATGCTCTTATATTGGAAGGTAAAAGTCATAAAAAGACCACGTTGGAATACAGAAATCACGATAAAAACATGGGCAAGAGAATTTTTAAAAGTATCTTCATGGCGTGATTTTGAAGGATATGACAGTGAAGGAAACTTAATATTAATTGGAACAACAGAATGGGTACTTATAGATGCTAAAAATCATAGCATTGCTAAAATTCCAGATGAATTAAAAGAAAGCTATAAGGTTGTATCTAAAAAAGTATTTGAAGAAGAAATTACGGGTAAGTTGAAACAAGAAGAATCAATGGAAAAAATATACGAATATACTGCAGCTAGAAGAGATATTGATGCAAATCACCACGTAAATAATGTAAATTATTTAGAATTAGCATATAATGTTTTTCCAGATGATATGAATATTGATTTTGATAATCTAGAAATATACTATAAAAAACAAATAAAACTTCGGAGAAACAGTAGGAATATATTATTTAAACAAAGGAAATGAAAATATAATATGTATAAAAAGTAAAGACGAAAAAAATTTACATGCGATATTAAAATTATATAATTAATGTTAAAAATGTAGACAAATATAATACATTTATTTCTAAAAAAAGATGGGAGGTAATATCATGATAGAAATAAGATGGCATGGTAGAGGAGGACAAGGAGCAAAAACTGCATCACTTTTACTTGCAGATGCAGCATTTAACACAGGAAAATACATTCAAGGATTCCCTGAATATGGACCAGAAAGAATGGGGGCACCAATAACTGCATATAACAGAATAAGTGATACACCAATAACAATACACAGTAATATCTATGAACCAAATTATGTTGTAGTTGTAGACGATACGTTGTTAGACTGTGTTAATGTAACAGCAGGTCTAAAAAAAGATGGCGCAATAGTTATAAACACAACAAAGAGTGCAGAAGAAGTTAGAGCAAAATTAAAAGGTTATGAAGGAGAAGTATATACAATAGATGCAAGAAAAATATCACTTGAAACTTTAGGAAAATATTTCCCTAATACACCAATGCTTGCTGCAATAGTAAAGGTAAGTAAAGTTATGACAGACGAAGAATTACTTGGAGATATGGAAGGTTCATTTAAGCATAAATTTGCAAAAAAACCAGAGGTAATTGAAGGAAATATGAATGCATTAAAAATGGCTTTAAATGAAGTGAAAAAGATATAGTTACAAGAAAGGAAGGTAAGTTAAATGAAGATAACAACTGAAACACCAGCAGAAAAAATGACAATAGCTGGTAATATATACGAAGCAGGCAATTCTTTAGAATTTAAGACAGGAGACTGGAGATCACAAAAGCCAATATTTTTAAGTGAAAAATGTAAACAATGTGGATTATGCTATCCAGTTTGCCCTGATGATGCAATACCGGTAAACAAAGAACAAAAAAGAGAAGATTTTAATTATGATTATTGCAAAGGCTGCGGAGTTTGTGCAAAAGTTTGCCCATTTGGTGCAATAGAAATGAAATAAAAAGGAGGAAAATAAAAATGTCAATAAGAGAACGTTTAAGCGGAAATGAAGCAGCAGCTACAGCAATGAAACAAATAAATCCAGATGTAGTTGCAGCATTTCCAATAACACCTTCTACCGAAATACCACAATACTTTTCAACATTTGTAAGTAACGGAGCTGTTGATACAGAATTTGTGGCTGTAGAAAGTGAACATAGTGCAATGAGTGCATGTATAGGAGCAGAAGCTGCAGGAGCAAGAGCTATGACTGCAACATCTGCAAATGGATTATCATTAATGTGGGAAATGATTTATATAGCATCAAGTATGAGATTACCAATAGTAATGAGTCTTGTAAACAGGGCTGTTTCAGGACCATTAAATATACACAATGATCATTCAGATGCAATGGGTGTTCGTGATAGTGGATGGATAATGTTATTTTCTGAAAACAACCAAGAGGCATATGATAATTTAATTATGGCACATAGGATTGCAGAAAATAAAGATGTATTACTTCCACTTATGGTTTGCCAAGATGGATTTATAACATCGCATTCAATAGAAAATATAGAACTTATAGAAGATGATAAAGTAAAAGAATTCGTTCGGAACATATAAACCTGAACATTATTTATTAAATGATAAAGAACCAATAGCTATGGGTCCACTTGATGTTCAAACATATTTATTTGAGCACAAATTCCAACAAGCAAATGCAATGAGAAATGCAAAAAATGTAATCGAAGAAGTATCAAAAGATTTTGAAAAATTAACAGGAAGAAAGTATTCACTTTTCGAAGAATACAAAATGGATGATGCTGAAATAGTAATTGTATGTATGAACTCAACAGCAGGTACAACAAAATATGTAGTAGACAATTTAAGAGAAAAGGGAATAAAAGCAGGATTATTAAAGATAAGAGTGTATAGACCTTTCCCAGCAGAAGAAATTGCAAAAGCATTATCAAAGGCAAAAGCAGTTGCTGTTCTTGATAAGGCAGATTCAGTAAACGGTGCTGGCGGAGCAGTATTTACTGATGTTACATCTGCAATGTATTTACAAAATGCAAATGTCAAAATGGTAAATTATATATATGGAATAGGTGGAAGAGATACAACTTCTTATGATATAGAAGGAGTATATAATGATTTAATGGAAATCGTAAATACAGGAAAAGTAGACAACCCATATAGATATTTTGGAGTAAGGAGGGAAAATTAGTATGGCATATAATGTTAAAGAAATAATGGCAGAAAAGCCTTCAAGATTTAAAGCAGGACATAGAATGTGTGCAGGATGCGGTGCACCACCAGTTGCAAGAATGGTACTTCGTGCATTAAAGCCAGAAGATCATGCTGTAATTTGCACAGCAACAGGATGTATGGAAGTTTCAACATTTATGTATCCATATACATCTTGGTCAGATTCATTTATTCATACAGCATTTGAATGTGCTGGAGCAACACTTTCAGGAGCAGAAGCAGCATATAGATCATTAAAAAAACAAGGAAAATTACCAGAAAATAAAGAGATAAAATTTATAGCATTTGGTGGAGATGGTGGAACATATGATATAGGACTTCAAAGTTTATCTGGTGCTATGGAAAGAGGACATGATATGGTATATGTATGTGGAGCATACATGAATACAGGAATTCAACGTTCTTCAGCTACTCCACATTTTGCAGACACAACAACATCACCTGCAGGAACAAAAATACCAGGAAAGATGCAAAAAAGAAAAGATTTAACAGAGATAATAGCAAGCCATCATATTCCATATGCAGCACAAAGCATTGCAACAGCAAACTTCAAGGATTTATATGAAAAAGCAGAAAAAGCAATATACACAGAAGGAGCAGCATTCCTAAATGTGCTTGCACCATGCCCAAGAGGATGGGGATATCCAACAGATGATTTAATGCAGATTAATAAATTAGCTGTAGAAACATGTTATTGGCCTTTATACGAAGTAGAAAATGGAAAATATAAGATAAATTATAAGCCAGCTAATAAATTACCTGTTGAAGAATTTTTAAAGCCACAAAGAAGATTTAAACATTTATTCAAACCAGGAAATGAATGGATGATAGAAGAATTCCAAAAAGAAGTAGACGAAAGATGGGAAAGTCTACTAAAACTAGAAGAAATAACAAATAGAGAAAATGGCTAGTAAATAAAGGAGGTGCAATATATAAATGCCAGAATTTGTTCATCTACATGTACATAGCGAATTTAGCTTGCTTGATGGAGCAAACAGAATAAAGGACTTGCCAGTACGAGCAAAAGAATTAGGAATGAAAGCAATGGCAATAACAGACCATGGAGTTATGTATGGTGTAATTGATTTTTATAAAGCATGTAAAAATGAAGGTATTAAACCTATTATAGGTTGTGAAGTATATGTTGCACCAAGAAGCAGACTTGATAAAGAAGGGGCAGAAGATAAAGAATATAGTCACTTGATTCTACTTGCAAAAAATAATCAAGGATATAAAAACCTTAGTAAATTAGTATCTATAGGATTTGTAGAAGGCTACTATTATAAACCACGTATAGACTTAGAAGTACTAGAAAAATATCACGAAGGGTTAATTGCACTTAGCGCATGTCTTGCAGGAAGTGTAAATAAAGCAATCCTTGAAGGTAATATGGAAAAAGCAGAAGATATCGCAAAATGGTTTAAAGGTGTCTTTAAAGACGATTATTACCTTGAACTTCAAAACAATGGTATCAGAGAACAGGCTCTTGTTAATCAAAAATTGATAGAAATTGGAAGAAAGCTTGATATACCATTAGTTGCAACAAACGATGCACACTATTTAAAAAAATCAGATGCATATAACCATGAAGTACTTTTATGTATTCAAACAGGAAAAAGAATGTCAGATACAGATAGAATGAGATTCGAAACAGACGAGCTATATATAAAAAGCCCAGAAGAAATGGCAGACTATTTTTCAAATATTCCAGAAGTAATCGAAAATACAGTTAAAATTGCTGATAAATGTAATGTAGACTTTGAATTTGGTCATACGATACTTCCTAATTATGATGTGCCAAAAGAATATAAAACTCATAATGAATATTTAAGAAAACTCTGTACCTACGGTATAAAAAATAGATATGGAGAGAATCCATCTAAAGAGATATTAGATAGGATGGAATACGAAATATCAGTAATAGAAAAAATGGGGTATGTTGACTATTTCTTAATAGTTTGGGATTTTATACACTTTGCAAAATCAAAAGGAATTCCAGTAGGCCCAGGACGTGGATCAGGTGCAGGTTCAATTGTCGCATATGCAATTGAAATTACCGACATTGATCCAATAAAATATAATTTGCTATTTGAAAGATTTTTAAATCCTGAAAGAATAAGCATGCCAGATTTTGACGTGGATTTTTGCTATGAAAGAAGACAAGAAGTAATTGATTATGTTTCTAATAAATATGGGCATGACCATGTATCTCAGATTATAACATTTGGAACAATGGCTGCAAAGATGGTAATAAGAGACGTTGGAAGAGTTTTAGACTATCCATATCAAGACACAGACAGACTTGCAAAAATGATACCAAATGAACCACACATAACTATTAGTAAAGCAATGACATTAAACAGAGAATTAAAAGAGTTATATGAAACAGACGAAGTTATAAGAAATATATTAAACATATCAATGGCACTTGAAGGTATGCCAAGACAGGCTTCAACACATGCCTGTGGAATAGTTATAACAAAAGAACCTGTTGATACATATGTACCACTATATGTAAGAGATGGTAATATCTCTACACAATATATCATGACAACACTAGAAGAGCTAGGACTTTTAAAGATGGATTTCCTTGGGCTTAGAACACTTACAGTTATTTCTGATGCAATAAATCTTGTAAAAGAATCAACAGGAAAAGATGTAGTATTTGATAGCCAGATGAACGATCCAAAGGTATATAAACTTTGGGCAGAAGGTAAAACTATGGGAATTTTCCAATTTGAAAGTGCTGGTATGACAAAATTTATGAAGGAACTAAAACCAGATTGCCTAGAAGATTTAATTGCCGGAGTTTCTTTATATAGACCACGGCCCAATGGATCAAATTCCAAGATATATACAAAATAAGCTAAATCCAGAACATGCTATTTACACACATCCAAGTCTTGTGCCAATACTTAATGTAACTTATGGATGTATGGTATATCAAGAGCAGGTAATGCAAATAGTTAGAGATTTAGCAGGATATTCACTTCGGAAGAGCAGATTTAGTGCGTAGAGCCATGGGTAAGAAAAAACTCGATGTTATGGCAAAAGAAAGAGAAATATTTATACATGGCGAGACAGACGAAAATGGAAATGTAATAGTACCTGGTTGTATAAGAAATGGAATAGACGAAGAATCTGCAAATAGAATATTTGACGAAATGGCCGAATTTGCAAAATATGCATTTAATAAATCACATGCAGCTGCATATGCAGTTGTATCATATAGAACAGCATATATAAAGGCATATTATCCAGAAGCATTAATGGCAGCAACTTTAAATAGTTTTTTAGGTAATTTGGATAAAATACCTGCATATATAGACGAATGTAAGACATTAAATATACAAATATTAAAACCTGATATAAATAAGAGCAAAACAAAATTTACGATTGAAGACGGAAAAATTAGATTTGGACTTGGAAGTATAAAAAATGTTGGTATACAAGTTATAGATAATATTGTAAAAGAAAGAGAAAAAAACGGTCTTTACTCAAGTTTTACAGATTTTTGCGAAAGAATACAAGAATATGGAGTGAATAAAAAATGCATAGAAAGTTTAATAAAGGCAGGAGTATTTGATAATTTTCAAGAAACAAGAAAAACTCTTTTAGAATCTTATGAACAAATAATTGATACAATACAAGCAGGATTGAAAAAGGCATATACAGGGCAAGTTAGTATGTTCGATTTAGCAGAGAATAAAGAAGAAAACGAAAAACACAAATATACATTTAATGTTTCAGAAGAATTTACAGACAAAGAGCTTTTATCAATGGAAAAAGAAATGCTTGGTATATATATATCAGGCCATCCACTTGAAAAATATAAGAATGACATAATATCTCAGACAACTATTAATACTGTAAAAATGAAGGAAATAATGGAAGAAGAAGAAAATGGAGAAATTCAAGAATATCAAGATGGACAAATTGTAAAGTTTGCTGGAATAATAACATCTGTAAAGAAAAAGTATACAAAAAACAATAAAATCATGGCATTTGTTACAGTAGAAGATTTATATGGTCAAGGAGATATTATAGTATTTGAAAATTGTTATTTGCAATCTCAAGATAAACTTATAGAAGAAAACATAGTTTTAATCACAGGAAGGCTTAGTATAAGAGAAGAAGAACAGCCTGCAATTATAGCATCAAGCATAGAAAATTTATCAGAAAAAAAGGAGAAAATACTTAAGCTAGATATAAGAGATGCAAGTGAAGAGACAAAAGAAAAGTTAAGAGGTGCACTAAGATTTTTCATGGGGGATAGAAACAATATGAGAGTGCAAATTATAGATAATGAAGGCATAAAGCCATGTGGAGCAATATTTATGATAGGAGATACTTTGGAACAATTTGAGGATATACTACGGAAAAGAATATGTAGACTGCTCCACTTCGCCCTTCGCTTTGCTCCGGTTAATCGCTTACGCAGATTTCTAAAATAAATCATTTCCGAGATTCTAATAATTAAATTATTATTTAGTGCCATAAAAATTTTAATGAATAAAAGAGAATTTAGACAAATTAACTAAATTCTCTTTTATTAAAGCGGCATTTATTAGCAACCGCAATTATTTCCAAATCCATTTCCGCAGCAGCAAATTATTAATATGAATAATATTATAATCCAGCAGCAATCACCGCCGAATCCACCACAGCCACCACCACAGCATCTATTTTCTGGCATAGTATTTCCCCCCTTTCAAAGCTACTTATGCAAAGCTATATTGCTTATAGAAAGTTAAAGTAAGTATTAGTTATTACAGCAGCATCTGTTTCCGCATCCACAGCAGAAAAGTAGTAAAAATAGAATAATAAACCATAGAATCTCGCTATTATCGCCACAGCAATTTCCCATTTAAAAAACCTCCCTGTTCATAGAATTTTAGAATTTGTTTCATTTGTTATGATATATATTATTCGAATTAAAAAATTTGGTTACAAATTATAAATTAGTTACTGGATTATAGAATAGCAGAAATGATTTATTTTAAGAATCTTTGTCGTCGCAATTTTCGAAATTAAAAATATATGTAAATTGCTCCACTTCGCCCTTCGCTTCGCTCCGGTTAATCGCTTACGCAGATTCTTAAAATAAATCATTTCTGCTATTCTTTGATATTATATCGTTACCTTGTAACATAAAATAAGATGTAATTGTAGATAGAGTTGAAAAAGCGTTAAATTCATGATAAAATAAATGACAGAAAGGATTAAGAAAATGGAAGTTCCAGTAGAAAAAAACAAAGAATACATTGTACAAATAATTGATAATGGTTTTGAAGGAGAGGGAATTGCTAAGATAGAAAACTTTACAATATTTGTTCAAGGTGGAATAAAAGGAGAAAAAGTAAAAATACTAATACTTAAAGTCTTGTCGTCGCATGCATTTGCTAAGATTATAGAAATACTAGAAGAATCAGACAAAAGACAAATATCTGATTGCGAAAGTTTCAAAAAATGTGGCGGATGTAATTTAAGACACGTCAAATATCAAGAAACTTTAGAAATGAAGAAAAATGCTGTACAAAATTTGGTAAACAAAACATTAAAGAATAAAATAGAAGTAGAAAATGTTGTAGGAATGGAAAATCCATTTTTTTATAGAAATAAAGCTATTTATCCAATTCGGAAAAGACAAATTAGGTAATGCTGTTTTTGGAGTTTTTGCAAATAGATCTCACGAAATAACTACATTTGAAGAGTGTAAAATACAAACTAAAATATCACAAGAGATTGCAAAAACGATAGTTCAATTTATAAATAAAAATAAAATAAGTGTTTATGATGAAAAAACTTTAAAAGGAACTTTCAGACATATAATTATAAAATATGGAATGAAAACAGACGAAGTAATGTGCGTTTTTGTTTTAAATGAAGAGAACTTGAAAAAAGAGAAGGAACTTATAGAAGAACTAACTTGCAAATTTAAAAATATAAAAACGATTGTAAAAAATATTAATAATAAAAATACAAATGTAATTCTTGGAGAAAAGAACATTGTTTTATATGGTGACGGATATATAAAAGACAAACTACGGTGAATATACTTTTGAAATATCTGCAAATTCATTTTATCAAGTGAACCCAGTACAAACAGAAAAGTTATATAAACTTGCAATAGAAGGAGCTAATTTAGGTAAGGAAGATGTAGTATTTGATTTATATTGTGGAATTGGAACAATAGGAATTTTTGCATCAAAATATGTAAAGAAAGTTTATGGGATAGAGATTGTAAAAGAAGCGATAGAAAATGCAAAAGAAAACAGTAAATTAAATGATATAAATAATATTGAATTTATTGTCGGAGATGTAGAAGGAGCTTTTGATGGATTAATAAATAAAGAAAAGATAAAGCCAAGTGTTGTATTTGTAGATCCGCCAAGAAAGGGACTAGATAGGACTACTGTAGATAATTTACTTAAAATAAAAGCAAAGAAAATAGTATATATAAGTTGCAATCCTGCAAGTTTAGTTCGTGATTTAAGTTATCTTGAAGACGAATATAAAATAAATAAAATAACACCAGTTGATTTATTCCCATGGACTCGGACATGTGGAGTGTGTGACAGTGCTAAGTTTGAATGAAAACATTTGATTCTTAATCTTGGTAAACTTTCCTATTGCAATAACGTAGATATCAAAACATAATTCGTTATAGCAAAAGTATAACACACAATATCAATAAAAAAATAAAAAAATTACGCAAAATTTTGCAAAAAATATTGACAAGTACAAAAAATAATGCTAGTATAAATATGAAGTTATTAAAATGCTTTATAAAATAAAAATTTAGCAGAAAGGAGAAATTAGAAAAAATGAAAAAAATATTAAAGAGTAATGCAGACTTGTTTGATTATTTAATGCATGCATATACATATGAGCTAGAAGAAGTTCCGACAAAAAATGGAATGCAAAGAAGATTAAAAGATAAAGAATTAGAAAATGAACTGAAAAACAAAGTAAAAGAAAATATTAAGGTAAAAGATTTAGCTGTAGAATTAAAATTAGGACCTGCATATAACCGAAGTTGTGGAAATGTTTGGATACAAATATACACTCCAGATAATAAAAGTGGCAGAAGGGGAAGATATGTTGGAATTTCATTTTCAAAAGAAACAAATGAAGTAGAATTATGGATTCGGATTTGGAAAAACCGGAAAAAAACAAGCAGAAGTACTAGAGATTGCAAATAAATATAAAATAAGATATGCATTAATAGAACCAGAATTAAAGTATGATTTCGAATATAAAGAAAATTGCTATGATGCAATGTTTATACAAAAAAAGATTAATATTAATAATTTCAAAGAAGAAGATTTCCAAAGGGATCTTGAGTATATTTCAGAATTATATAAGGAATATGAAGCAAGATATGGCAGTTTGGGAGACCCGATTGAAGAAAATAAAAATGCCAATAATATTAATTCTGTAACATATGAACAAATTAATGAAAAAATGCTAGATATTGTAGAAGAAATTGGAAAGCTTGCAGAAGCAATCAAAGAATTAAAAAATACTTGACAACATTTCAACAATTTGTTATAATCTGACTATAACAAGAAAGAAATATAAATAATTATTGCAATAGAAAATCACAAATATTGAATTAAATATATACTTAAGGATTCTATGCAATAAAAAAGTTCTAAATAATTGGACCTTATTTAGAACTCTTGCATAAATATTTTGTTATATTTATACCACATATTAATTATAACATAAAATCAAAATAAATGCAAAGTGTCTTTTATACTTCTTTCAAGTTTATAGATAAATTTATAAAAGAAAGGAGATAAAAAGATGGAGTATATCGTAAATAAAAATGCCCAAATGGGTACAGGATGTCACAAGATACATACAAAGGAATGTAAAAATGGACCTAAAAAAGAAAATAGAATAGAATTAAAAGAATGTATGTGTCCATTAGAAGCTGAAAAAAAGGCAAAAAAATATTTTACAATTGTAAATGGTTGCAAGTACTGTTGTAAATCAAATTGCCTTTAAATCAATAGGTCATAGGATGCTATGAAACCTAAATATGCTATAATGTGAGGTAGTAAAAATGAAATTAGAGAAAATAGCAGATGTTATGATAGGGGTATTTGCGCAAAGAGAAAATGATCCACTAGGAGAAAATAGCTATTTGCTATTTTCTCTAAAAAACTATGAAGAAAAACAAAATTACGAAGAATTAAAAACAAATAAAAATTTAAACAATAAATTAGCTAAAGAAGGGGATTTATTGTTTCGTTTGTTATACCCAAACAAAATAGTATATGTAGATAAGGAAATTGCTGGCAAATTAATTACATCACAATTTTGTATAATTAGAACGGATAAAGAAATATTTGATCCGATAGTTCTAAAGTGGTATTTAGAAAGCAAAAATGCAGAATCAGAATTAACATCAAAAATTAATGGTTCAATAATAAAATCAATGTCACTTGCAAATCTAAGGACTTTAGATATTCCAAATATAGATAAGCAAGAACAGCAAAAAATGAAAAAATTGATTGCTCTATGGGAAAGTGAAAAAGAGATTTCAAAGGAAATATTACAAGAAAAAGAAAAACTTTATAATTTTTATCTTGAAGAAATTGCAAGAAAAGGAGAAAAATATGGTGTATAATTATAATGATAGCACAAACATATTGAAGCATAATTCTGTAAGTCAAGAAGAAATAAATATAGAACTAAAAGAAATATACGAAAGTTTAAAACTTATCCCAGAATTCGGAACAATTTATATGGAATATTTATCAGCACTTATCTATTCAATATATGAAAATATAGATTTATTTAAGGATATAATACTTGTAAATGCAAGGTCAATAGAAGAAATAGTACGTTTAATAGATAAAAAGGTAAATGATATTAGAGAACAAGAAAAATCAAGAAAATTATTTATGAATATCAGTTTTGAAGGAAGATTTACATCAAAAAATGGTACATCACTAAGGCAAGTTCTTATAAAGCTAACAAAATTGATTTTAGATATAAAATCAAAGAATGCTAAGGCAAAGCTTGGAGAAGCCTTTGAATACGTAATAATGCTTGCTGAAAAGGATAAAAATATACCGTATTCAAATAAAGAATTTTATACACCTAAAGGTGTAGTAAAAACAATGGTGAATATGCTAAATATTTTTCCAGAATCTTCAATTTATAATCCAGCTTGTGGAACAGGAAATTTTATTACTGAAAGTGCAAAAAAAGGGAATATATATGTTTTTGGAGAGACTAAAAATTTAGGCAATTTTAATATTTGTATAACAAATTTATGGTTACATGATATATTTAACAAAAGAATAAAAGAAAATGACGAAGAAATCACTCCACAAGTTGATTTCGCAATATCAAATCCACCATTTGTATCTAAAAAAATAAATGAAGACCATTATAATTTGGCATCTCACAAAGATAGTTATTTGAATTATTTGTCAAAAATGATAAATACTGTAAATAATTATGGGAAAGTATCAATAATACTTCCGCAAGGCTTTTTATTTAAAAAAACAAAATTTGATACCTATGTAAGAAGCAAACTTGTAAAAGATGGAATGATTGATGCAATTGTTGCATTACCTGAAAAAATATTTTTTGGCTCAAAAATACCTGCAGTTATTTTAATGATAGATAAAGGAAAACGAAACAAAAATATACTATTTATTGATGCGAGTAACGAATATGAAAGTATGAGAAAAACTAATATTTTAACAGAAGAAAATCAGAAAAAAATAGTAGATACATACAGAAAAAGAGAAACAATACAAAACTATTCATATTTAGCTAAATTAGAAGAAATAGAAAAAAATGATTTTGATTTAAGCATCAAAAGATATATAAAAATTAAAAATGAAATCAAACAAATCAACAAAGAAGAAGTCGAAGAGAAAATATTTGAGTTAGAAAGAAAAAGAAAAGAAATACAAGAAGAAATACAGAGACTTTTGAAGTAAACTTTTCTAAGTCAGATAGGTTTTAAAATTTAAGTTAAAAACTTGTAGTGGTTTACAATTTTAGTAAAAATTATAAAAATAGGAGTTAAAAATGTTATTTACAACCTTATGTTATATAGAAAAAGACGGAAAATATTTAATGCTTCATAGGACAAAAAAGAAGAACGACATAAATGAAGGAAAATGGATAGGAATAGGTGGAAAATTTGAAGAAGGCGAGAGCCCAGAAGAATGTGTTGTAAGAGAAGTAAAAGAAGAAACTGGAATCAAGCTTAAATCATATAAATTAAGAGCACTTGTAACTTTTGTATCCACAGAGTTTGGAGTTGAATACATGTATATATTTACATCAAATGATTTTGAAGGAAAAATAACAGAATGTAACGAAGGCGAGCTTAAATGGATTGACAAAGAAGAAGTAATGAATCTTAATTTATGGGAAGGGGATAAAATTTTCCTAGAAAAATTAAAAAAGGACGATAAATTTTTCACGTTAAAGATTGAATATGAAGGCGAAAAACTTGCAAGATACGATTTAAGGGAATATTAAAATAAAAGGATTCTTACATGGAAAATTATTTAAAGAAGGGAAGAAAAGCAAAATGGAAAAAGAAATTTCCAAGCTTCTTAAAGAAAAATTAATTAAACAATATGGAGAAGATTTAACAAGAAAGATTTTGTCTGGCTATATGGAAAAGAAAAATGCAAGTCTAAGAGTTAATACATTAAAAACAAGTGTAGACGAAATAAAGAAAAATTTAATAGAAAACGAAATTGAATATAAGGAAGTAAAATGGAGTAAAGAAGCACTAATACTGCAAAATGTTGAAGAAGAAAAAATAAGAGAATTAGACATATATAAAGATGGAAAAATATATATGCAAAGTTTATCATCAATGATTCCTGCAATTGTACTAGAACCAAAGACAGGTGAAAACATATTAGACATGGCTGCAGCACCAGGTGGCAAAACCACACAAATGGCCGCACTATCTGGAAATGGAGCAATGATTACAGCATGTGAAAAAAATAAAATAAGATTTGAAAGAATGAAATATAATTTGCAAAAACAGGGAGCAACAAGGGTAAATGCATTAATGCAAGATTCAAGAAGACTTGACGATTTCTTTAAATTTGATAAAATTTTGCTTGATGCACCATGTAGTGGAAGCGGAACAGATAATATATTTAAGCCAAATTTTACAAAAGAATTAATAGAAAAATCTGCAAAAACAGAGCAAGAACTTATAGAAAAAGCTATAAAGATTTTAAAAAAAGATGGAATAATTGTATATTCTACTTGTTCAATTTTAGAAGAAGAAAACGAAGAAGTAGTAGAAAAAATATTAAAAAAGGCAAATGCAGAGATATTAGAGATAAATGAAATAGAAGATATACAGAAGCTTCCAACAAGAATAAAAGGAACAATGTGTATAATGCCAAGTAAATTATATGAAGGATTTTTTATTGCAAAAATAAGGAAAATTAAATAGGATAAACACAAAAACACTTTCCTAGTCTATATAATATATAGATAGGAGAGTGTTTTTATGGAAAATTCAAGTGCATTTGAAGCAAAGGAGTATTTTATGCAATTTGATAAAATATTAAATGAAATGGAAAGTAAAATGCTATCATTTAATACAACCAGTAATATAACAATAAATTTTATAGAATGTATGATACCCCATCATGAAGCAGCAATATATATGTGTGAAAATCTACTTACATATACAAATTATCAACCTCTATATGAAATATCAAATAATATAATTAAAATGCAAACAAGAGGAATAGCACAAATGAAAGAAATAGTAAGAACAACATTAATTCCTGCAAATACACAAAGAGCAGTTACAACATATGAAAATAGATATTTAGAAATAACAAAAAATATGATAAGTAAAATGAAAAATAGTCCAAGGTACCAAAATATAAATTTAAGTTTTACGTATGAAATGATACCACATCACGAGGGTGCTGTAGAAATGTGCAATAATTTACTGCAATATAGAATAGATCCTAGACTTAAAATAGTTGCACAAACAATAATAAGAGAGCAAAGTAAAGGAATTATAGAACTGAAAAATATTCAAGAAAATATAAGAAATGGAAGATAAATTGCATTTTTAAAAGAAAAAAATAATTCTTGACAAAAGGATAAAAGCGATATATAATACAGCTAATGTATGAATTTATACATTAGCTTATTTTTTTATTTAATTTTTAAATCAAAAAACGAATATCTCGTTTAAAAAATCAAAAAAAGAGGGAAATAAAATGTTATCAATTGTTAAAAGTATGTCTTTGCATGGACTTTCTGGCATTTTACTTAGCATAGAAATTGATATATCACGGTGGGCTACCTACATGGGAAATTGTCGGACTTCCAGATGCAAGTGTAAGAGAATCAAAAGAGAGAATAAAAGCAGCCATAAAAAATACAAATATAAGATTAGAAAGTAGAAGAATAGTAATAAATTTGTCTCCAGCAGATACAAAAAAGGAAGGTTCAATGTATGATTTACCAATGGCTGTTGCGATACTTATGGCAAACCAAGTTATTAAACAAATTAATCTAGAAGATACAATAATTATAGGCGAGCTTTCATTAAATGGAAAAATAAATAAAGTAAATGGTGTATTTCCAATTGCACTTGAGGCAAGTAAAATGGGAATAAAGCAAATAATACTTCCAAAAGAAAACGAAAAAGAAGCATCAATAGTTCAAGACCTAGAAGTTATTGGTGTAGATAATTTAAAAGAAGTTATAGATTATCTAAATCGGACACATAAAATTAAAATGTGAAAAGTTAGACTTAACAGATATTTTTTACGATAACACAAAATATAAATTTGATTTTGCCGATGTAAAAGGACAAGAAAATGTAAAAAGAGCGTTAGAAGTTGCAGCTGCTGGTGGACACAACTGCATTTTAATCCGGATCTCCTGGTTCTCGGGAAAACTTACATGGCTAAATGCCTTCCATCAATACTTCCAGATTTAAATCTAAGTGAATCACTTGAAATCACCAAAATACATAGCATATCTGGACTCCTTAAGCCAGATACACCAATAATAACAAAAAGGCCATTTAGAGCGCCACACCATACAATATCAGGAGCTTCTCTTATACGGTGGCGGTAGGATCCCAAAGCCAGGAGAGATAAGTATTGCACATAATGGAGTGCTATTCTTAGACGAATTGACAGAATTTAATAAACACACACTTGAACTAATGAGAGGGCCATTAGAAGACAAACAAGTAAGTATAAATAGAGTAAATGCTAGTTTAATTTATCCATGTAATTTTATGCTAATATCTTCTATGAATCCGTGTCCGTGTGGTTATTACGGCTCAAAAGAAAAAAATTGTACTTGCACAAGAGAACAAATAAGTAGATATATAGGTAAAATTAGTGGACCACTTCTAGATAGAATTGATATTCATGTCGAAGTAGAGCCAGTTAGTTATCAAAAATTAGATAAACAAGAAAAAGAAGAATCATCAGAAGAAATAAGGAAAAGAGTAAATAAGGCAAGACAAATTGCAAAAGAAAGATATAAGGAATACAAAATATATTCAAATTCAGAATTAACTCAAGAATTAATTCAAAAATATTGCAAAATAGGCACAAAAGAACGAGAAGTATTAAAGAATGCTTTTGAAAAATTAGGATTAAGTGCTAGAGCATATAATAGAATTCTTAAACTTTCAAGAACAATTGCAGATTTAGACGATAAAGAAAATATAGAAGTAAAGCATATAGCAGAAGCAATTAAATATAGAGAGTTAGACAGAAAATATTGGGGTAATTAGCGATGTGAGTATAAGGGGGAGTATAGTTTGAACGTAGAAGAAATAAGCTTGGAAGACAAAGAATATCCGGAAATGCTTAAAAAGATAAAAAATCCGCCTATAAAAATATATGTTAAAGGAAATAAAAAAATACTTAATGATAAAGCTATTGCAATAGTTGGGTCTAGAGATTGCACAGAAAAGGGAAAAGAGAATGCAAGAATGTTTTCAATAAATCTTGCAAAAGCAGGATTTACAATTGTAAGTGGAATGGCAAAGGGAATAGATTCAGCATCACATATAGGAGCAATAGATGTATGTGGAAAAACAATAGCAGTTCTTGGATGTGGGATAAATTATGTGTATCCTAAAGAAAATGAAGAAATATATAAAAAAATTATAGAAACAGGAGGAGCAATAGTAAGCGAATATCAGGATATGATTGAGCCAGATTCAGAAAAATTTAGAAATAGAAATAGAATAGTTAGTGGATTGAGTCTTGGAATATTGGTAGTTGAAGCAGAACTTAGAAGCGGAACTTCAATAACAGCAAGATATGCAAAAGAACAAAATAGGGATGTATTTTGCATACCAAATGCAATAGAAAATAAAAAAGGTATTGGAACAAATAAGCTGATACAGAAAGGAGCAAAACTTGTAATAGAACCGAATGACATAATAGAAAAGTACACAGGGTGCAAGCTTAAACAAATAACAATAGAAGACATAGAAAATAAAAATAAGATTGACTTAAGCAATATAAAAGAAGAATATCGAGAAATTTGTAAAGTGATTCAAGAAGAGAGTTTAGGAATAAACGATATAAGCAAAAAGGTAAATTTAGATATTTCTGAGCTATACCAAAGACTACTACTTATGGAGTTAGAAGATATTATAGAAATAAAACAAAATAAATATGTTATAAAGGGAGTAAAATAAATATGAATAGAAAACAAATAGAAGGAAATTTTGGAGAAAAGCAAGCAACAAAATATTTGGAAGGCTTAGGGTATGAAATAATTTGTAATAATTTTAAGTGTATGCAAGGAGAAATAGATATTATTGCAAGAGATAAAAATGAGATAGTATTTGTTGAAGTTAAAACAAGAGCAAGCTTAAGGTATGGTAATCCTAAGGAAGCGGTAGACGAAAGAAAATTAGATCATATTTTTAAAGCTGGCAAGTATTATTTATATAAAAATCATGAAGAAAATAAATTTGTAAGAATTGATGTTATTGAGGTTTATCTAAGGTATGGAGATATAATGATAAATCATATAAAGCAGGCTGTGTAATAAATGTAAAAAATTGTATTCTTATACCATACAGCCCGTATTAGCTTGTTTTTTTTAAAATCATATGATATAATCCTATCAAATAAATGAAAAAGGAATATATGCTATGGAAAGTTTTAAATCAGGATTTGTTGCAATTTTAGGAAGGACAAATGTCGGAAAATCAACTCTTTTAAATTCACTTATTGGTGGTAAGATTGCTGCAACAGCAAATAAGCCACAAACAACAAGAACCCAAATAAAAGGAATAGTAAATAGAAAAACTTCGCAAATAATTTTTTTAGATACTCCACGGAATTCATAAACCAAAAACAAAATTAAGTAATATTATGATACAAACAGCATTTAATTCAAGCAAAAATGTTGACTTAATTTTATTCATGATTGAAGCAACAAGTAAGGAAATTGGAAAAGGAGATAGTCTAATACTAGAAAAAATAAAAGAAGCAAATAAAAAAGCAATACTTGTAATTAATAAAATAGATTTAGTAAAAAAGGAAAGTCTTTTACATTTAATAGATATATATTCAAAAGAATATAATTTTGACGCGGTTATACCAATATCTGCAACAAATACAGATAAGAACGAAATATTACTACAAGAAATCGAGAAATGCCTTCCAGAAGGCCCAAAATATTATGACGAAGAGACATATACAGACCAAACGATTAAAATGTTAGTAGAAGAAATTATTAGAGAAAAAGCATTAAAATTTTTAGATGACGAAGTACCACATGGAATTTATGTAGAAACTCAAAAAGTAAAAAAAGGGAAAACAATGGATAACAAACCGATATTTAATATTGAAGCAACAATATATTGCGAAAGAGAATCGCATAAAGGAATCATAATAGGGAAAAAAGGAAGTAAGCTAAAGCAAATAGGAACATATTCTAGGGAAGAAATTGAAAAAATTTTAGGCGAAAAAGTAAATCTTCAAACATGGGTAAAAGTAAGAGAAAACTGGCAAGATGACGATTCAATTGTAAAAAAATTTAAAATTGAAGATTAATATTTAAGTATAAAAGCGCACAAAAAATACAAAATAAGAGATATAAAAAATATATGAAAAACAATAGATAAAATTTGCATGAAAGCGGAGATGATACTTTATGATAAGTAAAATGGCGTGGAATATATTTAAAAAAACAGGAGATATAAATACTTTTTTAGAATTTATAGAAACAAAAAATATTGAAGAAAATATATTAGAGGCAAAGAATGGGAATAATAAAAACGAAAGCTATTATTTTAAGAGAAAGTAATATGGGAGACTTCGATAAAATGCTAACAATGCTTACTCCTGATCTTCGGAAAAATATCTTGTATAGCAAAAGGAGCAAGAAGACCAAGCAGTAGCATGCTTGCGGGTACGCAGTTTTTAAGCTTTGGAGAGTATATACTTTATAAGGGAAGTGGAGAAACATATCATATAAATTCAGTTCAGCCTATCGAAGTCTTTTACAATTTAAGAATAGATTTAGATAAATTACAATATGCAGCGTATATTGCTAAAATAACAGAAGATATAAGTAATGAAAATGATATATCGTATAATGTCCTTAGATTATTATTAAATACAATATATGCAATATCAGAAACAGATATGGATAAGGACTTAATAGTTGCGATTTTTAAATTAAGACTTTTGTCCATAATGCGGTTTTACGCCAAATATTATGGAATGTGTGTCTTGCAAAAATAAAGAAAATTTGACATTTTTTAGCATAAAAAATAATGGATTAAAATGTGAAAATTGTGCTAAAAGTGATAAAAGCGTTATAAGAATATCAAATGCAAGTTTATACGCAATAAGATATATAGTAATGTCAGAACTAAAAAAGCTTTTTTCGTTTAATATTCCAGAAGAATCAATAGAAGAATTAAAACTTATATCAAAAATATATTTAGAAGAAAAATTAGAAAAAAGTTATAAATTTGAAAAAATAATTTAAAATTTTAAAAAAATAAAAATATGTTCTAAACCTAACTAAAAGCGAATAAAATATAAGTAAATACATATCCCTTTTTAAAAGTTAAATTTTGACACAAGCCCCAATTCCCCTAGGACAAAGGGAAACAAAGAATACTAGAAAAATTTGACAAGAAATTAAAAAAATAGTATAATTTGTGTATTGAAACAAGGAGGGACAAATTCTTATGATAAAAAGTGAACAAGCTTCACTGTCCGTAATGAGAATTGCTGTCATAACAATCCTAGTAATATTCTCATTAAGTGCTTGCGTTTTAGCAGCAAGTGTGGATGTAAAGAATGTAAAAATTGTTCTATCAGATAACTGTGAAATCGAAGTAATAACAACAAAAACTGTAGTTTCGGATATATTAGAAGAAAATCATATAGTAATTTTACCAGAAGAAAATGTAGTTCCAAATTTGGATTCAGAAATAACAGATAATTCGTCAACAATAGTAATAACAGGAGTAACACAAGATGCATATGCGGCAATTGAAATTGCAGAGGAAGAAGAAGGAGTAAGATTAGATCAACTATTAAGTGCATATAATGCAGTTGTAGAAAAAATAGTAGTTGTAGAAGAAATTATTCCATATGAGACAGAAACAAAAGGTGCTTCGGCAGAAGAAAACGTTAAAACAAAGTTAGTTCGAGAAGGAAAAGAAGGACTTAAAAAGTGTACATACAAAGTAAAATATCAAAATGATATTGAGATTGATAGAACTTTAATAAATGAAGAAATAATACAAGAACCAATTAATAAAATCGTACAAGCAACAAATACAATAAACAAAACGACTACTACCGCAAGAACAGCACCAGTAAGTACACCAAATAGTAAAACACTTGCAAGCAAGGTAGAAGGAATTACACCAGAGGTTAAAACATTAAATGCATCTGCGTATACAGCATCAACTTGTGGTAAAATTCCTGGAACTTCAGGATATGGAAGAACTGCAAGTGGAGCCATGGCTTCTGCATGGTATACAGTTGCTGCAGGAAAAGGCTATCCAATTGGAACGATTATTTATATTCCATATTTTAAAAATCAGCCAAATGGTGGATGGTTTGTTGTACAGGACAGAGGCGGAGCAATATCAAATAATAAAATAGATATATATATGAATACATATAATGAATGTATTAGCTTCGGTAGAAGAAACCTAGAATGCTATATCTATGTTGTAAACTAAAACTAAAGAGGCAAGAAATATTCTTGTCTCTTTTACTTAAGAATAAAAATTTTAATTAAAGAAATTATTCTAAAAAACTATTTATTTAAGAAGTAATAGGAAGGAAAAATAAATGAAACTGATTTCATGGAACGTTAACGGACTCAGAGCTGCAATAAATAAAGGATTTGAAAATTTTTTTAAAGAATCAAATGCTGATATATTTTGTATTCAAGAAACAAAAATGCAAGAAGGTCAAGCAGATTTAAATTTTCTAGAGCGGATATAATACATTTTTTAATAGTGCCATAAAAAAAGGATATTCAGGAACCGCGGTGTTTTCTAAAACAATTCCACTAAAAGTAACATATGGAATAGGTAAAGAAGAACATGACAAAGAAGGAAGAGTAATAACACTTGAGTATGAAAAATTTTATTTAGTAGACTGCTATACCCCAAATTCAAAAAGAGAGCTTGAGAGACTAGAATATAGACAAATTTGGGAAGACGAATTTAGAAATTATTTATTAAGCCTAAAATCTAAAAAGCCTGTTGTAATGTGCCGGAGATTTAAATGTTGCTCATAAAGAAATAGACTTAAAAAATCCAAAGCAAAACAGACATAATGCAGGATTTACAGATGAAGAAAGAAATAAAATGACAGAACTTTTAAATTCAGGTTTTATAGATACATATAGATATATCTATCCAGAAAAAACAGATGCATATACATGGTGGTCATACTTTGCAAATTCCAGAGAAAAAAATATAGGCTGGAGAATTGATTATTTTATTGTATCAGAAGAAATAAAGAATAATATAAAAGATGCGTATATATATGATAAAATTATGGGTTCAGATCATTGCCCAGTTGGGTTAGAGTTAAAAATATAGAAAGGATGGATAAAAATGTTAAAGGAACGGAAAAACAAAAATATCATGGTTTTTATTTGCAGTAGGAATAATTGTAGTATACAAGATACTAGACAATTTAGGAGATGTAACAGCATGGCTACATGGGCTTATATCAATACTTATGCCATTTATAATGGCACTAATTCTTGCATATTTATTTTATTTACCTTGCAGAAAAATTGAAAATTCATTTAAAAAATCAAAAAATAAATTTGTAAAAAGAAAAGCAAGATGGCTTTCAATATTTACAGTATATATAATTACATTAATTTTAATACTTATAATAGTAAAATTTATAGTTCCAACTGTATATGAAAGTTTTGCAGATTTAATTTCAACACTTCCAACTTACTATAATAACATGAAACAAACAATTAGCCAAATTCCAGAAGATTCAATTTTAAGTAATATAGATTTTATGTCAATAATAGAAAATTTAGAAGAAATAAATTTACAAGATTACTTTAATTTAGAAATGATTACAGAATATGCAAAGGGAATAATAGGCTTTGCAATGACAATATTTGATGTATTTGTAACCATAATAGTATCAATATACTTATTAGCAGAAAGAAGAGAAATTGTAGATTTTGCCAAAAAACTATGTGGAGCATTGTTTGATAATAGTACATATAAAGCAATAGGTAAGTACTTTAGAGAATCAAATGAAATATTTTTCAGATTTATATCAAGCCAATTATTAGATGGTATAGTTGTAGGAATATTAACAAGTATTGTAATGTCAATTTTACATGTAAAATATGCAATTTTATTAGGATTTATGATTGGTCTATTTAATTTAATTCCATATCTTGGAGCAATTGTTGCAGTCGTTATAGCTATTATAATTACAATATTTACAGGCGGATTTACACAAAGCTTATGGATGGCAATTTTAGTAATAATACTTCAACAAATAGATGCAAATATAATAAATCCAAAGATAATAGGAAATTCACTTAAAATAAGTCCAATATTAATTATATTCTCAGTAACTGTAATAGGTTCATACTTTGGAATCATGGGAATGTTTTTAGCAGTTCCAATAGTTGCTATAATAAAATTATTTATACAAGACTATATAAAATATAAAGAAATGAAAGAAGTAAAAGAATAGAAAATAATACTTTATCCTGAACAATTTATGTAAATTCAACATAATATATAGCAAAAACAAAAATGAAAGGATGACAAAAATGTTGAGTTACATAATAAAAGGTGGAGCAAAGCTTGAAGGAGAAACTTATGTATCAGGTTCAAAAAATGCATCACTTCCGATAATCGCTGCGAGCCTTCTAAACAGTGGAACAACAAAACTATATAATGTACCTAATATACATGATACACAAATGATGTTTGAAATACTTAAAAAATTAGGTTGCAAAATAAAGCGAAATAATGGTAAAATAGTAATTGACTCGAGTGAAATAAAATCTGAAGAAATACCTGATGAATTAATGAGACAAATGAGATCTTCTGTAATAATTGTAGGAGCTATACTTCGGAAGAATGAGAAAAGCAAAGTTTTCTTATCCAGGTCGGATGTGATATAGGAGCAAGACCGATAGATCTTCATTTAAAAGCATTTAAAGAATTAGGAATACAAATAAAAGAAGAATCAGGTTTTATTACATGTAATGTAGATAAAATAATTCCAACAGATATACACCTTGATTTCCCAAGTGTTGGAGCAACAGAAAATATAATGTTACTTTCAACATTAGCAGACGGAGAAACAAAAATTATAAATGCAGCTATGGAACCTGAAATAGTAGACCTTCAAAACTTCTTAAATAAAATGGGAGCCAAGATTACAGGAGCAGGAAGTAATGTTATAAAAATAAAAGGAGTAAAAACTTTAAAGGATGTCCGGATATAACATTATGTCCGATAGAATTGAAGCAGGAACCCTTCTTTGTGCAGTAGCCCAAAGTGGTGGTGAAATAAAACTAAAAAAAGTTGAACCAGAAAATTTAACATCAGTTCTTCATAAACTAGAAGAGTGTGGATGCTTTTTAGATATAAAAAAGGATACTATAATTTTAAAGTCACCAAAAAAACTAAATAATATAGAAATAAAAACAATGCCATATCCAGGTTTCCCAACAGATATGCAATCAATATTTGCAAGCATGCTCACAACTGCAAGGGGGACATCACTAATAATAGAAAACATATTTGAAAACAGATATAAATATGTAAATGAGCTAAGAAAAATGGGAGCTAAAATAACAGTAGAAGGTAAAATATGTATAATTAAAGGAACAAGAAGACTTTATGGAGCAAATGTTTCTGCTACAGATTTAAGGGGTGGAGCAAGCTTAGTGCTTGCAGGATTATCTGCTAAGGGAACAACTGTAATAGATAATGCTAAATATATACTAAGAGGGTATGAAAATTTAGACAAAAAATTAACATCATTAGGTGCAAAAATAATGCTGGACAATTTGTAAAAATAATCAATGTATAAGAATTAAGTATTTCAAAATAAATTTCTTAGCCGTATGGATGTAAATACGGCTGAGAAAATAAAATCTAAAGAAAAGGAGGAAAGTAAAATGCCTAAGAAAAAACAGGGAAAACAAAAATACAATATGGACGAAGAAATAATAATAGGTTATAATACAAAAAAAGATAAGGACAATCCTCCAAAACAAAATACTAAAGCAAAAAAGGGGAAAACACAGCAAAATAATAAAAAAGAACGTATGAACAAAGAAACAAATACTAGTAAAAAAGATCGCACAAATAATGAAAGTAAACAAGTTAATAATAAACAAGTTAATAATAAACAAATTAATAATGAGAAAAATCAAAGTAATCCAAATAAAAAGAAGAAAAAGAAAAAAAATATAGTAAGATTAGTGTTTGAATACATTTTAAGGATAATAATAGCAATTTGCTTTGCAGCAGGAATAATATTATTTTTATTTGTATCTCCAATATTTAATATAAAAGAGATAACGGTTGAAGGAGAATCGCAGATAAGTGAAGGAGTATATATTTCACTTTCAGAAATAAAAATAGGTCAAAATATTTTTGAAATAGATAAAGAATCTATTAAGTCTCGCATAAAAGAAGAACCATATGTCGAATCAGTAAAAATTGATTTGTTATATCCTGACAAAGTAAAAATTAATGTAACAGAAAGATATACAAGCTATATGGTAGAAGAAAACGGAATGTATTTTTATTTAGATAGAAATGGCTATTTATTAGAGAAAAATTACATAGCACCAGATGTCTTATTAATAAAAGGCTATACTACAGATTTTGAAAACCTAGAAGTAGGAAGTAGGATTGGAGAAGAAGATTTATCCAAATTTAACGATTTAATAAAAATTACAGATGCTATTACAAATAATAATATAGATACAAAATTAACAAGTATAAATATCTCAGACCACAATAATTATATTTTGGAGTTTAATGAAGAAGGAAAGACGATAGAACTTGGAGACACTTCAGATTTAAGTGCAAAAATGTCATGGATTAATTTTTTCATGGTAAAAAATAAAGAAGACAAGGGAACGATATATCTAAACAAAAAGGAAATATATTTTTCACCAGAAAGACCAGAAAATGTACAAGAACCTGAAAAAGTACAATAATCTTAAATAAAATATATAAATGTAATTAAAAACAAAAATAAATAAAAAAGAAAGGAAGAATACCAAAATGACTATGAACAAAACATACGTTGGAGTAGCGCTTGGCCTTATGTGCATACTGCTAACAAGTTGTATTGTAATACAATTAAATACAATTAAAGAAGCAACAAAAATAGTTGGAACATCTTATGCAGCTGAAGAATTAAGAGAAGAAGTTTTAAGATGGAAAGAAGAATATGATAGGGCATATAAAAATCTTGAAAATAAAGAGCAAGAACTAGAAAAGGCAAGACAAAATTCTTCCAAAGATGCTGGAAGAACATCAGAATTACAAAAAGAATTAGACGAAGCAAATAGATTACTTGGATTAACTGAAGTTACAGGAACAGGAATAATTCTTACATTAAAGGATAGTGAAGAAACAATTGCAAAAGAAAGTGCAGTTGATATGACATATACATTGATACATGACGAAGATTTAAGGCAAATACTTAATGAGATAAAAAATTCTGGAGCTGAAGCAATATCAATAAACGGACAAAGAATTGTATCAAACACAGCTATAACATGCAGTGGAGCAATAGTTACAATAAACGGCGTCAAATTAAATTCTCCATTTGAAATAAAGGCAATTGGAAATATCGGTAGTCTTGGCGGAATAGAAAGAAATGGACGGATATTTACAATTAATGGAAGATAGAAAAATAATTGCAACGCTTGAAAAATCAAACAATGTTACCATTCCAAAATACACAGGTGTAACAACGCTCAAATATATAAAAAATGTAGGAGAATAGTTTGAAAGGAAGGAAATAAGTTGAATAGAAATAAAATTATAATGGCAATTACAATAGGTATAATGAGCTTAATTCTGGTATATGTTATGTTCATACAATTTAGAATAGTAAATGAAACAGACGCAGAAGAAATAGAGTTAATGAGAGAAACAGAACTTAGAGAAACACTCTCAGATTACAAAACAAAATACAATGAGGTAAACGAAGAATTAACAGAAGTTCAAGGTAAAATAGACGAATATAAACAAAATGAAAAATCAGAAGAAGCAACAATTGAGCTTCTTGAAAAAGAAATTCAAGATGCAAATAAAAAACTCGGAAAAACAGATGTATACGGAGAAGGAATAATATTAACTGTGCAAAACACAATGGATTATACAGTTCGGATATGAAGATTTGCTTACACTTGTAAATGAATTATATCTTGCAGGAGCAGAGGCAATATCGATAAATGGCCAAAGAATAGTTTCAATGACAGATTTATTTACAGTTGGAAACTTTGTCCTAGTTAGGGGAGAAAGAACAACATCACCATATACAATAAAAGCAATAGGAGATAAGACATATTTAGAGAGTGCACTTAAAATAAAAGGTGGATATATAGATGTAAATGACGAATATTTTACAATTGATTTAGAAGTAAGTGACAATGTTATAATAGAGAAATATAACGGGAAAATGACTTTAAATTATGTAAAAGAATAAGGGGGAAGATTTATGATTATATTATTTATTGTAGTAGGATGTTTAATAGGAGTAATCTTAGGTGTAAATGCACCAACAATATCATATATATATGCTGATTATCTTGCAATATCAATAATTGCTGCACTTGACTCAGTTTTTGGTGGGATAACAGCAACTTTAAAGAATAACTTTGATTTCAAAGTATTTGTATCAGGCTTTTTCGGAAATGCAATACTTTCAATACTACTTACACTACTTGGAAATAAATTAAATGTCGACATTTATCTAGCAGCAATAGTTGTATTTGTTGGAAGAATGTTCAATAATTTAACAATGATAAGAAGATATTACATAGAAAAATGGGACATGATGAGAAAGATAAAAGTTGACGAAATAAAAGAAGAAAAAAACACAGAAAAAAAGGGTGAAAGTAAAGCAAAAAACAACTAAAAAAAATAAATAAAAAATTAAGAAAAAGCCAATAGCATTGAAACTCCAAGCTATTGGCTTATGTACGTTTTGCATATAACAAAACGATTACAAAAATGTTACAAAAATGTTACAAATTCTATTGACTTTTTTCTAAAAATATTATATTCTTAAATACGAGAAAAATTATATTAAAAATGGAGGAGTTAAGGTTGGCAATAGGTGATATAATTGTAGGCTTAGATATCGGAACTTCGAAAGTATCTGCTATTGTTGGAGAAGTAAATAATTTTAGTCAAATAGAAATAATTGCTTCTACAAAATGCAAATGTAAGGGCATACAAAAAGGAAAAATAGTAGATGAAGACGAAATAAGTTTATCTATAGCTAAAGCAATTCGAGATGCTGAAGATGAAGCCAATTTAAAGATACACTCTGCTTATATTACTGTTCCAGGTAAATATATTACTATTGTGCAAAATAGTATTATAAAGGAAGTAAAAGATAAATATGCAGGAATATCCGTTAAAGATGTTGGTGCAAGTATAATGCAAATAAAAGATATTGAAGTACCTGAAGGAAAGACAATTATAGACATAGTTCCAGAGAACTTCATATTAGACAATGGTGAACAAGTACAAGATCCTGTTGGATGTTTGAGTTCAAGTTTTACAATTCAAGCTCAAATAATTTTAGTGGATAAAGAATACATGAAAAAAATGAATTCAATATTAAAGAAGGCAGGAGTAGAACTTGATGGAATGGTACCAATTGCACTTGCAGAAAGAAACCTTGTACTCGACAGAAATGAATTAAACGACAATGTAATGCTTTTAGATGTAGGAGCGCGGAAATATCGAAATAGGAGTATTCGAAGGAAACAAATTTATCTATACAAATACTATTCCACTTCGGAGGGGACACAATAAGAAGGGATATCGAACTCGTCTTAAACATATCAGAAGAAGAAGCTGATAAATTAAAAAGACAATATGGACTAGCTTTAAAATCTTTTATTGATAATGATAATGATATATATTTAAGTACATGTAAGGGAGAAACAAAAAGTAGAACAATAAAAAGTTCTGAGCTTATAGAAATAATCGAAGCAAGAATTGAAGAAATGTTTTCGCTTATAAACAGAGACATAATAAATCAAGGAATAAAACAAAGGATAAATAACGTAATACTGACAGGCCAAGGCATAACAAATATTAACAAAAGTGATGTAGCAGGTAAAATAGCACTAAATATACCAGTAAAAATTTCAACAGGAAGACTGGTAAGTACAATAAAACCAAGCTATAGAACATCTTATGCGTTAGTCAGATATGTTTCTTCTAAGCCTTTTTCAAAATCAGTGGCTAGTACAATAGATGTAACAAGTGATGAAAATATCTTTAAAGTTTTACTTGAAAAGATAAAAGAATTTTTTTATAGTTAAAATGTTAAGGGAGGAACAATTATGTTAGAATATGATGAGATGGAAAAAGATATGAACGAAAGTGCAATAATCAAGGTAATCGGTGTTGGAGGCGCAGGAAATAATGCAGTAAATAGAATGATACAAAGTGGTATAAAGGGAGTAGAATTTATATCAGTAAACACAGATAGACAAGCACTTAAAAATTCAAATGCAAGCACAAAAATTCAAATAGGAGAAAAAATAACAAGAGGACTTGGAGCAGGAGCAAACCCAGATATAGGAGCACAATCAGCAGAAGAAAATAAAACAGAAATTGCAGAATCACTTAGAGGAGCAGACATGGTTTTCGTAACAGCTGGAATGGGTGGAGGAACAGGAACAGGTGCAGCTCCAATAGTTGCAAATGCAGCAAAAGAAATGGGAATACTTACAATAGGAGTAGTTACAAAACCATTTACATTTGAAGGAAAGAAAAGACTATCTCAAGCAGAAAGAGGAATTGAAAGTCTAAAATCAAAAGTAGATGCATTAGTTGTAATACCAAACGATAAGTTATTACAAATCATAGACAGAAAAACATCAATGATAGATGCATTTATAATGGCAGACGATGTTTTAAGACAAGGCGTACAAGGAATATCTGACTTAATTGCAAATCCAGGACTTGTAAATCTAGACTTCGCAGATGTAAAAACTATAATGTTAAATACAGGAATGGCACATATGGGAATAGGAAGAGCAACAGGAGAAAACAGAGCAGAAGATGCTGCAAAACAAGCTATTCAAAGCCCACTATTAGAAACATCAATAGAAGGTGCAAGGGGAGTAATAATTAATATAACTGGTTCAGAAAATGTAGGATTACAAGAAATCAATACTGCAGCTGAATTAGTACAAAGAAGTGTAGATCCAGAAGCAAATATTATATTTGGTACAGCAATTGACGAAGAATTAGGAGACGAAATAGTAATAACAGTTATTGCTACAGGATTTGATAAAGATAGACCAATGTCTAGCATTGGCGTAGACCAAATAGTATCAAAAGCATGGGACAAAAAGATAACATCAGTTCCTTCATCAGTTGAAAGCACGAATACAAATTCAGGAGATTTAGATATACCTTCATTCTTAAGAAAGAATAAGGGAATTACAAAATAAAGTTTCATACATAATGCCATAAAAAAGAATAGATACCAAAAGCACAAACTCTTACAGCCACTTTATTGACATAATAAAGAATGTATGCTATAATACATTATGTAAATTATTGCAATGCTTTGAGTTTGTCAGTATCTTAAAGCTTTAATATAACCACATCATTAACTAATGGGGGTAAAAAAATGAAACGGGAAAAATGGCTAACCAATTTTTGCATTGTACTTTCAATAGTATTTTCACTATCAGTGGGGATCTATGTTCACTTTAAATGGTTTATGCCGAGAGTGAACAGTATCTACGAAAGGGACGCATATTACTCTGAAGAATTATATGAAGACTATCAAAAAGAAGCAGACGCAATGATTGAGAAAAATGAATTCTCCTGTAAATATCCTACCCAAGTATTAGTCTACCCAGAAGGTAACCAAACTACTTTGGTATTGCAAGTGGGAGATTATGCTAATGCACATAGGTATGCTGATTATTTAACTGTAACAGTAAAAAACTTTGGTACAGATAATCAAGAAATTACGTATGAGCGCAGCAGAAAAGGCGCACAAGAAGCATATCAATCTGCTAAAAAGTATAAGAGCACTGCAAATATAATTACATTAGCATTTGCCTTTACGCTTATTATTTTCACATTTTATCTTATTATCAATGCTATAAAAAAGGAATACAGAATGGTATTTGCTCCTATGTTTATCATTCTGGGAGGCATAATTGTTATTGGAGCAGTGAGTTCATATTTTGCATCACCCGTATTATAAAATTTAAATAAAAACTGTCATAACCTATGGTAAATTTCTTAACAAGAGATTTCCATAGGTTTATTTTATATGAATACAATTATAAGTAATATTTACTATGTAATTTATAAAACAATAGTTACTACTCAGCCCTAAGAATAAAATTATCCACATAAAAATATCAAAATTGCTAAAAAATTCCTTAAAATTTTTTAAAAAAAGTGTTGACTTTGTAAATTAATTATGTTATTATAATAATACACCGAACGAAAGCGAAGAAAACATATTAAAAAGTGTATATAAATAAGTATACAAACTAGTAATATTTTAGGTAAACAAAATGAATAAATGCAGTAAATTACTGGTTTTTCTTTTTGCCCTAAAAAGCGTCAAAAATTTTTTTAAAAAATTTTTAAAAAAGTGTTGACAATTCGTTTTAAAAAGTGTATAATATGAAAGTTCCTTAAATCTTGGAACAAAAGTACATTGAAAAGTAAACAAAAAATCCTTTAAGAAACCAAGCGGAATATATCTGAAAAAGATATATAAAGTAAAAATAATTTTAAGAAAAAATAATGAGCTTAAAAACTCGAGAAAATAATCAAGAGAAATCTTGAGAAAAATAATAAGAGAGTTTGATCCTGGCTCAGGATAAACGCTGGCGGCGCACATAAGACATGCAAGTCGAACGGACTTAATACCTTGCTTGCAAGGTAAGCGGTTAGTGGCGGACTGGTGAGTAACACGTAAGAAATCTGCCTATCAGAGG
>CANQXL010000006.1 GCA_947627705.1 uncultured Clostridia bacterium
ATGTTTGTCCATATAGTTTAACAACAAAAAAATATCCAATTGAGAAGGAAGACAGAACATTTGACAGAAGATTTAAATTCCAGTTACCTGATGGTACCGACTATCGTTTAATTTGAATTTTCACCTATTCTTGAAAGCGAAGATATGGGTGACTAGCTGTACAAGAAGGGGGACCTAAAATGGTCCCTTTTCTCTATCTCCTGTAAAATAAAGTATCTGCACTCCCCATCAAAAACTTTATGGTAATGTAAAATTGTAGAATACTAATTTGGAAATTCAAAATCCAAATATACAAATTTATTCATATCAAATGATAAATTATTTTCAATCATATTTTTTACAATTTTACAACATTTTGACATTCTTTCTCCATTATATAATGGATCAATATATCTAATTTTTGCTCCATGATGCACATAATATACATCTTTTGGCGTATCTTTTGATACTTGAACTCTTTTAGCCTTTCTCCACGTATTAAAAATTCCTTTATATTTAGAAGATTCAATAATATTAATTACTTCGCTTTCTTTCATTTCATATAAATCTTTTTTTGATATTTTATTTTCTTCATTTAATTTTTTTAAAATATCAGCTATAAGTTGCATAGAATATCTTGTTCTATCTTCACGGTATATAATAGATAATCTACTTGTAATTTTTACAAAATTTCTTGCTATTTTCTTAGTTTTAAAACCTAATTCAATTTCGTCTTCTTCATTTTTTTGAATTTCTATATCATTATAAATTTCTTTAATCATTTCAAAGTCTAATAATTTATAAGTAAATAATGCATTTGATAAAGAATATTCCAATCTATCAGCAGAAAGTTTTGGGGTATCATTATCAGCTATTGGATAAAGATGATAGTTGTCTACTTCTGTTATATCGATATTATCTCTTTTTAAAAGAGTCATAATTTCTTTAGAACGTGCAATCATTTCTGTTGTCAAATCTTCTGTAGATTCCTGAGTCATATAATCACCATTAAGAAAATCAATGCAATGTTTAAATGCAGGTGTTGCTATATCATGAAATAATCCTGACAAAGTTTGCTTTTTATCATGCGCAAAATGCCATATTATTAAAGCAACCGCAACTGAATGGTCCAAACTTGAAAAGAAAAAATCACTTTCAAATAAATCAGAATAGATTGTGCCACAAGTAACACTAATATACTTTTGTGATAATAATTCTTTGGTATTTATGTATTCATTTAACCATTCTGGAAAATCTGGTTCTAAAATTTTAAAATATTCTTTTATTTCTTCACATACTTTATCATAATATTTATTCATTTTTTGACTCCATACATTAATATTTTAACCTAAATTACCAAAATAAAATATTAGAATAATTATACTATATTTTATAGAAAAAAGATAGCTAAAAAACTTCACTTTATAAATTTTGTTACTAAATAATGATACTATATTAAAGAATAGCTGAAATGATTTATTTCAGCTATTCTAATTAAAAAAGTAACCAAATTTTAAAAAAATGAATATTCTTAAAAATGAATGCAATAATACTACTTATAGGGGTGATTATCTTGACTAATATAAATTGCACAGCAAATTGTATATATGAAAAAGATGGAAAATGCGCTTATGAAAGCATTACAACTCAAACTGTCCACTTCCAAGAAAACTGCGCATATTTCTCACCTAAAAAATAATTATTCAAATAAAATTTTTCCATCCTTTTCTATCATACGTTTCTTTTCATTTTGTTTTAATCTTCCGATCTAAGATTGCATCTGTAACATTATCTTCTACAATTTTTTGTATAGAACGTCTTAAAGGTCTAGCCCCATAATTTTTATCGTCATTTTGATTTATTATATATTTTTTTACACTGTCGTCTATTGAAACAAATATATCTTGATTTTCCAATCTTTTCAAAATTCTATTTAACATTAATTCTACTATTTTTTCTAAATCTTTTTCCGCCAATTTATGGAATACAATTATTTCGTCAATACGATTAATAAATTCTGGTCTAAATTCCTTTTTTAATTCCTGCATTATATCTTTTTTAGTATTTTCGTAATCTATATTTGCATTTTCGTCATTTCCATTAGAAAATCCCAATTTCTTACTATCTGTAATTAACTTTGCTCCAACATTTGATGTCATTATGATTACAGTATTTTTGAAACTTACAACTCTGCCTGTGTTGTCTGTTAACCTACTATCTTCCAAAATTTGAAGCAACATATTCATAACATCACTATGTGCTTTTTCTATTTCATCAAATAAAATTATAGAATATGGTTTTTGTCTTACTTTTTTTGTTAAAAATCCACCTTCTTCATACCCAACATATCCGTGGAGGTGAGCCTATTAACTTTGAAGTTGAATTCTGCTCCATATACTCTGACATATCAAGCCTTATCACAGCATCTTCTGTGCCAAATAATACTTCTGCTAGTGCCTTACATGTTTCTGTTTTTCCAACTCCTGTTGGCCCTAAAAATAAGAATGAACCAATTGGACGGTTAGGATCTTTTATTCCTACCCTTCCCCTTCTTATACATTTAGCAACTGCGCTTATTGCTTGTTCTTGCCCAATTACTCGTTTATGAAGCTCGTTTTCTAAATTTTTAAGTTTTTCATTTTCGTCTTGTGTAATTTTTTTAACAGGAATGTTTGTCCATTTTGCAATTACTTCTGCAATATTATCTTCATTAATGATAGTCACAGCCTTTGCATTCTCGTCATTCCATTTTTCTTTTTCTTTATTTAACTTCTTTTGTAATTTTTCTTCTTTGTCACGTACAACAGCTGCCTGTTCAAATTCTTGTGCTTGTATAAGTTCCGCTTTTTCTTGTTTTATTTTTTCTAAATTTTCTTCTAAAGTTTTTAGCTTTTCTGGCCTTGTATATTTTATCATTCTTGCATTTGATGCAGCTTCATCAATTATATCTATTGCCTTATCTGGCAAAAATCTGTCTGAAATATACTGTATAGAAAGATTAACTGCTGAATCAATTGCTTTATCTGTTATACTAACGTTATGATGTGCTTCATATTTATCTCTTATACCCTTTAAAATTTCTATTGTTTCATTAGCACTTGGCTCTTCTATTGTTACTGGGCTGAATCTTCTCTCAAGCGCAGAATCTTTTTCAATATACTTTCTATATTCGTCAATTGTGGTCGCACCAATTAATTTTATTTCTCCCCTTGCAAGTATTGGTTTTAATATATTTGCTGCATCTATTGCTCCTTCTGCTGAGCCTGCACCAACTATTGTATGTATTTCGTCTATAAAAAGTATAACATCTTTTGCTTTTTTAACTTCGTTTAAACATTTTTTTATTCTATCTTCAAAATCTCCCCTATATTTTGCTCCTGCAACCATACTTGAAATATCTAAATTGACAACTCTTTTATTTTTTAACATCTGTGGTACTTCATTTAAAACAATTTTGCTTGCAAGTCCTTCAACTATTGCAGTTTTTCCAACACCTGGTTCTCCAATTAAGCACGGATTATTTTTAGTTCTCCTTGTTAATATTTGTATAACTCTTTCTATTTCTTCTTTTCTTCCTATTATTGGATCTAATATCCCATTTTTAACATTTTCACATAGGTCTGTTCCATATTGATTTAAAGTTGGTGTTTGAGAAAAGCTATTTTCTTTTCCAGCACTGCTTTCCTTTTCTCTTATTTTATTTTCTTCAGATACATGCTCGTTAATTACTTTTAAAATATCTTCATATATTTCTTTTAAATTAACTCCAAGATTTATCATTATCCTAATTGCAATGCTGTCTCCTTCTTTCATAATTCCGGATTAAAATATGTTCTGTTCCAATATAGTTTGAGCCTAATTTACTTGCCTCGTTTGACGAATTTTCCAGAACCTTTTTTGTTCTTGGAGTGTATCCGAAGAATTTTCCTTGATTTAACTGCTGTACTTCCCATTACATTCTCAATTTGAGATAAAATATTCTCTGTATTAATATTTTGCTTTTCAAGTACTTTGCTTGCAAGCCCGATTTCTTCTTTTGCAAGTCCATAAAGAATATGCTCTGTCCCAATATAGCTGTGGCCGAGCTTCATTGTTATTTCGTTTGCATATTCTAGTGCTTTTCTTGCACTTTCTGTAAATTTATATGTCATATTACATCTCTTTCCTTTTTCTTGATATTATATCAAAAAATATAGCAATTTCAAGCCTTTCGACAAAATTTCTTATTTTTTTGTTATGTTTTCTAATTTATTTGCTATATCTTTCTGCTGTTCAAGTGTAATCCATGCAAAATATGAAGATATGAATTCACCGTATTTTGTTGTATCTTCTTCCATTATATCACCTTCTTAAATAAAATTTAATTAATTGATCAAAACCTAATTTATACTATATTTTATCCTATACTTTATACTATAAATTAATATTGCAAATTAAAAAGTTTCTAAAATTATTTTTCACTAATCTTAGAAACTTTATACTTATTATATTTATTTTAATTTCATTGATAAAAGTTTGCTTATTCCGCTCTCTTCCATAGTTATTCCATATACTGAACTTCCAGCTTCCATTGTTCCTTTTCTATGTGTTATTACCAAAAATTGTGTGTTGTTTGAAAATTTTTTTAGGTAATCTGCAAATCTAAATACGTTTACATCGTCAAGAGCCGCTTCGATTTCGTCTAGGACGCAGAATGGCGATGGATTTATCTTAAGCATCGCAAAAAGCAATGCAATTGCAGTAAATGCTCTTTCTCCACCTGACAAAAGTGTCATATTCTGAAGTTTCTTTCCGTGGTGGTTGCACAACAATTTCTATTCCACATTCTAGGACATTATTTTCGTCTTCCAAAATTAAGGTTGCCTTTCCACCACCAAATAATTCTTTAAATACTTCTCCAAAATTTTTGTTTATTATATCAAATTGTTTTGTGAATTGCTCTTTCATGATTTTTAGCATTTCTTGTATTACTTCTTTTAGTTTCGACATCGTGTTTTCTATATCAAGTCTTTGCTCACACATAAAGTCATATCGCTTAGATTGCTCCTTATATTCTTCTATTGAATCAATATTTATGCTACCTAAATCTGAAATTTTATTTCTTAATTCGTTTACTTTTTTATTCGCAACAGCTATATTTTCTGGCTTTTTGTATCCTTCACTATTATTTGGTGTAATTTCGTACTCTTCCCAAAGTTTATTTGTGTCCTTTTCTATATCTTCTTTTACTTTATCTTTTTTTACTCCAATTTTTATTATTTCTTCTTTAAGCCTATCTAAAATTTGCATTTTAGCTGAAACTTCTTCTTCTGTATTTTCAAGTTTTTTGTTCTTTTCTGTTCTATCTTCTTTTAATTTAATTATTGTCTCATCACTATTTGTCATTTTTTCTTCTAATTCAACAATCGAATTTTTGTATTCTTCTATTTTTACTTTCAATGTTTCATTTTCTTCTACTATATTTTTCATAGCATTTTGTTTATTTATTATGCTGTTTTTGTTATTTTCTATATCAGTTTCTATTCTTTGAGTCATTTCGTCAATTGAAAGTTCGCTTTCGTTGAATGAAGATACAGATATTTTTAAGTTTGTTACATCTAAATTTAAATTATCTATATATTTTTGATTATCTAAATTAGATTTTGCAAATTCGTCTATTTCTACTTTTAGTTTGTCCATTATTTCTGAATTTTTACTAATTATTTCATTTAGTTCATTTTTCTTAAGTACATTTTCTTCTTTTTGCTTTTCTATTTCTGTTATTTCTTCTTTTGATTTGTCTATTCTTTCTCTTAATTTTTGTAAATTTTCTTCAACTGATGTTAGTTTTTGTTTATCTGTTGCATAAGTAACTTGAATATCCTGCAAAGTATTTCTTAAAGCTTCTAACTCTTCGTCATAATTTCCAGAATTTTCTTCATATTTTTCTTTTTCTAGATTCAATGTTTTTAATTTTTCATTTAAAGTTTTAAGTTCTTCTTCTAAGTCCTTAATCTGTCCTTTTCTTCCTAAAATATTTACTGTTTTTTGCATATATGATCCACCAGAAATTGCTCCAGATGGATTTATTGTATCGCCCTTTAAAGTTACAATTTTGAATGAATATCCATTTTGTTTAGCAAGTTCTATTGCATCATCCATATCTTCTACAATAACTGTTCTTCCTAAAAGGCTGTTTACAATTTGTTCATATTTTTTATCTACTTTTACTATATCTGAAGCAAGGACAACATTTCCCTTTAAATTTTTCTTGCTATATTTATCTAATTTTTTACCTTTTACAGATGTTATTGGTAAGAAGGATGCTCTACCTAAATTATTTTTTCTTAAGTATTCGATTAATCTTTTAGCATCATGTTCAGTTTCTGTTACAAGGTTTTGTAACACGTTTCCAAGGGTCATTTCTACTGCAACTTGATATTTGTTGTCTACTGAAATTAAATCGCTAAGAACGCCTTCTAATCCCTTTCCAAGGGTAATATCTTTGTCGCACGCAAGTAAAAGAGATTTAACTGTTTTCGAAAATCCCTCTTTTTCTCTTTCTGTTTCTTGTAAAAATTTAAGTCTTGACTCTTTTAATCTATAATCCGTTTGAATATTGTTTATATCTATGCTATATTTTTTCACAAGTTTTTCTTCTTCTTCTTTTTTTGATAACACATCTTCTATTTGTTTTTTTACTTTATTTTGCTTTTCGTCAATTTCATAAAAAACTTTTGCTATATCTTGCTTTGTTAAATTTGTACTATCAAATTCTGAGATTGAAACTTGAACTTCGTATTTTAAAGTTTTTAATCTTTTATCTATATTTTCATTTGTTGTGTCTAATACACTTATCTCATTTAATTTTTCATACTTTTCGTCGGTAAAACTTTCAATTTGAGCCTTTTTTCCTTCTATCTCCTTTTCTTTTTCTGTCAAATTACCTGTAAGTTTTGCAAGTTCTTCTTCCTTTTCCTTTAGTTCATTTTCAAATTTTTCTTTATTTGCAAATAATCTTTCCTTCTTCTCGATTTTTTGATTTTTCTCTTCTTCAAGCTCTGTGTTTCTTGTGTTTAACTCTTCTATTTCCTTTTCATATCTTGTATAATTTTCTTTATTATTTACAATTCTCTCATTTGAGACAGTAATATTAGAGTTTAATTTTTCTTTTTCCTGAATATTTTGAGAACCAGAATTTTGTATTTCTTCTATCTCTTTTGTAACATTATCTATTTCTTGCTTTAAAGATTGCTTTAGTTCGTTAAGTTTATCAAAAGCCTTCGTTTCGTCTTCGTTTTGATCTATCAAAATTTTCTCGTCAGATATTATTTTTTCTAGATTCTCTTTATATGTAGAAATATTATGCAAAAATAGCCCTACTTCAATTTGTTTTAATTCGTCTCTTAAGCTTAAAAATTCTTTTGCCTTTTCTGCTTGCGTTTTCAATGGACCTAAATTTTGTTCTATCTCTGATAATATATCATTTATTCTAAGTAAATTAAGTTTTGTCCTTTCTAGCTTTTTTTCTGCATCTATTTTTCTAGTTTTATATTTCACAATTCCTGCTGCCTCTTCAAAAATATTTCTTCTATCTTCCGATTTATTACTTAAAATCTCGTCAATCCTGCCTTGCCCTATTATTGAATATCCGGTCTTTTCCAATTCCTGTATCCATAAATAGCTCAATAATATCTTTTAGCCTGCATGGTGTTTTGTTAATATAATACTCAGATTCTCCACTTCTAAACAGTTTTCTTGTAACTGTAACTTCGCTATATTCTATAGGAAGTTTTGAATCCTGATTATCAAACACAAGTGAAACCTCTGCAAATCCAAGTGATTTTCTATTTTGCGTTCCTGCAAATATAACATCTTCAGATTTTGCACCTCTTAGAGATTTCATACTTTGCTCTCCAAGCACCCATCTAATTGCATCAGATATGTTACTTTTTCCTGAACCATTTGGGCCTATTACTGTTGTGATTCCTGGCATAAATTCTAGTATTGTTTTATCTGCAAATGATTTAAATCCATGCATTTCTAACCTTTTAAGATACATTTTTTCCTCCAATTATTGTTTAACTAAAATGGATTATATCACAACAAAAAATTTATCGCAATAACTTTCACTAGGTTCTGTTTGGTCTCATTTTTTATGTTTACTTAATTCAATAACCAACATTATTTTACCACATAAAGTTACCTACACTAATTTTATCAGATAACAATACTATATCAAAAAAACTGCATATAACGGAATTGATTTTATATTATTTTCATATTCAAAATTCTTTGTTGATACTCTAATTGCATATTTTGAAGCATATCTACTCATGTATACTTTTAAACTCTTACTTCCAATATTATTATTTGCCTTAACTTCTAGTGGAATTATTCCATCATCATTATATAAAATAAAATCTATCTCTGCTTTATTTCCAGATTCCCAATAAATAAGATTATTTCCATTTGACAATAACTGCGTTGCAACATAATTTTCTGCAATAATTCCTTTGTATTGTAAAAGATTATCTAGTATTATATCATTATATTTTACTTGTAATAAACAAAGTAAAATCCCAATATCACTCAAATATAGCTTAAAATGATCTTCATTAACAAATCCGTAATGGTGGAATTTCTACTTTATTTAATAATACACATTTACTAACCATCGTACTTGAAATTAACCAGTCAAGGGCCGTTTCATAATCTCTTTTTCTAGAATTAGATGTTATCTTTCCATATTGAAATTTATTACTTAAATTGCCAAGTTGTGAAGGTATTGATTTATATATGCTTTCTATTTTCATTGATTCTGCCTTGTTCTGTACGTATTTATTCATATCATTTAAATATGATTTAACAATATCTTCTATAATGCTTCTATCAAATTTTAAAATATCTCCATTATGACTTACAATATTCTTTACCGCTTCTGGCATACCACCAACGCATAAATATAATCTATATAAATTTAATAATTTTTCATGTAATACATTATCCATTGGTGTGCAATTATCATAGCATTTTCTGATTTCATTGATTAATTCTTTATCATTATTTGCCATTAAAAATTCTTCAAAATCCATTGGAAACATATTTAACATTTTTACTTTACCGAACTGGAAATGATGATTTAAGTCTTCTTAATTTTACTCCTAAAAGACTGCCTGCACATATTATTTTATACTGCTCGTCTGATTCACTAAAATATTTTAGAGAACTTATAAGTTCTTCACTTTCTTGTATTTCATCAAAAAATATAATTGTGTTTTTTATATCAATATCTACATCTAAATAAATTTTCATTCTATTATATTTTTCTAAAGTATTAATTTCTTGTTTAAATATCTTTACTATCTCTGGATGGTCGAGCAAATTAATATATATGCTTTTTTTTAATTCTTGCTTGCAAAATTCTTTTATTATATATGTTTTTCCTATTTGTCTTGCTCCAATAATCATTAATGGCTTTTTCATATCTGTATTTTTCCAGTTTAAAAGTTCTTTATATATTTTTCTTTCCATCACAAATCTCCTTATTCTCTTACGTTTCCTAATTTAGGAATATTACTTATTTATTAATTTGTCAAGATTTTTTCACGTTTTTGATACATCTTTTTGACAAAATCTTCACGTTTTTGGCACATGATTTTAATAAAAATTACACGTTTTTAATATATCATTTTAAATAAATCTTCACGTTTTTGATATTAAAATTTAATATAATTTGAAATTAATTACAAAAATTAAAAGATACCGAAAGCTTTTTAATTACCTTCCAGTATCTTACTTTATCTTATTTTTCGACTTTACTTTATTTTTCGTCAATTGGGCCAAATAGTTCGTCAAACTTTTCTTCTAGTTCTTTTTGTAAATCTATTTCAGACTCTTGTTTTTCATTATTCGATTCTTCTTTTTTTGGTTCTTGTTTTATTTCTTCTTGTGGAAGCACAGGAGCATCTTCTTTATTTGCTTCTTCTTCAAATAAGTCGTCTAAACTTGCTATTTTTAAATCCTGCTCTTCTCCGCCACCAGTCTTTTTAGTATATGGATTATATGGATTGTATTTTCTCCATTCTCCCCTATCTAAATCCCTTTCTGCATTATGGCTTAATGTAAATTCTGCAAGTTTCTTTGCTTCTGGCTTTAAGAAATAATAATATTTTTTTGCCTTTATAGGTCTAATTCCCTTTTCAAATATTATACAATAATCATTATCAAATCTTCTAAGTTCGTCTGGTGTTAGAAGTGCCCTTGCATTTATTTGATCTGATACACTCTTACCTTGCATCCAGTTTTGCCTATCTTTATTAACAGATATACTCTCTCTTTCAACAGTTTTTTCTCCCAATGCCTTTGAGAAATACTCTACTGTTTTTTGTGAGTTACTTCCTAAAAATACATGGGTGTCACAGTTACCAATTATTGTTTCATATGATTTCTCATAAACTGCTTCTAGCTGATCTAAGTTCTGAAGTATAACGCTAAATTGTATTGCTCTACTTCTACTTGTTGATATTTTTTTATCAAAGTCTGGTACTTGACCAATATTTGCAAACTCGTCTAGTATAAAAAACGTTGGCATTGGTAATCTACCACCACTTAAATCTGCGAAATCATATAACTGTTGAATCATTTGCGCAAAGAATATTGTAAGTAAGAAGTCATATGCTGTATGAGTATCTGAAGATATAACATATACAGCTGTTTTTTTCCTTCCAATTTCTTCAAAATCTATAGTATCTGTTGATGTTATTTCTGCAATTTCTCTAGAATCAAATTTTCCAAGTTTTGATTGTAATGTACTTAATATAGAACCATATGTCTTTTCTGGCGCAATTTCAATTGATTTGTAATACATTCTTGCTGGATGATCATATGGCAATTGTTCCATAAGTTCTGTAAGCAAATTGTTTCCACCTTTTGAATTTGCAGCCCTAACAAGTTCCGCACAACTTGCTAAGTTTTGTTCTTCTTCTGGTCTTGTAGCAATTAAATAATATATAAGAGATTTTAATAATATTTCTGCCATGTCGTCCCAATATGGATCTGCTGTACTTCCTTCTGTTTTTTGACCTTTTACTATTGTGTTTGCAATAACGTCTACGTCTAGTTCTGACGAAATATGCATAAGTGGATTGTATCCATCACTGTTTTGTGGTCTTACTAAGTTTAATACTTTAATATCATATCCATTTCTTTGTAAAAAGCCTGCTGTCTTATCATATAGTTCACCTTTAGGGTCTGTAAATACATATGATCCAAGCATTTGATAAGCATTTGGAATTGAGTATGATGCAGATTTACCAGATCCTGAACCGTCCAACTACTAAAACATTTACGTTTCCTCTTTTATCAACTGGTAAATAATTGTTTTCTGCAAGTATTAATCCTTTATTCCTACTTAATATTTTATATTGCTCACCTTTACTTGCCCAATCACTTGAGCCTTGCTCTATGTCTGAGTATTCGTTCTTTGGTGCTGTTTTAACAAATCCTACAAACATAAATACTGCATATGCTAAAGAAAACTTCCAAAGTAAACTTAAAAATTCTGTAAAATATGTACCTACACTTCCAATTACCGTTCCAAATTGTGTATATGCAGATACAAACGAATCTATAAATTCTCCGAAATCAAATTGTCCGTTTATTGTAGCTAAATTTTGCGCATATGCAATTGGCATAACAATAACTATGGTCATAAATAACCATAGCATTGCAAATATTATGAATCTATTTTTATTCCTTCTAATTGTTCCTTCTATTTTATAGTGCAATTTAACTTCACCACTCTTTTGTTAAATCTTTATTATCTTTCTTCTTGTCTAGAATCTGTAAGAACTTTTCCGTCTGTAGTTCTTCTTGCTACTATTTTGCCATTTTCTTTTTCTACTGTATTTGAAACTGCTTTCATAACCATATCACCGTTTGTATCTTTTTCAAATCCTAATTGGTTTAAAAAGCTCTCACTTGTTCTGTTATCTCCACTTTCTCCAATTATGTGGGATTTTTCATTTTCTGTTGAAATGTTTCTCCAATAAAATCCCCAATCTCTGCTTGATGCAGGTTTGCTTATTCTTTTTTCTGCCATTTTTAACTTCCTCCTAATTTTCTCTTATCTCAAATGCGAAATAAGATTTATATGGTTTTAATTTACACTTACCTTTCACTTCATTAGTTTTTTCGTCAAAATATAAAACTGGTTTAACTTCTTCACCTGTTTCTGGATCTATAATAGATATAGGTCTCTTTAAACTTGGTGTATATTTAAATTCTTTATACTCTCCAGATTTTTCTGAATATAAAGTATCAAACTTAAATGGTAATGGTTTTTTAGTTATCCTAACTTCGTCTCCAAGTAACATTCCCATATTTATAACAACTCTTTCTTGTCCAAATGAAAGAATTATGAGTTGGTTACCGCTCTGGAGATGGCTCGTCCACAAAGTATGTTTTTCTAGTTGCATCCCCTCTAAGTTCTGTTGTAAAATCTAATCTTTCAACTGTATATTTTGGATATTCTTTTAAATATTCTTTTTCAGTTTCATTTACTTGATATATTACTGTATTTATTCCTTTTGGGTCAGTGATGCTAAAATGTTTACCTTGTGTTATATCCATTTTTACACCTCTTTCTAAATTATGCTTAGTTTCTTCATTTGTAAACTCACTAAACATAATTATACATTATTTTTGCTCTTTTGTCAACTTTATTTGGAAATATTGCCATTTTTAAGCACTTCTTGGATTAAATTTTGATATTTGTTTTAATTTTTCATATATCTGTGCTTCTTCCGTGCTTAGATTTTTAGGCACCATTGTTCTTATTTCTGCAATTAAATCGCCTCTTCCGCCTTTTCCATCTTTATAGCCTTTTCCTTGAATCTTAATCTTTTCTCCACTTTGAATTCCCTTAGGTATGTATACTGTCTCTTCACTATCTAGTCCTTGTACTTTTATTCTTGTCCCAAGGGCAGCCTCCCATGGTGTCAAATCAAGGTATGTATAAATATTACATCCTTCAAGTCTGAATTTTTTATTTTTTTCAATGTTTATCTTTATAAATAGGTCTCCATTCTTTCCACCATTTTGACCGTGGCTTTCCTTGCCCAATTAATCTTATTTTTTCGCCGTTTCTAATTCCTGATGGAATTTTAACAACAAAATTTTTCATTTTTCCGATCTACTGCACGAAGTGAGATTTTTTTATTCAAACCTAAAAAAGCATCTTCTATACTAACATTTATACCTGTCTCAATATTATCGCCCTTAATTTGTGGTTTCTTATTTTTCTCTTTAGGCTCTTTTTCCTTTTTTTGCTTTTTAGCACCAAAAAGTAAATTAAATGCTTCTCCGATAAATGAATCACTGCTTCTCATATTTTTTGCATTTTTCTCTTTGTTCTTTTTCTTACCAATAGTTGAATTCCATGTTCTATCATATTTTTTTCTACTTTGAGAATTTGATAATATTCTATATGCCTCATTTATATCTTTAAAACGCTCTTCTGATTCAGCTCCATTTTCGCTTAAATCAGGGTGATATTTTTTTGCTTGATCTCTATACGCATTTTTTATTTGATTTAGTGATACTTTGTTTGTTTCAAACCCTAGTATTTTATAATAATCCTTAAATAACATTTAACATCCTCCATAATTTATGGTCCTTTTATTATATCATTCTTTTATGCTAAGTTCAATTAATTTATCTAATAAATTTTTATAATTTATTCCTGAGTTTTCAAAAAGCTGTGGATACATGCTAATTGCCGTAAAACCTGGAAGTGTATTTATTTCATTTAGATAAATTTCTCCTGTTTTATTTTCTACAAAAAAGTCAACTCTTGAAAGCCCTTTCCCATCTATTGATTTAAATGCTTTAATAGCTATTTTTCTTATTTTATCTTGAGTTTCTTTATCTATTTCTGCAGGGATTATAGTCTTTGATTCCTGATTTGTATATTTGGCATCAAAACTATAAAAATCTTCTGCTGCTTTAATTTCTCCGAACACAAGAGCTAATTACTTCTTCATTTCCAAGCACTGCACATTCTACTTCTTGCCCATTTATTCCTTGTTCTATTAAAATTTTATTATCATATTTTGATGCAAATTCTATTCCGAATTTTTAATTCTTCTTTATTCTTTACCTTAGTTATTCCAACGCTTGAACCCGAATTTGATGGTTTTACAAACATTGGATATTTTAGATTTTTTTCTATAATATCTGCTACTTCCTGCAAAGAACATATCTTTTCATTAAATTCTTTATCTACGTATATGTAATTATCTTTAAACTTCCTTATATATTCAGATTTTGCCTGCTTTATACCTGCTTTATCTAGTACTATTTTTGTATAAACTTTATCCATTGCAATACTTGATGCTAATACTTTGCATCCGACATATGGCATTTTTATCATCTCAAATAAGCCTTGTATTGTACCGTCTTCTCCGTATTTTCCATGTAATACAGGGAAAATTACATCTTGTTTCTTTAAGACTCCCATTACATCGTCTATTTTTTCTATTTCTGTTACTTTCTCATGAATTTTTAGTATGTCTATCTTATCTATATCTTTTTTATATTTATACCATACTCCATCTTCTGATATATATATCGGTGTAATTACATATTTCTCCTTATCCAAATTCTTTATTACTGATGTACCTGAAACAACAGACACATCATGCTCTGTTGATACTCCGCCAAAAATTACTGCAATATTCATTAATTACCCCCTACTATGAATAAATTTTTTCGATTATTTCTTTAAAGTTCATTGACTGAGACGCCTTAACTAGAATGCAATCTTCACTTTTCTTAAGTTCGTTTAGTCTTTTAATTGCATCTTCATTTTTATCAAATGTATATACATCTTTCTCATTCATTCCTAAATCTATTGCGGTATTTGCAATATACTTTGAATACTTACCGAACTGTAATTAATATATCTATTTTATTTTTATATACTTCTTCTCCTACCTTTTCGTGGAGTTCTTTAGAAAAATCTCCTAGTTCTAGCATATCGCCAAGAACTGCAATCTTTCTTTTCGCATTTATTTTGCTTAAATATTCAAGACCTGCCTTCATTGAATCATAGCTTGCGTTATAGCTATCATTTATTACCTTTATTTTATCTTTTGTCTCAAATATTTCCATTCTATTTTTTGTAAGTTCAAAATTCTCTAATCCTTCCATAATTTTGAAAATAGGAATATCATTTTTTAGGCCAACACAAATTGCACAAAGTGCATTCATTACGAAGTGGTTTCCTGGTGCATTAATTTTTGCCTTGTATATTTTACTGTCTATTGTAACTTCAAACTCACTTCCAAATTCATTTGCTATAATATTTTTTGCCATAATGTCACTTTGATTTTCTATGCCATAAGTCATAATATTCATTTTATCTTTATTTTCTATATACCATTTATGCAAAAGATCATTATCGTTATTGATTATTACTACGCCATTTTTTTCCATTCCTTCAAGAATCTCTAATTTTGCCTTTAATATATTTTCTCTTGAACCTAAATTTCCTATATGCGCTGTTCCTATGTTTGTAATTACACACATTGTAGGCTTTGCAATCTTTGTAAGTTTACTTATTTCTCCAAAGTGGTTCATTCCCATTTCTATTACAAGAGCATCATGATTTTTTAATGAAAGTATTGTTAATGGAACTCCTATGTGGTTATTGTAATTACCACTTGTTTTTTGAGTTTCATATTTTCTGCTCATTACGCTTGAAATTACATCTTTTGTGCTTGTTTTCCCAACACTTCCTGTAATTCCAATAACTGGTATATCATACTGTTCTCTTTTGAATTTCGCTATTTTTTGAATTGCATCTATCGTATCTTCAACTATTAAAATCACTTTATCTTTGTATTTTTCTAAGGTGCTTTTGTCAATTGCTATATTGTTTAATATACAAGCTTTGGCACCATTTTCAAATGCACTTTCAAAAAATATACTTCCATCAAATTTTTCGCCTTTTATTCCGAATATATGTATCTCCCTTTTTTATTTCTCTTGTATCTTTTTTGAAATTATCAAGTATCTCTTCTTCATTTCCTGATAATACTTTTGCATTTGTTATATTTAAAACATCTTTAACACTAATTTCTTTCATTGTCTATTTTTTGCATAATATGTACGTTTTGCAGGTTTTTATGTAGCTATAAATTATATATTATACACCTTTCTTTATAGATTATTTTATTTATATGTTTTTTATTTTATCACAAATTTAGGGTAAAAAAAAGAGACAAAAGAAAAAAAATATGATATAATTATAAATGGTTTATAGGTAATTCCTTAATTAAAAACCTAAATTTATTATACAAGGAGCTTATGATGTATTTAAAATTTAAAATATATCATAAAAAATAAAATGTTAAAAGAAAAATTTGCTATGACAAAGGAACAAAATATATTTTTAGCTAAAAGAAACATTGTAGATAGTATTTGGAAAAGTGCTAATTTAGAAGGAATTGCTGTTACCTTCCCAGAAACTCAAGCAATTTATGATGGTGGCAATGTTGCTCATTTAAGAGTTGACGAAATTGTAACCATTAATAACTTAAAACATGCATGGGAATTTATACTATCTTCTATTGATAATCAAATTGATACTAATTACTTAATGAGCATACATAGCCTTATTCGGTGCAAGCCTTATAGAATCTGCCGGTAAAATGAGAGTATACGACGTAAGTATGGCTGGAACTGATTGGAAACCAGAACTTCCATCAAATGAGAAATTACAAAATATATTAGAATCATATATCAGATGTGAAAACATTACAGATGGAATTATTACTCTTATGTGTAAATTAATGAAATTACAATTTTTTAATGATGGAAATAAAAGAACTGCTATGCTTTTGGCAAATCATGAACTTATTAAAAATGGAAAGGGCATAATTTCAATTGCAGAGAAATATAAAATTGATTTTGGAAGTAAATTAATTGCCTATTATGAAAATGAAGATAATTTAGAAGATTTAAAAGAGTTTATATATAATAATTGCCTAGATGGAATAAGCTATTAAAAATTTCAAAAAGCTCCGCTAATTATTTAAGCGGAGCTTTTTATATTTATTACACAATTTACATATCAATCTGTTTACTTTTCTCTTAAGTATTTTGGGTAATGAAGTAATTATTTTGTCATGTAAAGACATGGTCGGAAAGAACAAGTTCTCCATGCATCTAATTTATTAAGCCAGCCACGGAATCCCGACGACCTATCCGCCTTGCTGTAAACGCCTCCTCTCATTCCAATCGGAATACCTTCATAGTTAGTAGCTTCTGTTGTGAGTTCATGACAGTTACTTGCCATATCATAGATATTACATACTTTATCTACTCCATTTTCTCTTTCTCCTGTGTCATCTGGTGCTTGTTTTTCTTCTTGATAATTTAATGCTGTTTGCTTTGAATATTCTGTTTTCCCTGAATATGCCTGTATAAACACTATCGCTGTATCCCATGCATAACTATTTACTAAATCACTTTCATAACCGTCTCCTGTATACATTGCTTGACATTTTGCTGATGCATCTCCTTGTGTTATATTATTCCACAAATAGTGTATGTGTTCTGCTCCTTTGGGTGCATATGATATTCCGTCATGTGCTCCTGTATTTCCTTCTGATGGCTGGCTTAATGGCTTTTCTCCTTTTCCATCATAACTTGCTTCATATCTTGCTATATAATAGCCACCTTTTCCGCCTTCATTTACTCCTTTCGCATTTGTTAGAAATGTTGATAACGATTTTGCAGGTGAATTCCCATAATCTGAATTTTCCAATTCTTGATAATTTACTTTTATTACTGTACTTCCATCTACTATTGCATCTTCTGCTGTTACATTTGCTTTTTCTTCTAACTTATATCTTCCTAATTTTATCTCTGTTGTTGGTCCCATATCTGTATCATTTTCTTTATTATTTATCTCTCCTGTTGGTATCCACACAAACTGATTTTTTTCTCCACTTGTTGCATCTTCTATTACTATTCCATCTTGTACTGTTGGTATATGTGTTGGATTTCCATCTTCACCAACTGCATATTCATACTTTACTCCTGTTGTACTTCCTTCTTCATCATGTTTTACTATTCTAAATCCAGCTGGTACTACTACTTGATTTTCATATTCGTCTGTTAATGTTGTTGTTTTCTTAAATGTATGGTCTTTTTCTACTGCTTCTTTTACTGTTGTTGGCTCTGGTTCTTCATCACTACTGCTACTTCTACCTGCTCCTGTTCCACCATTCTCTATATTACTTATTGCACCTAGTACTAAATCTGTTATTCCATTTACTAAATTTTCTTCTTCTTGTTGTGCTATCGAATAATTTTGTGTTCCATTTATTGCTAGTGGTACAAGTTGCATGTTATTAATAGAGATAATTGTTACTGCAGCAAGTATGATTAACACAATAATTGTAATAATAAGCGCAACTAACGTTATACCCTTTTGATTATTAAATTTTTTCATTTTTCACATTTCTCCTTCAATTTAAAATTTGTATATTTTTAACATTAAAATCTACTTAATACACCTGTATTATTTTTTTCGTATGCTTAAATAATCACGTAATAACAAAATTAAATTTTAAGTAAAATAGCGCTAGACTGTTTTCGGGCAAGAAATTGTTAAATTTTAATAAGTTATTTTCTAGTTTTGAATAATACAATAATAATTTTCGAAGCGACGCGTAGCATGGAAGCAAGTTAGAGACTGTTGGTGCTTGCACCATACATGTCTCTTCGATGCGACCAACAAGGAGCTAGATAAATTATTATTGTATTATCCGATTATTTAAACATACTAAAAAAGAACACATTAAAACTCATATGTCAATTAAGCATACAAGTTCCATGTGTCCTTATACAATCTATACCTTTATTAAATTTTACATTGCTTCTAAGATATTCTCTCTCTCTCTCTCTCTCTCTCTAGAGCTCCAAGGCTTACGTCATTTGCAATCTTCATATCTTTTGTTCTTTCCTTTCTTTCATTTGATAAGCATATTTTACCAATATCTTACAAAAATGTCAAGAAAAACTTAATAAATTTCCAAAGTTATATCTATCGTCAAGTGAAAAATTTTTATTTGTGATTTGATATGTTTTATTGATTTTTCAAAAAATTTAAAGTTTTTTTGCTATATCCAAAAAAGGTTCATAACAATTCCTGTTAAAGCTCCAAGTACAAATAATATTGCAACTATTTCTATATTTTCTTTTAAATTTTTATTTATTCTAAATAACATAAGTAGACCGTGCTCCTGCATTTACAAGTAATCCTGCAATAAGTGATCCAAAACTTATAATTTCTGTTAAATATAGCTCTGTAATAATTACAGAAGAAGCACAGTTTGGTATTAAGCCAATTAATGATGCAATTATTGGCTCAAATATTGATTTTCCTTCCATAAAGTTTTTCAAAGTTTCTTCTCCAACAATGTATATTAATAGATTTACTATTAATGTTAAAATAAATATGTATATGAATATGCTAAATGTATGTTTTAATGCTGATTTTATTATACTTTTTTCGCAATGACAATGTTCTTCTTCACATAAATCTACAATTTTTTCATCCTGTTTTTCTTTCTTCACTCTCATTACAAAGTCTATTAAAAAGCCATAAATCATTCCAAGTAAAAATTTTATAATCAATATTGATAATATTAAATTTATGGGTGCAGCTTTTGATATAAGTATTGGGAGCATTTCGTCTGATGTTGATAAATACACAGAAATTAGCGTTCCAAGTGTAATTATTCTTGCTGCATAAAAGTTTGTTGCTGCAACAGAAAATCCACACTGTGGAAATATTCCAAGTGCACTTCCGTATTGCCGGCCCAAATTTACCAGACTTTTTTATTCTTTCTTTAGACTTATCACTTATTTTATGCTCTATGTATTCCATTAAGAGATAAGCTATAAATAAAAATGGCAATAACTTTAGACTATCAATTATTGTATCTAATAATACGTCTAACATTTTTTCTCCAATCTTTATAATTTTATTAATTTATATATTTTATCAAATTTTTAAAAAATTTTCAACATAAACATATATACTACAATTCCAATGCTTTCGATTACAAACAAATTAAACATGTTTGATGCAAATAGATTACTTGTTGCTTCAATTACTCCTTGCAAGTCGCTGGTATTTTCGCTATGATGTCTTTGGGAATCTACAAAAGTTATAAATTCTGGTATACTAGTTACAAAGCCTAATATTATTCCTATTACAGCTTCTGGTATACTAAAATCTGTACTTAACTTGTCTAGAGTTTCACCTAGCAAATTACCGTATTAAGAATAATGCAACTCCTGTTAATATTAGTTTAATAATTATCTCTATTGCAATCTTTTTCTTGTGTTTAACCCATCTTTTTTCTTCTTCTATCTTATTTTTTTCTGTTTTACTCATATAGCTTGTGTTATATACTTTATATGCATTATTTCTTATTTTATAAAACAATACAAATGCAATTATAAACACTGGTACAAGTCCAATGCCTTCTCTTACATTTGTATATATCATTATTATTGGTATTAAAATTGTTATAAGAACAATAACAAGTTGTACTTTAATTGTTTTATTTTTTAATTCTCTTTCATTTTTGTTAATCTTAATTGATGCTAAATATTGAATTAGGTTTATTATATTAGAACTTAATATGTTATAAATTCCCGTACTAAATAGTCCTTGGACTGAAGAGAAAAATACAGTTAAAAGTTCTGGCATAGATGTTGCAGCTCCTGCAATATTCCCGAACAGTCTCTGGACTTAAATCTAAAACTTCCGCAAGTTTTCTAAGTAATTTAACAAGTATTTGTTTTGAGATAAACACAATTATTAATGAATAGACTATAAATTTTGTAATTTCTATTATTAATTCCAATATTGTTTTTACCTTTCTTTAATATTTTAATATAATTATTCCTATATTCTTTACTATTTATTCAATCAAATTATTTTATTTCTTTTATTCTTTTTTCTACAGTTTCAAGCATTTCTTTATATTTAGCAAGTTTTGCTTCTTCTTCTTCAACTTTTGCCTTTGGTGCCTTTTCTATAAATCCCTTATTTGCAAGCATCTTTGTTGCTCTTTCTACTTCCGCTTCTAACCTTACTTTTTCTTCGTTTAATCTTTCTAGTTCCTTTTTTATATCTACTAATTCTTCAAATGGAATAAATAATTCTATTCCTTCTTGAACAACTGATATTGCATTATCAGGGATTCCTGTTTTTTCTTCTTGTACGGTTATCTTATCTGCAAAGCCAAGTTTTTCTACAAATGTATGAGTTTCATTTATTAAATCTTTGTATTTTTTTGTAACAAAAATCAAGTTTGTCTTTTTGCTTGGTAAAACATTCATGTTTGCTCTTATATTTCTTATATTAACTATAATGTTTTTTATAAGCTCAATATCTTTTTCTTCTTCATCATATTTAGTCTTACCGTAAAATTTCTGGCCATTCTTCTAGCATTATGCTTTGTTTTTTATCCATTTCTTTGTAAATTTTTTCTGTTATAAATGGCATAAATGGGTGTAATAGTTTTAATACAGTTACAAGTACATGATTTAATACATATACACAGCTAGCTTTTGTTTTTGAGTTTTCATCATATAGTCTTGGTTTACACATTTCTATATACCAGTCACAATATTCGCTCCAAATAAAATCATATATTTTAGTTGCTGCGATTCCGACTTCGTATTTTTCTATATGATTTGTTACTTCCTTTACAAGCTTATCAAGTTTATTCAATATCCATTTGTCTTCTATTGTTAAATCTTCTTCTTTGTAGCTTTCTAATAATTTTTTATCAGTATTAGCTAAAACAAATTTAGATGCATTCCATATTTTGTTTGCAAAGTTTTTTGCACTTCCAGCTTTTTCTTCTGAATATTTTACATCATTACCAAGTGTCATATTTTGGACTAATGAAAATCTCAAAGAATCAGCCCCAAATTTTTCTATAATATCTATTGGATCTATTCCGTTTCCTAAACTTTTTGACATTTTTCTACCTTGTGCATCTCTAACTAATCCATGCATAAATACTGTATTAAATGGGATTTTTCCTGTGTGTTCCAAGCTAGAAAATATCATTCTTACTACCCAGAAGAAAATTATATCATATGCTGTAACTAAAGTATCTGTTGGGAAGAAATATTTAAAATCTTCTGTTTCTTCTGGCCAGCCCATTGTTGAAAATGGCCATAATGCTGAGCTAAACCAAGTATCCAATGTGTCTGGATCTTGCTTTATATCTGTACTTCCACATTTTGCACATTTTTTTGGTTCTTCATATTCTATCATTATTTCATGGCAATTTTGACAATGATATGCTGGGATTCTATGTCCCCACCATATTTGTCTTGATATACACCAATCTTTTATATTATCTAACCAATGGAAATATGTTTTTGTAAATCTATCAGGAACAAATTTTATTTCTCCATTTTTTACTGCTTCTATTGCTGGCTTTGCAAGCTCGTCCATTTTCATAAACCATTGAATTGACATTCTTGGCTCTACCGTATTATGGCATCTATAACATTTTCCAACATTGTGTGTATAATCTTCTATTTTTTCAAGAACGCCTAATTCTTGCAAATCTTTTACTATTTCTTTTCTTGCAGTGTATATATCCATTCCTTTATATTTTGGAACAAGATCAAGCATTATACCCTTTTCGTCAAACACTTCTATTTGCTCTAGATTATGTCTTATTCCTGCTTCATAGTCGTTAAAATCATGAGCAGGAGTTATTTTAACGCATCCAGTTCCGAATTCCTTTTCAACGAACTCGTCAGCAATAATTTTTATTTCTCTATTAACTAATGGAACAACTACTGTTTTTCCAATCATATCTTTATATCTTTCATCATCTTTAGAAACTGCAACTGCTGTATCTCCAAGCATTGTTTCTGGTCTTGTTGTTGCAACTGTTATATATTCTTTTTTATCTTTTGTGTAATATCTTATATACCATAAATGTGATTGTTCTTCTTCTGGCTCAACTTCTGCATCTGATAAAGATGTTTTACAAGTTGGGCACCAGTTTATCATTCTATTGCCTCTATAAATTGCACCTTTTTTATACATCTTAACAAAAACATGCTCTACAGCTTTTGAAAGTCCTTCGTCCATTGTAAATCTTTCTCTTGTCCAATCACAGCTACAGCCTAGGCTTTTAAGTTGTCTTATAATTGTTCCACCATATGTTCTTGTCCAATCCCATGCCTCTTCTAGGAAGGCTTCCCTTCCTATTTGTTCTTTGCTCTTACCTTCATTTTTTAATTTTTCTACAACTTTAACTTCAGTTGCAATTGCCGCATGGTCTGTTCCTGGTATCCACAATGTATTAAAGCCCCTTAGTTTTTTATATCTAATTAATATATCTTGTAGTGTCATAACTAAAGCATGCCCCATATGTAATTTACCTGTAACATTTGGTGGTGGAATTACTATTGTATATGGAGTTTTGGTCTTATCTACAACTGGTGTAAAATATCCATTTTCATTCCACTCTTTATATAGTTTTTCTTCAAATTCACTTGGATTATACTTATCTAACATATTTTATTCTCCTTTTACATTGTTTGCATCTTGATTATTTTCTGATGTCAAAATTTTTCCAAGGATTACTTGGATCTGGGTCTGTTGGATCCCATGCTCTTACTTCTTCATATTGACTTATTTTTTGAGTTTTTGGTCTACCAAGTGGCCCTGATGAACTATCAGAATAAAACTCAACTTTTGTTCCTGGAATACAATTATCATATATCCATTTTGCATCTTGTACTGTAAGTCTGACACATCCTAAAGATGCAGTAGTTCCTAGCTTATCATATTCCCACCATTCGAGTGTTCCTTTATCTTTTTGCTGATATGGCACTGAATGAAATAATATTTGTCCTGTTATTCTACATGCATATTGTCCATAAACATTACCGAACTAGTAATCTCCATGTATATTTATCTGAAATTGTATATACTCCAGATTTCGGAGTTGAAACTCCGAACAGAGCATAACATTGCTTTAATTGGTACCGTGTATTTCCCGTTTATTATCCTTTTTATACACAGTAACTACATTAGCTTGGTTATTTACTTTTATATAATATGGTGCATTTACTTTTGGCTTTTCTGCAGGTTTATTTGGTTCATTAGGCTTATTTTGTTCATTTTGCTCGTTTATTTCTACATTATTTTCATTTTGATTTTCATTTGCATTTGGATGGCTTTCATTTGGTAATTCAACTTGCATAACATTCTCCTCCTGCGAAAGATTTACATTCCCTTGCACATATAATATATTCAAATTTTTATTTTTTATTTCTCTTTTATTACTTAAAATAAAAGCAGCTGCAATAAGTCCTATTATTAGGATTAAGGCTACTACAGCTAAAAATATGAATCTATTTTTTTCTTTATCTGCTTTTTTATTTGCCTCCATAATTTGTATCCTTATATATTAAAGTATATAATTAATGCTCCTATTATCGACATAATAAATCCTAAAATTTTAAGTCCGCTTGATGCTTCATTTTGATCTCCAAAGCCAAATACTTTTTTTGCAATATCTCTTGCATCATATATTAATATTACTCCAAAAACAGATAGCATTAATCCTAATGTTAAAAGTATATTTTCTACCATATTCATACATCCTTTTTAATATTAATATATTAACATTTTTTTGTCAAAAATGCAATATACAAAGCCATATATTAAAATATTAAACCAACTATCACTCCAATAATTGCGCCAACCAAAACTTGTGTTGGTGTATGTCCAAGTACTTCCACTAGTTTTTCTTGTACTTGTAAAGATGAAAGTCCTGGTGTATTTACTATTTTGTTTAATAGTCTTGCTTGCTTACCTGCTGCTCTTCTAATTCCTGCTGCATCATACATAACAACAAATGCAAAAATTAAGCTGAGTGCAAAAATAGGTGACGAAAATCCTTCTGCTTTACCTATCAAAATTGCAAGGCACATCGCAACTGCTGAATGGGAACTTGGCATTCCTCCTGCACCCAATATTCTTTTAAAGTTAAATTTCTTTGTTGTAACTAAATCCCATATTACTTTAAAAGTCTGAATTGAAAACCATACTAATACGGGTATATATATATATTTACTTGTTACAATATCTAATAGTATATTCATTTTTATTTTTCCCTTCTTCTTCTGCTGCATAAAAATAGTTTTCTTATACATTATGACAATTTAAAACTAAACTATATCAATTTATACTTATTCTTCTGGTGTAAAATTTTCTTCCTTAATTTCATCTTCGTTATTAATTAATATGTTTATTCTTTTTTCTGCTTCATTTAGCATTTTTGTACAAGTTTTAGATAGCTTCATTCCTTCTTCGAATTTTTCTACACTTTCGTCTAACCCTAAGTTTCCGCTTTCTAATTCTTTTGCAATTTCTTCTAATTTTTTTATTGCATCTTCAAATTTAATTTCTTCCATAAAAACTCCTTTTATCCTATTCCTTCTAATTTGTGATTTCTGCTGATTTTTCTCCATCAGTAAATCTTATTTTTATTTTATCTCCAGGTTTTAAATCCTTTGCCTTTTTTACAATTTTATCTCCTAAGCTTGTAATACTATATCCCCTTGCTAAAGTTTTAAGTGGGCTTAAAGTATCAAGCTTAGTTATCGATGCTGAGAAGTCTTTTTTTGACATCGTGATTTTCTTTGTTATACTACCTGACATACTTTTTACAAACATATCTATGTTTATGTATTTTTCGTTTATCTTTTCCAATGGTTCTCTGTAACATCTAAATTGCATGCATTTTTCAAATTGAAGTTTCATATAGTCAACTTTTTTCTTTAAAGCCACTCTATATCTATTTTGATAATTTGAGATTGTTTCTTCTATCTTGCTTATTTCTGGAACCGCAAGTTCTGCTGCAGCAGATGGAGTTGGTGCTCTTAAATCTGCAACAAAATCTGCAATTGTAAAGTCTGTTTCATGTCCGGACAGCAGAAATAACCGGGAGCTCTGATGCAAAAATTGCTTTTGCAACACATTCTTCATTAAATGGCCACAAATCTTCTAATGAGCCACCGCCCCTTGCAATTATAATTACATCTGCTAATTTTTTATCATTCATTAGTTTTATTGCATCTGCAATTTTCTCTCCTGCTCCATCACCCTGAACAGGTACTGGATAAAGTCTTATATATACATTTGGATTTCTTCTTGTGCTAACATTTATTATATCTCTTATTACAGAACCTGTTTTAGATGTAAGTACTCCTATTTTTTCTGGCATAAAAGGTATTTTCTTTTTATATTTTACGTCAAATAATCCTTCTTTTTCTAATTTTTGTTTTAACTCATTATATGCAACATATAAATCTCCAAGTCCGTCTTCCTTCATTGCCTTAACATATATCTGATATACTCCGTCTCTTTCATATACCGCAACTGTACCAAAAACAACAACTTTCATTCCGTCTTTGGGTAGAAATTTAAGTCTTTCAGCGAAAGACTTAAACATGATACACTTAATAAGAGAGTTTTCGTCTTTAAGTGTAAAATACATATGTCCTGTATAATGATTTTTAAAGTTTGAGATTTCTCCTTTTACATATACATTTTGCAAAAACTCGTCTTTTGCGACTTTATCTTTTATGTATTTATTAAGCTCTGTAATTGTTATTGGAGTAATTTCCATATTATTTAGCTCCTACTTTTCTACTTTAAATTTTCCTGCTTTACAATACTTGCAAGCATTCCATTTATAAACGCTTGTGCTTGTTCGTCAGAATATTTTTTTGAAAGTTCTACTACTTCATTTATTGCAATTTTGTATGGAAGTTCTTCATATATCATTTCGTATATTGCAATTTTAAGCAGACTTAAATTAATTTTTGAAATTCTATCCATTGTCCAATTTTCTTTTAAATTATTTTTAATTAGCATATTTATTTTTTCTTCATTTTTAGAAACACCAAAAAGAATATCCTTAAGATATTCTTTTACAGTTTCATCTTCAATTTCTTGAGACTCTATAAACATTTGGAGTGTATCTTCTCCAATTTCTTTTTGCATTTCTTTTTCATAAATCAACTTGAATGCTAATTCTCTTGCTTTTGATCTATTCATATTGCCCTGTCCAACCTTATCTCTATATTCTATTAATAAAATCTAGTAATTTTTGTTTTACTTCATATTTATTATGTTGTATATAATTGCCTAAAAAAATTCCTGTACATATAATTATAATAGCAATAGCAAGTCTTAGTAATCCTGTCATAAGCACAATTATAGCTAAAATTGCTCCTATTATAGCGCCCCTATATTCATGAATAAAGTTTTTTAAATCGTTCATATAACTTACTCCTTTAATCTATCTTTTTTTCTTCAGGAGTTGCGATATTTTTTATTTTTATATCTATTGCTTTTACATCTAAATCTGTAACATTTTTTACAACTTCTTTTATCCTTGTTTGTAAATTCATAGATAATTGATTTATGACTGTATTAGGCTTAACCATTAGTGTAACAGACACTTTTACTTGGTTTGTGTAATCAACAATTACTTTTGTTGAAACTTTTTCTGTATTTTCAAAGCCTTTTGCTACTCCATTTACCAAATTTTCTATTGTATCTTTTGAAATTAGAAGTTTACCAGCTTCATTTTCTAATAAAATTCCTTCTTCATTTTCTGATTTATTACTTGGCGTAAAGAATATTGCTCTTATTGCAAGCAATGCACATATAGCAGATATTCCAATTAAAATATTTGTTAATACTTTACTTGCTATAATATCTGAATACATCATATTAATTGCTGTATAATCAATTATTCCTAAAAATAGTAAAAACGTAATTGCTGCAATTATTAATATAATTGTTGAAAATAAAGTAAGTGTTATTCTATCTAATATTTTCATAATTAAATCATATCCTTTTATTACTTTTAATTAATTTATTTTTGATTAATTTTCTTTTTCTTCTTTTGTTTCTTGTTCTATTGATGTTCTAACTCCTTGTACATGTACATTAACTGCGACAACATCAAGCCCTGTCATTTCTTTAACAGATTTCTTAACTCTATTTTGGATTTCAAATGCAACATCAGGAATTCTTGTTCCATATTCTACAATGATATTAACATCTATTTTAGTTTCTTTATCTCCAACTTCAACTTTAATTCCTTTTGATAGTTTTTTCTTTCCGCTTAATACTTCAGAAATTCCACCTGCAAATCCACCTGCTGTGTCTACAACTCCTGGCACCTCTGATACTGCAATGCCTGCAATAACTGATACAACTTCTTCTGATATTACTACGCTGCTATCTTCTGTAACATTAATTTCTTCTAATTTTTGATTTTCTTCATTTTCCATAATTTTATTCCATCCTTTCTTGTCTAAAATTACATATATAGTATATCAATTCTATTTAATTTTTACAACTGTTTTTGGTAATTTTTCCAAAATTTTTGTTATAAAAACCAAAACCACACCAAATAATTTTGATGTGGCTTTAATATTTAAAAGAATATTTGTGGATCTTGATATTCTCCATCTTTTAAAATCTCAAAATGTAAATGATAATTATCAAGTATTTCAAATGTTGATGTATTTCCAACAGTTCCAAGTGTTTGTCCTTTTGTTACTTCTTCCCCAACTTGTACAAATTCAGCAGTTAAAAGATTTGCATATCTTGTTTCGTATCCATTTGAGTGTTCTACAATTACTGTTATTCCATATCTTGGATCATTTTTTATTGCTGTAACCTTTCCACTTTCTGCAGCTTTTACTACTGTTGTTTTTTCTGCTTCTATATCAATTCCTGTATGAACTATCCATTCCTTTAATGTTTCCGAATATACTAGCTTATCTTTTGCATATTCTTTTATAATGTTTCCTTCTACTGGCATTGCAAATACTGGTTCTTTTTCTTCTTGTTTCTGTTCTCCTTCATTATTTACTTCTTGATTTCCTGGTTTTGTTTCTTGTTCTTCTGAATTTGTACTACTCTGCACATTATTTTCTACTGTGTTTGCAGTTGTTTGTTCCGATGCAACATTTTGTACTATTTGATTCTGAGATTCATTTTGTGTATTCTCATTTTGTAAAATAGAATTTTCCATTTGTTCCATCATTTCATTTGCACTTTTACCAATCTTAGAACTTGCTTCTTCTGTGTCAGCTACCGTATCGCTTTGTGCAATTTTTTGACTTAGATTATCTTTTTCTAAATCACTATACATTTTTTCTAAATTGTTATTATATATTGAAACTGTTATAAAAAATGAAATTACTCCTAATGCTAATATTATTCCTGCTATATATATTGCTTTTCTCATTCCTATATCTCTATCTTTTTCTCTAATATCTCTCCTTCTATCGTTTCTCATAATACTTTGCCTCCTTAAAGTTTTAAGTTTAGTATAAGTATTTCCTTTTTTTGAAAATTTATACAAAAAGAAATATTATTTAATCAAGTTTTGAAATTTCTGTTCCTGTATAATAATGCATTAAAATCTCGTTATACTTCATACCTTGCTTTGCAAGTGCATCTGCTCCTGTTTGGCTCATTCCAACTCCATGCCCATAGCCTATTACTTTAAAAACTATGTTTTCATTTTTTTCTATGCTAAAATTTGTTGACCTAAGATTTAAAAGTGTTCTAACTTCTGTTCCTTTCATTTCTTTGTTTCCAAATCTTATTAGCTTTACTCTACCACTTTGCGTAAATTCTTTTATTTCTATACAATTTTCTTCGTCAAAATTTATTTCTATATCACTAAACTTTTCCTTTAATTTGTTAAGCAATTCTTCTTTTGTAAATACCGCTTCTGAACTGTATTGACTATATGCATCTTCTCCCTTTGTTTCGACAGGCACTAAATATGGTAGGTCCTTACCTCCCCATACATCAGATACATTCTCAGTCATTCCGCCACTATTTGAATGGAAAAATGCATTTATTAATTTCTTATCATATGTTATAACTTCACCAAGAGTTTCATTAACTGCTTCTACAAGTTTATTCCATTTTTCCTGTTTATTGTCCTGCCACTTTTCAAACCTTGCATCTTTTGAAATCCATGCCTGACAGCAAGCAGAATTATCACAAATATCTGCATTCTCATGTGGAGTTCCTGCAATCAGCTTATATATGGTATATGTCCTTGCAGCAACACTTTGAGCCTTTAAAGCTTCTATATCATAATCAACAGGCATCTCTGCAGCAACAACTCCTACTATGTACTCGTCTAGTGGAATTTCTTCTACTTCTGAAGTTTTGCTATGTAATAGCCTTATTGTTCCAAAATCACTATACGAATATTTTTCCACATTTAACTCTGGGACTTCTTCTTCCTTAATCTTTTTTTCTATTTGAAACTTTACTGTAAAAAATATAGGTATTAAAAAACATATACCTATTAATATTAAAATATATATTGTTACCCTTTTCATACTGCCTCCAAGCTACTTTTCATTTTATTTAATACTTTTTTCTCTATTCTTGAAACTTGTACTTGTGAAATTCCGAAGTATTTTTCCTACTTCTGTTTGTGTTTTATTTTTATAGAATCTTAATAATATTATCTGTTTTTCTTTATTATCAAGCTCTTCTATTAATTTATTTACTGTTATTTTGTTTATTATTTTATTTTCTTCATCATCATTTGATGGAATTTTGCTTATTAAATTAATATTTTTTTCACCCTTTGCATTTTCTTCTTCTCTATTTATAGTTTCTACAGGATTTCTTATTTCTAATGCACTTGCAATTTCTTCTTTGCTAACTCCAAGTGCTTCTTCTAATTCCTTAATTGAAATATTTTCGCCCGTTTTTCTTAAATGTTCTTCTTCAAGTTTGGCAATTTTCATATTTAATTCTTTTATACTTCTGCTAACTTTTATTATTCCATCGTCTCTTATAAATTTTTTAATCTCTCCGTATTATGTATGGAACTGCATAGGTTGATAGTCTTACATCATAGCTTGTATCAAATCTTTTTATTGATTTTATAAATCCAATACATGCAATCTGATATAAATCTTCTGCTTCGTAGCCTCTTCTGCAAAATCTTTTAACAATACTCCAAATAAGCCCGTTTGTTGTTTTCTATTAATTTTGTCATTGCATCATTATCTCCGAAGTCCGAGCTAATTTTATGTCTTCAATACTATTTTCGTACATTCAAGCCTTCTCTCCTTTAGTTTTCTTTGATATTTTTTATCATTGTTACCTTTGTTCCTAATCCAAGTATTGATTCAACTTTTAGTTCGTCCATAAAGCTTTCCATTATTGTAAATCCCATTCCAGATCTTTCTAAATCTGCTTTTGTTGTATATAACGGTTCTTTAGCTATATCTACATTTTCTATTCCCTTTCCTGTATCTGATATTTCTACAATTAATTTTCTTTTGTCTATCTTGCAATTTATTTTTATTATACCTGTTTCGCCTTCATACCCATGAATTATGCAGTTTGTAACTGCTTCTGATACAGCAGTCTTTATATCCGCAATTTCTTCTATTGTTGGATCAAGGCTTGCTGCAAATGCTGCAACAGTCACTCTTGCAAATGCTTCATTGTTTGATTTGCTTAAAATTTCTAAATTCATTTCATTATCATATTTATTTTGCATTCTACTTTTCTCCTTTCTACCCTATTTTTATTATTTTTGGTATTCCGACTCATTTCCAGTATTTTTCTAATATTTGTTTTTACATTTATCATTTCTAAATTTCCCCCTAACATTTTTACTTTTTTGTACCTACCGTATAAGTATTCCTATTCCTGCACTGTCCATAAAAGAAACCTGATCAAAATCAAATACAACCTTTTTAGGAACATATCTCTCAATTTCATCGTCAACTTGCCTCCTTATTTTTTCAGACCAGTGATGGTCTATTTCTTCTGTAATTCTGAATGTTAATAGCTTGTCTGTTTCATTATAATCTATATTCATAAGCTTGTCCTCCTTTTGTTTTCGCTTTTAATTATATACCATATGGAAAATTTTTCCAATAGCGAAACTTAGGAAGTTTTGGCGAATTTTGACATGTTTTCGACAAAATGTGAGAAAAAATATAAAGCTAAATTACATTTTGTAATTTAGCTTTATATTTTTTATGTTTACTTCCTATCCAAGGGCTACTTGGTTATATAAAGTATTGGGCGGAAGGAAAAGGCCCCGAAACGCAAATTTTAATTTGTTATTATTTTGTTAATCTAAGCACAAAAAAAGAACACATCAAAACTCATACGTCAAGCTAACATACAAGTCCTATGTGTCCTTATATAATCGGCATTTGCAATCTTCATATCTTTTGTTCTTCCCTTTCTTCTTTTGATATTCCTATTTTATCAATTCATAAAATAAAAGTCAATATGATTTTTACTTTTTTACACTTTTATACTTTCAAATGAAAATTTTTTCAAAAATGGTTAAGTACAAAAGTAAATTCCACTTTTAACTGAATTTACTAGTTTAAGAGAAAATTCCATTAAA
>CANQXL010000007.1 GCA_947627705.1 uncultured Clostridia bacterium
TATGGAGGCTTTTGGATAGGAAGATATGAAGCAGGTGTGCCAGAGAATGCAAGCTTCTATTCAAAAGGGGAAGCTGGCACAGCATATGAATCAAATTCAAGCAAAAAGAATGTAACAAAAGAACCAAAAGAAGGGGAAGAAGGAACAAAGCTAAAACCAGTAAGTAAAAAAGGATACTTCAGTTGGAACTTTATAAACCAAACAAATGCTAAAACAGTATCAGAAGAAATGTATAAAGATAATGATACTATAGATAGTAAATTAATAGATAGCTATGCATGGGATACTGTAACAGAGTGGATAGCAAATACAGATGCTAAAGGAACGGAGACAGGTAAAACTGTAACAGATAGTTATAAAATACGGAAACTATAACAACAATGGGTCATCTTATACAGGAAGATATGCAGAGCATATAAATGTATCATTAAAGTCAAACAAACAAGGAAAAACAGGCTGGATGTATGCAACAAAGTATCAAAATAAAACTACTAACTTACAATCTTTGAAAAAAACAAGTGAATATAGTACATATATACAAAATGGACCATTTGTCCAAAACAATAATTTTACTACTGACAAAAACGAATTTGACACAAGAATAGAGATTCCAACAGGATCATATGAAGGCTCAAAATTAAGAAACATCTATGACTTAGCAGGAAACATGTATGAATGGACAACGGAAGTTGGAGACCATAGCACGTTAGAACAAGAACCAGTTAACATAACACGGTAGTTTTGCTGTTCTTCGTGGTGGTAGCTTCGCTGACGGTGGTACTTCTAGTCCGCTTTGCTGTCGCCACGGCAGTGCTAGTTCATCAACTTATATGTTTGTAAACATCGGTTTTCGTGTTGTGCTTTATGTAAAGTAGCACTGACCACTGTTAACATAATATAAAACAACCGGTAATTTGGAATATGTATATAAATATAACAAGGAGTTAATGCAAATATTATGATACCAAATCAATCTGGAAGTATCAAACAAGAGTTAGTACTTATTCCAAAATTTGAGAAATATATGGAATACATGTTAGAAGTTATTTTACTTCGCCTTCCAAGAACAGAAAAGTTCAGCATAGGGACAGAATATAAGCTCATTATGTATGACACATTTAGAGATATCATGTTTATAGAAAAGATAATGAGAAAAGATAGGCTGTACTATCTAAATAAAATAGACGCCAATCTAAATACACAAAGAGCATTATTAAGAATAATGAAAAAATACAAATGGATTGACGAAAAACGCTTTGATTATGTAATGAATTCGTTAATCAGAGAAGTTGGAATGATTCTTGGAGGGTTAATAAAATATTATGCCAAAAACTGTCAGAAATAAGTTCAATGATGCACTTACGTATGAAAATCTAATGAAAGCACACAAAAAATGTCAACAATGTAAAACAACAAGAAAAAATATAATAGAATTTAATCTAAAACAAGAAGAATATATACGTTGGCTTTATGAACAAATTAAAAACAAAAAATACAAACATGGTGGATATAGGGAGTTTTACGTAACAGAACCAAAATTAAGAAAAATAGAAGCATCAGCATATATAGATAGAATTGTGCATAGATGGTGTAAGGTGTTAGTTATTAAAGGGGGTTATTCCTTCCTAAATTTAGGTAAACATGAATCATAGGCGAAGTATTGGTAAAAGAAATTTGAATATACATTAGCCTAATTTTTATATATCTACTGGGGGTGTAAAAAATAAATATATGTTTTATAAATCGGAGAAATAGTATCAGACATAAAGTTTGACTTTATATATAATAGCAAGAATCATAATTCAATTGCAAGATTCAAAGTATGTATATGCGAGAGTTACAAAAAGGAAGAGAGTATAATTTATGTAAAGGCATACGACAATATTGCAGATTTAATTATTCAGAAATTTCATAAAGGAAAGTGGATTTCTGCTATTCGGAAGATTACGGTAAAGAAGTAGAATTATATAGTTTAGACTATTAAATAAAAAACAAATATTCAATAACAAAAAATATGCTTTTTATAAAAATATACTTTTTTTTAAAATAGAAAATAATTCGAAATTAGGGGCTTGACAACTAGCAATATAAGATATATAATAGTAAAGCGATTCGAAATACACAAGTTAGAAGGGGGGAGTAATAATGTCAGAGGTAAAAGTCAATAATGGTAATATAGAAGATGCTCTTAAAAGATTTAAAAGACAATGTGCCAGAAATGGTGTAATGCAAGAAGTTAGAAAAAGAGAACATTATGAAAAACCTAGTGTAAGAAGAAAGAAAAAGTCGGAGGCAGCTAGAAAGAGAAAGTTTTAATATTAGATAAATTGATTACGCCATAATAAAATCAAGACTTTTAAGGTAATAATTAAACCTTAAAGGTCTTTTTTTATATATGTATAATATGGAAAGCACCAAAAGTTCATAAAAAAACACTTGTATAATTTATCCAATTTATAGTATACTAGATATGGAAAGGAAGGAATAAATTACATGGATTATAAAAAAAGTGAGATAAAAAAAGGAATAACGGCACATACAATAAAAACTAATAGTTTCAAAACAGATTTAATTGCAGTATTTTTAACAACAAAACTTACAAAAGAAAATGTCACAAAAAATGCAATGATACCTATGTGTCTAAGAAAAGGAAGTAAAACATTAGAGAACATAGAAGAAATAAATAAAGAACTTGAAGAAATGTATGGAGCTGAATTTGATTGTGGTGTTGATAAAACAGGGGATAATCAAGTATTAAAATTTTATTTAGAAACAATAGATAATAAATATTTGCCAGAAAACGAAAATTTAATTGCCAAAGGGATAGAGACATTACTTGAAATAGTTTTTGAGCCTAAAACAGAAAATAATGCGTTTAAAAGGGAATATATTGATACAGAGAAGGAAAAGTTAAAAACAATAATAGAAGGAAAAAAGGATAATAAGGCAGCATATGCTAGCTTAAGATGTCAAGAAGAAATGTTTAAAGGTACACCATTTGGATTATATAAATATGGATATATTGAAGATATAGATAAAATTGACGAAAAAAATCTATATGAACACTATCAGAAACTAATTTCAGAATGTAAAATAGATATATTTGTATCTGGAGATATAGATACAAATAATGTAATTCAAACTATAAAAGATAACAAAAACATACAAAGATTAAATGAAAGAGAAGCTGACTATAATCAGAAAAATATGCCTTTTGAAAAGCATCATGAAAGAGAAATAGTTGAAAGTCTTGATGTAACCCAAGGAAATTTAAATATTGGCTTATCAATAGATGAAGAAAGTAAAAAAGAAAAGTATGTTGCAATTGTGTATAATGCTATACTTCGGACGGATCAGCAACATCAAAAATGTTTCAAATAGTCAGAGAAAAGCACAGCTTAGCATATACGGCAAGCTCAAATTACCTAAGACACAAAAATGTTATATTTATTAGATGTGGAATAGAAATAGATAACTATGAAAAGACATTGAAACTAATTAAAGAGCAAATAGAAGATATGAAAAAACGGAAACTTTACAGAAGAAGATATAGAAAATGCAAAGACTGGAGTTATATCAATAATAAAAGCAATTCCAGACGAACAAGATACAGGAATAACATATTATTTTGGACAAGAATTATCAAATCATAAAATGACATTTGAAGAATACGAAGAAGAAATAAGAAAAGTTACTAAAGAAGAAATAGTTAATTTTGCGTCAAAAATAAGTGTTGACACGATATATTTCTTAAAAAATAAATAAGAAAGGAAATAAATAATGGAGATAATAGAGAATAAAAATGTAAAAGAAAAATTATATATTGAAAAGCTAGAAAATGGCTTAACGGTTATGATAATTCCAAGAAAAAATGTTAGAAAAAAATATATAATCTTTGGCACAAGGTTTGGATCAATAGATAACCATTTCATTTTACCAGGGGAAAGTAAAGAACAGAATGTGCCAGACGGAATTGCTCACTTTTTGGAACACAAAATGTTTGAACAAAAAAGTGGAGTAAATAGTCTTGATGCATTAACAGCAATGGGTGTAAATGCAAATGCATATACTACAAATGACCATACAGCATATCTATATGAAGCAACAGATAATTTCTATGAGGCACTTGATGAATACATGGACTATATTCAAAACCCATATTATACTGACGAAAACGTAGAAAAAGAAAAAGGAATTATTGCACAAGAAATAAAAATGTATGAAGATTATCCAGAATGGCAAACATATTTAAATGCTGTAAAATGTATGTATAAAAATTTCCCAGTAAGACTTGATATTGCTGGATCTGTAGAATCAATAAGTGGTATAACAAAGGAACTACTTTATCTTTGCTATGACAATTTCTACACACCATCAAATATGGCAATAGCAATATGCGGAGATTTTGAGCCAGAAGAAATTTTACAAGAAATCAAAAAAAGAATAACAAAAACTGAAAATAAAGAAATTCCAAAGAGAATTTATCCAGAAGAACCAGAAGGAATAAATGAAAAAGAAAAATGCGTAAAAATGAATTTAAGTAATCCTATGTTTGCAATAGGATTTAAGGACAAAGTAGAAGGCGATATGGTAAAAAAACATATTGCAATACAAATCTGCTTAAATACATTATTAGGAAAGAGTTCAAAACTATATAAAGAACTTACAGATAGTAATCTTATACTTGGAAACTTGGATACTGAGTATGATTTTTCAAATAACTACGCATTTGTTTTAATTACTGGAGTTTCAAGAAATCCTAAAAAAGTAATAGAAATGATAAACAATGAAATAGAAGAAGCTAAAAAGAATGGATTAAATGAAAAAGATTTTTCAAGAAACAAGAAAAAACTTTACGGAGATTATATAACAGAGTACAACAGTGTTGACGAAACAGCTAGAATCTTCCTATCAGATTATTTTAAAGGAATAAATAGCTTTGAATATTTAGAAAAATATGACGAAGTAACAAAAGAATATGCAGAAAAAATATTAAAAGAAGTATTTAAAGAAGAAAAGGAAGTTAATTCGATTGTTGAGTAAAAATTTGTAGAAAAATATTAATATCTTGTTACAAAAAGGTTACAAAGTGATTACAAAGAAGAAAACTGCCGTCGAAAATTAGCTAAAAACTATAATCATACGTTGGAAAACCTACAAAAAAGTGGAATTATGACAAACGAAAATTCTTTAAATAATTAGAATTTCATTGACTTAAACAAAAATATGTGGTATTTTATCTATAAAGCAGAGAAAAAAGAAAAATGGAGGATAAATAAATGTTAAATGATGAAATTCGCAAAAAAAGAGAAGAATTAAATAAAAGTATAGAAGAAAATAGAGACTACGATTATATTTATAAGATAAGCGTTGAATTAGATGAGTTAATCGCAGAATATTATAGAGAAAATGGTGTAGAAAATAAGGAAGTAACAAAATAAAAAGTAACTAAGTGAAAAGTAACTGTAAATGTAAAAAACCAAATTGTAAAAAGCCCAAATTGTTAGACAAAAATTGTTTAACAATTTAGGCTTTTTTTAAAATTATACTTACTATACAAAATATTTTGTGCAAGTTAAAATTGCATCTTTTTTTATTACAGGTATGCCGTACTCCATAATTCTTCTTTCAAAAAGCTCAGAATTATCTATAAAATGTGCAAATTCTGTGATAGTAGAGCATATAAAGTTAAATATTTTATTATCCAAATTTATATCAGTAAAAATCAAGTAGTAATTAGAATTATACTCATATAACGACGAACCTTTTGCAAGTATTTGAATTTCATTTTTATAATTACTTTTACTTAAGAAAGTACAAAAATCGCAGAATGCTTCGAAACTTTCAAAAGAATAAATTGTTTTAGAAGAGTTAATAACTGGTCTCTTTCTTTTTATATGTAATGTTTTTTTCTTGGTTTGTGGCTTTTCATATGTCTCTTCATTTTGCTGAAATTTTGTAATTGTAAGAATAAATTTTCCGATCCTTTAAAGCAAGAGCTTCAATCATTATCTTACAGTTGTTAGTATCAAAGCCAACTTCTTCTTCAGCTTTATTTAACATATCTAAATAAATCGATTGTGATTCAATAGAATTAGACATAAAAGAATGATAATCAATATCCCTTTCATTTAAATCGTCGATACTTAAAAATACACGAATTTTATTTTCATTAAGTTTTTCAATTTTCATATTTGCAAATCTTCTCCTTAAATTAAAGAATATATTTATGTTATACATATATTATACTATAAAAAAAAAGAAAATGGAATAAGAAAATAATGGAATTTATAAAAATTAGTTTGATATTATATTAAAGAATAGCTGAAATAAATCATTTCAGCTATTCTGATTAAAAAATTATTATCTAATAATAAAAAGTATAGAATAGGACTTGAAAAATATCTATTTGCAATATATAATATATACGGAAAAAAAGAAATAGGAGGAACAAAAGATATGGCAACAAGAGATAAAAATGTATGGATACTTATATTATTCATATTAGCAGGAATAGTAGTAGGAGGACTAATTGGAGAATTCGCGTCAGGTGTTGATTTTTTATGGTGGCTAGGGTATGGTAAAAATTTTGGACTTACAGAGCCATTAATACTTGATTTAAGCATAATAACTCTTACACTTGGGGCACAATTTAAAATAAATATTGCAAGCATAATAGGAATTGCAATTGCATTATTTATATATCGTAAAACATAGGTATTCGCAAAATAAACTTCGCCATTTGTCGTTTCTTTTACGAATTTAAAATTGGGGGCTAATTTCAAAAAAAGAAAGGAAGAAAATAATGTCACTTAAAATGAAAGAACTCCCAACGTCAGAAAGACCATATGAAAAATTAGAAATATATGGTGCAAAAAAGTTATCAAATTCTGAACTATTGGCTATAATAATAAAAACAGGTACAAAAGAAGAAACAGCAATCTCGCTTGCACAAAAGGTGCTAAAACTTAACAAAATGGAAAACGAAAATAACCTAAGATTTTTGCAAAACATTAGTATAAAAGAGCTTTGTAAAATAAAGGGAATAGGAAAAATTAAAGCAATACAAATACTTGCAACATGCGAAATAGCAAGAAGAATGTCATCGCCAATAGATGTGCAAAACATAAAGATAAAAAATTCGCAAGATGTTGCAGACTTACTAATGAACGAATTAAAATACGAAAAGAGAGAAATTGCAAAAATAATCCTTTTAAATACAAAAAACATAATACAAAAAATAGTAGATTTATCATTTGGTGGGACAAACTTTGCAATGCTCGAACCAAAAGATGTATTATATGAAGCAATAAAAGCAGAAACGCCTAAAATAATAATAGTACATAATCACCCAAGCGGAGATGCGTATCCAAGTAAAGAAGATATAAGATTAACAAAACGTATCATAAGTGCAGCAGAATTACTTGGTCTGCAAGTATTAGATCATATAATCATTGCAGAAGAACGGATGCGAAAGTATAATGAGATATTTGTAATAAAGGAGAGTTTGATATGGGCTTTTTTAATTTCGGTTCAAAAGATATAGGAATAGATTTAGGAACTGCAAATATACTTGTAACATTGAAAGGTAAAGGAATAGTTTTAGTAGAACCATCAGTAGTTGCAATAGACAGAAAAACAGGTGCTATAGTTGCAACAGGGGAAGAAGCAAAAGAAATGTTAGGTCGTACACCTGAGCAGATAAAAGCAGTTAGACCACTTAAAGATGGTGTAATTGCAGATTTTACAGCAACAAGACTTATGTTAAAAAAATTAATAGAAAAAATTTCAGAAAGATATAACATTGGAAAACCAAGAGTAGTTGTAGGAGTGCCATCTGGTATTACGGAAGTAGAAGAAAGAGCAGTTGAAGAATCAGTTATGCACGCAGGAGCAAAAGAAGTATATCTTATGGAAGAGCCAATGGCTGCAGCAGTTGGAGCAGGTCTTGATGTTGCAGAACCAAGTGGAAATATAATTGTAGATATTGGTCGGTGGAACGACTGAAGTTGCTGTAATTTCGCTTGGCGGAATAGTTATAAGTAATTCAATAAGAATTGCAGGAGACGAATTAGACGAAGATATTGTAAACTATATAAAGAAAAAATATAACACAGCAATAGGAGAAACAACAGCAGAAGAAATAAAAAAGGAAATTGGATGTGCTTTACCACTTATGACAGAAAAATCAGTAGAAATAAGGGGTAGAGATTTAAGCACAGGACTTCCAAAAAACATTACAATAACATCAACAGAAATACAAGAAGCAATGTCTGAATCAATTGGAGATATAATTGATGTAATAAAGGCAAGCCTTGAAAAAACACCACCAGAACTTGCATCAGACATAATGGAAAAGGGAATTATTCTTGCAGGTGGTGGAGCATTAATAGAAAATATAGATAAATTGGTTAGTGAAAAGACAGGCATGCCAGTATTTATAGCAGAAAATCCTTTAGAATGTGTTGTAAAAGGAACAGGAAAAACATTAGAAGATTTAGAAAAACTAAAAACAGTATTATTAAATGCAAGAAAAATGAAATCATAAAAGAAAAGGAAGGTTTTGTTTAAGTGTATAGAAAAAAAACAGGTTTTGTAGGAATAATTATAACAGCAGTAATATTAATAGTTATAGTATTTTTATCAAATATAAAATCAGGCAGCATCTCATATATTGAGAATGTATTTAGCACGATAATTATGCCTGTGCAAAATGGATACACTTACTTAAAAAATAAAATATTTGGCAATTCAAGTTTTTTTGAAAATATAGACAAATTGCAAGAAGAAAATGACAATTTAATAAATGAAAAGAGCAAATTAGAACAAGAGTTAAGAGAACTAGAAATAATAAAAGCGGAAAACGAAACTTTAAAAGAATATTTAGGATTAACAGAAAAATATACAGATTATAACTCTATTCCAGCATATATTATAAGCAAAGATATAAGTAATTATAGTAGTACATTTATCATAAATGTAGGAAAAAATGATGGAATAGAAGAAAACATGACAATAATTGCAGATCAAGGATTAGTTGGTTATGTTGAGTCTGTTACAAATGATACAGCAAAAATCCAAACGATAATAGATTCGTCAAGCTCAGTAACAGCAAGACTTACAAATTCAGAAGATAGCATAATTTGTAGGGGAAGCTTAAATGATGGAATGTTAAAAGGAATATATATACCAACAAATGCAGATATATCAGAAGGAGATTCAGTAGAAACTTCAGGAATGGGTGGCATATATCCAAAAGGTATAACAATACGGAAAGATTAAAACAATAGAAAATACACTAAATGTACTAGATAGATATGCATGGATAGAGCCGGCTGTTGATTTTGACAAATTAGAGACAGTATTGGTAATAACAAAATAAATAATGTAATTTAAAAATTAAAAAACATATGTAAAATGGGAATAGCTAAAAAACGAATTCAAAATAATAAGGAGAAAGTAAATAAAATATTATGAAAAGAGCTTTCGCAATATTAATTTTATTTATAACTTTTATATTAATATATTTTTTACAACTCAACTTTTTTAGTTGGTTTACAATAGCGGGAGTTAAGCCCAATTTATTTGTTGTGCTTGTACTATTTATAGGGCTATATGCAGGGACAAGAATGGGAACGATATTTGGCATAATATTTGGATACTTTATTGATGTAATAGGAAGCACAGTTGTAGGCGGATCTGTTATTGCACTTGGAGCAATTGGATTTTTAGGGGGATATCTTGAAAAAAACTTCTCTAAAGACAGTAAAATAACAGTAATGATAATGGCAAGCATATCAACAATTGCGTATGAAATATTTTTATATACATATAGAGCTATTATATTATCTTCAAATGTAGAAATATTCGAATTTACAAGAATGCTAATAATAGAAGTAATATTTAACACAATGCTTACAATAATAATATATCCAATCATGCAAAAACTTGGATATAAATTAGAAGAAATATTTAAAAATCAGCAAATACTAACAAGATATTTTTAGATAAAAAGGAGAAACAAGTAGTGGAAAGATATAGAAGAAAAAACACACCGAATATCAAGTTAAGATATAATACACTTAGTGCCTTTGTATATATTATAGGCGTTCTTTTGCTTGCAGAACTTTTTAATCTTCAAATAGTAAATGGCTCAACATATAGGGAAACTTCAAATACGAGACTTGCAAGAGAGAGCACGTTATATGCAGCAAGGGGAAACATACTTGATAGGAATGGTTCAGCACTTGCTACAAATGAAATGACTTTTTCAGTTGAAATATACAAAACAAAGTTAGAAAATGATGTTTTAAATGATTCAATATTATCAGTAATAAATATTTTAGAATCAAATGGAGATACATATATAGACACATTCCCAATATCAATAAATCCGATTGCATTTGACTTTTCGAATGACGAAATTAAAAAAACATGGATAGAAAAATATGGATTTAAAGAAGATGTTACACCTGAAGAAGCTTTTAATTACTTTAAAGATAGATATGAAATAAAAAATGAAGATATCAATGAGATAAGAAAAATACTTGCAGTTAGATATAGAATAACTTCAGAAGGATATGGAGTCGCAAAGTCACTTACAATATCAAATGATGTAAGCAGACAAAGCGCATTAATATTTGACGAGCAAAATGACAAATTCCCAGGACTTGACGTAGTAACACATGCTAAAAGAGCATATCCAAATGGAGCACTTGCATCACATGCACTTCGGATATATCAGTTCAATATCTAAAGAGCAATATGAAGCAAACAAAGACCAGGGCTATACAATGAATGACCTATACGGACAAGATGGAATAGAATACGTATTTGAAAAATACTTAAGAGGAAAAAATGGCGTAAAAGAAATTGACATGTCAGTAGATGGAAGCATAGTAGACGAGTATGTTGAAGAAGAAGCAATAGCTGGTTCAAATGTGGTACTTACAATTGATGCTAATCTTCAGGCAGTTGCAGAAAAATCGCTTAAAGAAACAATAGAAAATGCTGGATCTATTGCAAAAGGATCAGAAGATTCTGATGCTGGAGCATTAGTTGTTATGAATGTAAAAACAGGAGAAGTACTTGCAATGGCAAGTTATCCAAGTTATGATGTTGGCTCATGGAAAGATGGAAGAATAGATACAGAAACATGGAATGCATATAACTCAAACGAAAACAAGAAACCATTATTAAACAGAACAATAGCAGGAACATATTCACCAGGATCTACATTTAAAATGGTAGTTGCAACAGCTGCACTTCAAAATGGTAAGGTAACAGTAAATGAAAAGGTAAATGATACAGGAATATATCCAAGGGGACACAATCCTAAATGCTGGATATATAATTCTCGTCATAGGGGACATGGATATTTAAATATAACAAGTGCAATAAAGCAATCATGTAACTACTTCTTTTATGAAATGGGATACAGAACAGGAATAGAAACAATAGATGATTATGCACATAGATTTGGACTAGGAGATTTGACTGAAATAGAATTGACAGGGGAAAAATCAGGAACAGTAGCTGGTCCAGAACTTGCAAAACAAAAAGGATATACGTGGACAGTAGGAAGAACACTTTCTGCAGCAATTGGTCAGGAAGGAAATTCATTTACGCCAATGCAACTTGCAAAATATATTAGTATATTAGTAAATCATGGAAAACAAGTCAGCCCAAGTATAGTAAAAACAATAATTAATTCAGACGGAACAGAAGTTGCAAAAGAAGAAATTAGAAATTATTCAAACGAAAGACTAGGAATAACACCATTGCAAAAAGAAGATATAGAAATATCTGACGAAAACTTAAAAGCAATAATGGAAGGAATGAAGGGTGTTACAACAGAAGCATCAGGAACTGCATACTTAGTATTTGGACATTTTAATATAAAAGTTGCAGGAAAAACAGGAACAGCACAAACAGGTGCAGGAGATACATCAAATGCATTGTTTGCAGGATTTGCACCATATGATAATCCAGAAATTGCAGTAGTCTGCATTATAGAAAATGGTGGTGGTGGCTCATCAATTGCATGTTATCCAGCAAGAGATGTTATTGCACAATACTTTGGAATGAATGAAACAGAAACATATGAAGATAATTCAGCTATACCATATACGGAAATAGATAATTAATGAACCAAAGTTAAAAGTAAAATTAATTCTGAAGAAAGTTAAACGAAAAAGCAAGGAAAGTAAAATCAAAAATCTGTTAAATAAAGAAAGGAATGAAATCATAATGGGAATAGGTAAACACAGTAAACACGGCATTGAAACAGAAGAAAGAAGAGAACCAGAGCTTGGATTACATGCAATAAGGAAATCTTTTGATAGAAAAATAGACGAAACAATAGCAAAAATTGTTGATGGTTCATTAAGATCAGGACAAAAAATAGAATACACAGGAACTGTAATTGTGCTTGGAGATATAAATGCTGGAGCAGAAGTATTTGCAGAAGATAATATAGTAGTACTTCGGCTCTATAAGAGGGTTAGCGCATGCAGGTGCAAATGGAAATAGAAAAGCAATAATTGTTGCAAATGAAATTGATGCACCGCAGCTTAGAATAGCTAATATAGTAAAAGAGATGGAAAGACCGGTATTTAATGATGAAGAAGAAGATAAAAACACTAAAAAGCAAGAAGAAAATATTGACTATTTTGAAGATATAAAAACGAGAGCTTATATAAGAGATAATAAAATTGTGTTAGAATAAAAAATATAGCATGAACTCTTTCCATAAATTATATTAAGAATTTCCAGCTTAAAAGCAGTCCAGCGTTCTTCGCTTAAATTCAATAGTTTGTGTACTTTTATTTATATATTTGTAACATTTTTTTCTAACTTGCATATATATAAATATATCAAAATAGAAAAGAGGGAATGATGATATATGGATAATATAGATGTAAATAAGCTAATGAGTATGTTATCAAAAATGGATAAAAAAGATTTAGAAAAAGGGCTTATGCAGGTTTCACAAATGCTTAATTCAAAGGATAAAGATGAAATTTTAAAAAACTTAAGCAAAAATATAAAATAAAGAACTTAGAATGGAGATGGTAAATAAATAATGAGTAATGAAGAAATGTCCGAAATATTCAGTAAATTTAGCAATATGGTTAATGAAGGCAATATACCAGACGAAATGAAAAATATATTATCTTCTCTATCTAATAATTACGAAAATCAAAAAGAAAAAAATCAAAATCAGACAGACGGAGATGGACTAGGAATCGATATGGAAACCATTTTAAAAATGAAACAAATAATGGAAAAAATGAAGGGCCAAAATGATCCAAGATCAAACTTGCTTTTGTCTCTAAAACCATATCTTAAAGAGAGTAGAAAAGATAAAGTAGATCAGTACATAAAGCTATTTAGCATGAGTAAAGTTATGGAACTATTTAATAATTCTGGAGGTGAATCAAAAAAATAATGGAATTTATCCCATTTTTTAGACGTCCATATTATTATTCAAATTATAGATACGGAAATTACCAATATAATCCGTATAATACATATTCTAATCAAAGATATGAAAGATATGATGGAAGAAATGGTAGAAACAAATCAAATGTAGATGAAAGCATAAAAGAAAAAGATAATAGAAAAAAGACAAGAACAGAAAGAGATGTAAATGAACAGTTAAATGTATCAGAAACAAGAAACAATAGATATGGAGAAAATCAGGAAAATCCTGTATTTGAGTTATTTGGGATAAAGTTATATTTTGACGATCTTCTTATTATCTCACTTATTTTTTTCTTATATAATGAAGGAGTTAGAGACAATCTCCTTTTTATATCATTAATTTTGCTTCTTTTATCTTAATGGATATAAAGACATATAATTTTATATAAAATTCTGTATAAAATTCAAAATAAAATCAAAAAATATACAAATTTTATCAAAAGTATAAAATCATAAAATGCATGATGCCCTAATAAATTTACGCTATTGTAACAATAATGAAACAAAAAAGTAAGGAAAACTTAACAAAACACCTGAATTCAAGAAAAAGTACTTCCCTAGAAGTAAATTACAAGGTCTTAATTATTGGCAAAAAATACTATTGCAAAAAAAATAAAATAATGTAAAATAATAAAGTAATATATTATATAAAAAAAGCATAATTCGGCAAAAGATAAAAAAAAATAAAATTTACATAAAAAAATACATAAAAAACCTTGAAAAATGCCGAAAAAGCGAGTATAATATAAGATAGCGAAAAAAATAATTAGGAGGAATTTCTATGAACAGAAAAACAGTAATAAAAGTAGTTGCAGCATTTCTAGCATTCATGCTTTCATTTGCAAACGTAGCATTACTTGGAAGCTATGGTATAAGCTATGCAGCAGATGCAAATTTAGAAGAACAAACAACGCAAGTAAAAAAAGCAGAAATAGAATTTGATGCATATTTCCAAGATGAAGGAGAAAATGTACATACTAAGGTATTTAATGTGGACGAGCAAGACAAGTTATACATGAATATCAAGGTAGACGAAGGATATCTTGTAGATGGAACAATCAAAATTGAAAATGCAAACTTCAAAATACAAGAAACAGACGAAGAATTCGAAATGATACAAAGTATATCTGAAGATGCAAAAACAATAGCATTAAATCAAATAAGAAAAGACGAAACAGTAGCATTAGAACTTCCAATTGCAATAGATACTGATTCGAACTTTGATGTATCAAACTTAAGTAAAGTTGCATCTATAACATTACAAGGTAAATATGTAAATGATAAAGGAAAAACAATAGATGTAGAAAAGAAAATAGAAGTAGAAGCATCAATAGATGGCGAAGCTGAAAGCTCTTTAACTCAGGAAATATCAAAATACGTTACATTTGATGTAAATGGATCAAAAGGTGTAATACTTCAAACATCAATAAAATCAAAACTTGTAGACAACAAATTACCTGTAAAACAAACAAAATTAGAAATAGAAGTTCCAGAAATAAATAATATAGAGCCAAAAACAATAACACTTATGTCAAAATCAACAATGGCAACAAACGGACAAGAAGGCAAAGTATTTACTGATGAAGATTATACATATGAAGATGGAAAAATAAAATTATTAATAGAAAATAATAATGAAATACTTTCTTGGTTAAAAGATGTAGAAGACGAAATAATACTTACATGTATATATTCAGAAGATGCAATAGTAGATTATGCAGAAGTTAGTTTAAATTCAGAATCTGAAATAACATACTATGCAAAAGAACAAAAAATAGCAAACCAAGAATTTTCACAAGAAATAGAACTTACAGAACAAATTGGAGATATAGTAACACTTGGAGTAGATACAGAAGAAAGTCTATATAAAGGATATATGTTAGTAGAAAATGCAAAGAACACAGCATTTGCTAACAAACTAAGCTTAAATATAGGATATGCAGAAATCATGGATAAAATAACATTTAAAGATGAAACAACATTTGTAGACGAAAGCGAAAATACATATCCATTATCTGCACTTTATACATATACAAAAATATCTAAAGAAAACCTAGTAGAAATATTAGGAGAAGACGGATATATCAACGTTTATAAAGAAGACGGTACAATAATTACTACATTAAATAAGGAAAACACAGAATATAAATTTGAAGAAGAAATATCAAATGTACTATTTGAAACAAGTAAACCACAAACAATAGGAATACTTGAAATAGAAAATGGTAGAGAAATCAAACCACTTGAATATTCAAAAGTACAAGAAGAAATGTTTAAAAAAGTTAGAGTTAATCTTAATGCAAATATAATGCAAAATGATGTAAATATAATTTCTGGAAATACAAGTACAGAAATAGAACTTCTTGACACAACATCACAAGCTGAATTCAAAATGAGTAAGGAAAATCTATCAACAGTTGTAGAAAATGAAGATGTTGAATTAAGAGTTACATTAAAGACAACAGATGCAAGCACAGCATTATACAAAAATCCAGTTGCAGAGATTACTCTTCCTAAATATGTAACAAATATAGATATCGAAAATGTTAAACTTGTATATGAAGAAGAACTTAAAATTGCAGAAGCAATAATGTATAAAAATGACAATGGAAATATAGTAATAAGGATAGCACTTGATGGAGAGCAAACTGCATACAATGATGATGCAGTTACAGAAGGTGCAACACTTGTTATGAATGCAAACATTAAAGCAAATTCACTTACACCTACTAAGAAAGAAAATATAATATTAGATGTTACAAATGAACAAACAGAAGAAAAGATTACAACATATAATGAAATAAAATTTGTTGCACCAGCAGGAATTGCAACAGTAAGCCAAATAGCAGGATTTAATGATAAAGGCGATACAGTAGTATCAATAAGCGGAAATAAAGGAATAGGAGAACTACAAACAAAAGCATCTACAAAACAAGCAAATATTAAAATACTTGCAATAAACAACTATGAATACAATATGGAAAATGTAGTAATATTAGGTAGAACTCCATTTGAAGGAAATAAAACAATTGCAGAAAATAAAGACCTAGGCTCAACATTCACGGCAAAAGTAGTATCAGGAATAAATGCAATATCAGGAATAGAAAATAGTCAAATAACAGTATATTATTCAGAAAATGGACAAGCAACAAAAGATTTAAATACACCAGCAAATGGATGGAAGACAGACATAAATGAAGTAAGTAATGTAAAATCATACATGATAGTACTAAATGATTATACATTTAATACAGGAGATATACTAGGATTTGAATATAACGTAGAAATACCAGAAAATCTTGAAAGAAATCAAGAAACATACGAAGTATTTGCTGTATATGCAAATAGACAAGAAGAATCAGAGATTGCACAAATTGCACTTGCAGGAAATGAAGTTGAATCAACACCAGCAGGAGTTTCTACAGGAGAAGGACCAAACCTTGAAGTTACAGTTAAAAATGAATTACAAGCAGGAGCAATAGTTGTAGAAAAAGACTACGTAAAATATACAGTAACTGTAAAGAACAATGGAACTAAGACAGTAAATAATGTTAAAGTAACAATTCCATTACCAAATCAAAGTTTCTTTACAGAGTTTAATGAAGAAACAGGAAATTATGGAGCAAGTACTACTCCAGAAGAAAAAATATTAACAATAGATAGTATAGAAGCAGGAAAATCAAAAGATGTAGTATTCTATCTAAGAGTTGGATTTGTTCAAAGCATAACTGAATCACCAATAGAAGGAAAAACACTTGAAGAATGTAAAAAAGATATAATGACAAGAGAAGAATATGTAAATAAAAGAAAAGAAGAATTAAGAGCACAAGGTAAAAATATAGAGATAATACCTGAAGAGGACTTTGAAGACGGGTATGATGAATATGCTGAAAGTTTAGAAGAATATAATAGTTTAATACAATCATTAATAGACCAAAATGTAGGATTAAATGAACTTACAGTTTCGGTTAAAGCTACTGTTGATGGATTTGAAGACGAGTTCACATCAAATGTTTTGAAAAATAATATTGAGCCAGCAAGTGAACATGTAAAATTATCATTAACGGGAAAAACAAATTTATATGACGAAAAAGCGCTTCCAGGAAAAGAGATAAACTATAATATATCAGTTTATGCAAGTACTAATAATACTGTTCCTTTACAAAATGCTAAATTAGAAGTAACTGTTCCAGATGGAATGACATTTGTATCAGCACAAAGTGAAGGAAAATATAATGAAACATCAAGAAAGATAACATGGGATTTAGGTGAAACTGTTGGATATATGACATATTCATTCAAATTAGTTGTTGACGATTTACCAAGTGGAACATATTCAAGAACACTTAAAGTAGATGCTTTAGCTACATGTAGTAACGAAGGCTCATATCCAGGAACTTTATCACTTGAAACATTAGCATATAAGGATGGATTTGAAATATCTCAAAGTGCAAATGTAAAAGAAGGATCAGAAGTAGCAGTAGGAGACGAAATTATATATGAAATAACAGTAAAAAATATTGGGGATTTAGATACAACTGCAAAAATAACAGATACTGCAACAGTTGGCCTTTCATTAGAAGAATATTATTATGTACAAAATGGAGAAACAGTATCTAAGACATTCGAAAACGAAATTAAATCATTAAGTATCGAATGTAATATAGCATCTGGAGAAACATTAAAAATATATGTTAAAGCAAAAACAGTAGAAAATAAGAATGACATAGATATAACTAATAAGGCATCTGTTACATTTAATAAAAGGGAAGAATTATTTGCAAATGAAATTACTCATAAGCTTATAGGTTCACTTTCTAATTCAGGAAATGGTGGAAATAACGAAAGTGGAGGAAACACAAATGTAGGAACGGGATCATATAGAATTTCTGGTGTAGCATGGGTAGATGCAAATAAAAATGGAATGAGAGATTCTAACGAAGAAAAACTTACAGCTATAAAAGTATATTTGCTTAATAGCTCAACAAATACAGTTATTGCAAATACAACAACAGATGGAGAAGGAAATTATACATTTACAGGAATAAAACAAGGAAATTACATTGTTGCATTTGAATACGATACAATGAATTATGCACTTACAACATATCAAGCTAATGGAGTAGATAGTAATTTAAACTCTGATGTTATAAATATGATATTAAACTTATCAGGAACATCAAACACATATGCTGCAACAAATACATTAAATGTAAATGGAAACTTATCTAACATAGACCTAGGATTAGTTGTAAGTCCAACATTTGACTTGGAACTAACAAAAGGAATTGACTTAATGCAAGTAAGTAACAGTAAAGGTGTAGAAACATATAGATTTGGAAATTCTGATACAGCTAAAGTGGAGATTCCAGAAAAACAAATGAAGGGATCAGTTGTTGCAATAACATATACAATTAAAGTTACAAACACAGGAGTTGTACCAGGATATGCAAATAAGATTGTAGACTATAAGGCAAAAGATTTAAGCTTTAGTTCTACACTAAATCCAGAATGGTATCAAGACTCTGATGGTAACCTTTATACAACAAGCTTAGCAGGAACTATAATAAATCCAGGAGAAACTAAAGAAATACAGCTAGTACTTACAAAATCAATGACAGGTGAAAACACAGGAGTATCAAGTAACATTGCAGAAATTGCAGAATGTTCAAATGACCTTGGAGTACAAGATATAGATTCAGCTCCAGGAAATAGAAATGCAAAAGAAGACGATTTAGGAACAGCAGATGTATATATAACAATTAAAACAGGTGGAATACTTTTCTACGGCGGAATATTACTTGTAGTACTTGTAATATTTGCTCTTCGGAGCTTATGAAATAAATAAAAGAGTATTGAGAAAGATATAAGAATAGGGAAGGAGGAAAATATAAAATGATAAAAGAAAAGAAACTTATACCTAAAATTATACTTTCAATATTAATCATTTTAACTGTAATATTAATTGCAGGATCCGCATCAGCTTGGAAACGGTGATGTGCCATGGGATGTATGGATATTTAAAGGTGATTTAGACACTTTGAAATGGCCAAATTATGGAGGTCCAGGTGATGAGTATCCAGCTAATCTATCTGAGTTCTTGATTGGAGATTATTTTGAAGATAGCCCAGACTCATCTAAGCCATACAGACCACATTATAGAATGTGGAGTATGGAAACAGGAAATGATTGCTACTCATGGCTTATAGGAGATGGCATAGAAAATGTTGCAACAGACAATTTTAAAGAGGCATATGATTCTAAACGCCCAGCATGGTGGGAATGGAATGAAGATGATGTTGGATATGTATATCAAAGACAAGATGGGGAAGCATTAAGATGGCATAAAACTATGTGTACAATGTGGAATTATTTACAAGGATATTGGAAAGGTCAATTTATGTCAAAAGGTTGTCATAGAAGAAACTTCCAGATGATTCCAGCTGAATGTCCAAAATGTGATCAGGACCTAGTAGATAACTTAGAAGATAATTTACCAGGTATAGGTAGTCATTTTCGTAGATCTCTAGAATATAAATTTGTAAGATATTTAAATAAAGGAAACACACCTATGTTTACTGCAATTGCGTATGTATTGTCGGATGCAACTCATGGATATAACTCAGGAGTAAGACAACATGCAATTTGGAATATCTTAGAAGGATATAGTCAAGGAGACAGAGGACTTTCAGAAATTGCACTTAACTATCAAGAATTCTATGAGCATATGTGTTCACCAGATGGTTCAAATGATGCATATGCAAAAAATATGGAAGTATATGCAAAATATGCTGAGCCTCAAAAAGTAGAAAAAAGCGATAAAAAGGTTTCTTCAATAGGAGAAAGTGATTATGACACAGATTTTTATGAAATTCCAAATTTAGGAGCTAAGTATCGTTTTGATGACGGTGACGGTGACGGTGTGTATGACAATCCATATCAAATTATACTTGGACCATATAATATCGATTTTACATATGATGATAAATGTTGTGATAAATATTCATCTGAAGATGGGTTACATATTTTTAACTCAGTTGAAAATGTCTGGGTTGCAAATCAGGACGGTAAAGATATTACAAGACTTGGTGGATCATTTAGGATACTTCGTTCACCAGGAGGTGAAGAATATAAAAAGATTACACGTATAAATGATCCAGCATATGACCCATTAATGTGTGATGGAGCAGAAGTATGGGGATTCTATTCTAAAACAGATTTCTATATTGAAGTAAACAGAGGAACTATGAAACCAGAAGATTTTCTTGCTGCATATGTACAAATAGATTTCCAATATTTAGCAGATTGTGAGGGAGAATCTGTAGGAGCATCACTATCTGAATACGAAGGAATAAAATGGCTTTGGTGGTGGAATATGGAGCTTGATCCATATAAATGGAGTTATTCTGCTACAGGAGAATATACGGAAGATACGACAGATATGTGTACAGCCGAAGATTGTGGAAAACACCATCACTCGGAATGGTTACCATGGTCACAAAGTCAAAGCGGACTTTCACCAGCTTCAAGATATATAATGGATAGAGATTCTGTAGGAGAAGCTGAAAGACTAATGCTACAAGATGGACATTTTAATAGAAAATATAATCATTATTCTATACAATTCGTTAAAAAATGGGATAAACGCGGTAAACCAGATATCAAGTTATATAAATATGATGCTGAAACAAATGAGCCATTAGTTGGAGCAACATTTGATATTGAGATAACAGTAATAGGTGTAGACGAATATGCGTATAGTAAACACAATCAAAAACTATACTTTACTGAAACAACAGATCAATATGGATGCATACGTATAACTACAAGAAGATTAAACGAGTTAGGTGTTTGCCTTCCATTAATGGCAGCTGGTACTACGATTGAAGTTAAAGTTACAGAGAAAATAGCACCTCCAGGTTACGAAAAACTAACAGGTACTATATCTGGAAGCTTTAGTGTAGATAAAGGATTCATACAAGGTGCATCAGGCGGAACTGTGGAAAATAATAACTTTGTAATGAAGCTGAAAGATAGCCGTAAACCAGGTGGTGGCTCACCAATAATACAAATCGCAAAAGTAGATAAAGGAAATGGCCTAATTGATGCATCATTTAAAATTCATGTTAAATATCAGGCAGGACATGCTGATAGTGAAGGAAACATAACATATACAGGAAATTTAGTAGATAAATCATACAACTATATCTATGGTCAAACTACAGATGGTGTTCTTAACTTAACTGTTGAAGACTTTGCAAATATGCCAGGTAACGAAGATGGCGGATTGGATATTGCAAGCTTTACAGGAAAAGTAATATTAGATATAGTCGAGATAAAAACACAAAATGGATATACATTCAAAACAGAAAGTAAAGATATAACTCTTGTATATATTAATGGTGTATTACAAGAATATACTGAATACACAGACGAAGATGTAATAATCCAATACTGGACAGATACAATAATAGAAGATATATATAACTGGGCTACATCTAATGGTCAAAATTCAGGAAACTTAACACCAGCAATGGTACAGTATCTTGAAAAATGGACTCAAGAACAAATAGGTAAACACCAAATGGACGAAGCAAGTGGAGAACGTAAAGAACTTAAATATGAAGATGTTCTTGGATGGCTTGCAGAGTTTGTATCTTCAGACGAAAATGAAGGACAAAGAAAAGAAATAGTAGACCATGCAACAAAAGTTACAACAGAAGGTGGAAACAAAGTTGTACAAGTTGTAATAGAAAATGACACAGGATTTACTATTCCGGAAATACCAGATGTACCTGAGAATCCAGATGATGAAGAGTGGCTTTTAAGAATTGCAGGTAAAGTATTCCTTGATAAGAATGAATTAAAAGAAGATGCATCAGATGCAAATGGTAAATATGATCCAGGAGAATTAACACTTAGTGGTGTTGAGGTAACATTATATTATGGAAATGGTCAACCAGTTGATAAATTCTATTATTCAAATAATGAAACAAAAACATGGGCAAACCCAACATACACAGATAGTCAAGGTGAGTACGAATTTGGTGGATTGTACCCAAATAGCACATATTATGTTGGATTTAGATATAATGGAATGGAATATGAAACAACTGTAAGTCCTAAGGCAGAATATAATTCAGCAGATTGGAATGTAACATCAAAAGGTTCTGAACTTACATCTAAGAGACAAAGTATAAATAATATGTATAAAACAATTACTCCAGAAACATATGCATATAGCTATCAAGAAATAGAAAGTTTATATGAAGAAGCTGCATTATTAGCTATTATAGATACACGTAATATAAACAATCAAAAACCACCAAAAAATGGATTTACTGGATATAATGGACAGCCAATTGAACACTATTATGATATAGTTGAATCTAATCATGGTGAAGACCCAGATATAAAAAATAAAATTGCTTTTATGAAGGCATCACTAATTAGTGCTTATGCTGGAGATAACTCAGTAAAGGGCGGAATATCTTCAGAGACAAGTAATGGAGTATATCCTAAAAAAGGTATAAATGATACTGCACACAGTCCTAATTATCAAATTAACATAGATACTGCAGATGAAAATGTAAACGATTGGGACGTTCTAGAACAACGTGATTATATATACCCAGGTCAATTAAATATTCACTTAGGATTAGTAGAAAGACCAGAAGTAAACTTATCACTTGAATCAGATATAGTAGATACAACAGTATCAATGAACAGATATGATACAAAATACAATTACTACACAAAACAAGAAACATACAATCAATATATTTATGAAGAAGACTATAACTATTCTGTAAAAGACGATAGTGGAATGCATAAGAGATATGATGCAAACGCTCAAACAGAAGGAAATATTGCTTACTATACAGAAGACGAAATGGAATTCTACATGACATATGAGATTGTAGTAAAGAGTTCAAAAAATATACCAACAACATTAAATCAAATTGTTGATTACTATAATCCGGACTTTGAATACGCGCCAGAAGGTGGAATATACAAAACATCAAAAGGTAATGATATAGAAGCGCTTTCAGCAACGTTTAATGGTCAACCACAAGCAGTAAGTGTGTCAGAAAGCGGGATGACAGGAGATGCATATTCTGAAAATACAGGAGCAGCAGGATATAAAGCATTATTCTTCAACTTCGGTGGAGGAATAAAATTTGAAGATCCATCTCAGGAACTAGTTATTAGAATAGTATTTAGAATGAAGAAAAATCCATCAGAAATATTATTTAATCACATAGGCATTAAAAAAGAAGAAGAAGAATTACAAGGCGATAATAAATATTCTAAGACATGGCTAATTGGTAACTATGCAGAAATAAACGGATATTCAACAGAAAATAGCTACTTAGATATGAATTCAAGACCTGGTAACTTCAAAATTCAAGAATTTGAAAAAGCTAAAAATGAATATGCTCAAGCTTTATATGAATTAGATGCAGCAATAGTAGGTGGCGGTGACCTAGAAACAGCAAGTAGAAAGGCTACATTAACACTTGGCAAGTTACTAGATGCAAGAGAAGACGATGCATGGAAAGTATGCTTAGCACTTGCAAATAGTGGATATGTAAGAGAAATTTCAGGTAACATTTGGGAAGCTGTAAATGGAAACATTAAGTCTTCTCTAGATCTACAAAATGGTGGAGAAAAACCTACATATTCAGAAGATGCAAATCTAGCACTTGGCGGAATAAAGGTAGAACTTGTAGAGTTATTAAAAGGTGAAGATAATGAAGAAGGAGCAAATCAAATCGTAAGAGCTGTAACAACAACCGATGACGATGGATCATATAACTTCCAATCATATATCGCAGGTGACTACACAGTAAGATTCATTTATGGTGATTATTCAGGAGATACAATTTACAGCAAAGTATCTACAAATACAGCTGGAGATAAATTACCAGTAAATGGACAGTATTATCAATCAACAAAATCAAATTCTGATACTGATAATGATCAGTATTGGTATAGAGATAAAGACGTAAATGAAGAAGACAAGAAATTAACAGACATTGATACAGTAAGATATTCAGATGCATATGATGATGCATATTCAAGATTAACTCAAATGAATGCAAGAATAGAAAATGCAGAAAATTCAAACTCTATAGAATATGACTATGATGGTGTATTAGAAGTAGAGAGCGCAAGACATACAGACCCAATATATGCATATACATCAACAATGGAACTTGAAGTAGAGTATATACGTCCAGAAGTAACTGGTAATACAGTAAATACTGACTTCCCTTATGATATACAAAAAGTAGACTTTGGTGTAACACCAAGAGCATACAATGATGTCAACATCAAGAAATATGTATCTAATGTTAAACTATACTTACAAGATGGTAACAAGATTGTAGATGCAAACTTCGACGAAAGCGGACATCAAACAGGATCAAACATCGTAACTGATGTATTAAGCTCAAATGGATACTTAGATGGATTAATAGATATTTATTATAACGACTTATTACTACAAGGTGCAACAATTGAGCTAACATATACAATTAAAGTAACAAACGATAGCTTACATAATGGTGGTGTATATGATACAATTAAGTACATCAAACAAGGTGGAAAGACAATAGCAGTTGCATACTATGACGAAAACGTAGAAGAATTAGTAGCTTATGAATCAGGAGACGATATTGGTCAGACAATAACATATCATAATGCTGAAGACAGTAGTGAGTATGGAACAGCATGTTTAGCTGGAGAGAATCACGAAGACTCTAAGAACCCTGTTGAAAGATTGAAAAAATATGCAAGAATATCTGGATTTAATGTAGGAAGAGCAGAAATAATTCAATCTAGAGCTACAAATATTGTAGATTATCCAGTAACTCCATTAGACTTCAACAAGACAAATTACTTAAAAGAACAAGTAAATGGATACTGGGAAGATACAAATCCATCAGAATTTGTATCAAGTCGTGAATTATACAATGCACAAGATGGATCAACAAAATTGCTAGATTCATATAGCCATATATTAAGAGCTACAGACGATAGTCCATTATATAGATGGCTAAATCCAGGTGAAGAAGTAACAGACGAGATTGTACTTTCAGCAGTTCTTGGAACTACAGCATCAGGAGCAAATGAATTTGAGTTCTCTAACTTAATAGAGCTTACAAGACTTGAAAACTCTGCTGGTAAAGTAATAGATATGGAAGGTTACGATATAACAGGAGAATCTGAAAGAGAAACTTCAGTTGTACGTCCACTTCAGCAAGTAGACGGTGCAAATCCAAGTAAAACACCTTCTATTGGAACAGGAAAATCACCAACAATAATAATTACTGTACCACAAGGTTTAACATTAATAGAAGACACAATTGAATCTAACTTAGGAATTGTACTTGTAGGATTAGTAATATTAAGTATAGGACTTGTATTAATCAAAAAATTTGTAGTAGTACCTAAAAAAGAAGAATAGATGTAAAACTTAAAGAATTTTAGATACGAAATATTACACAATAAAAACCCTATTTGTTAAACATAAATTGTTTAATAAATAGGGTTATTTTATATATTTTTTAATGTCAAAAAGTAATAATATTCTTTATGTATAAAATTTGGAAACCATGGAAAACTAATAAAAAAATGATAAACCATGGAAAGGAGTGTATAATATATTTACTAAAATATATTATACAATAAAGAAGAATGGCCAGAATAGATAAGGCATTAGATACAAAAGGAGTTTTATTAAATAAAGAGCAGTTAAAAGATTATTTAGAAAATCTTGCTTCAGACCATACAATAGAAGATAAATCAAACAAAAAAACATATCCAGTTCCAAGACTTTTAGATAATTTTGCATATATTACAAAAACATATGATATGCTAAATGAACATCTAAAATTGAAAATAAATATACATCAGGCAGGAGAATGGTTACTAGATAATTATTATGTAATAGAAGAAACAGTAAAAGAGGTAAGAAAGAATTTACCTCTTAAAAAATATATAAATTTCCCCGGAATATCTTCAGGGAAATATAAAGGATATTCGAGAAGTTATATAGTAGCTTTTGAAATTGCTTCATATACAAAACGGTAATTTTACTGCAAAAGACTTAGAAGAATATTTACAGAGTTACCAGAAGAAAAAGACACTAGAGATGGAAGAGATTTGGAATATTAATTTATTCTTTAAAATTGCATTAATAGAAATTATAAGAGAGATATGCGAAAAAATATATATTTCACAAATGCAAAAGTTAAAGGTAGAAAGCATAATAGAGAGACTTGTTGAAAGAAAAGATAAAAAGGAACTAAAATTTACAGATATTGCAAAAATTGCAGGTGGAAATAAGGATAATAGTTACACTTTTATTGAATACATGTCATACAAATTAAAGCAATATGGTAAAAGGGGAATCGCATACTTAAACATTTTGGAAGAAGAAATAAACAAAATGGGATTAACCCTTCAAGAAGTGATAAAAAAGGAGCATTTTGATATTGCCTTAAAAAAGGTTAGCATTGGAAATGCAATAAAAAGTATGCATTCACTTCAAAGAATGAACTTTGTAGAAGTATTTGAAAGCATAAATGGAGTAGAAGAGATACTAAGAAATGATCCAAGTAAGGTTTATGAAAATATGGATTATAAAACAAAGGAATATTACAGAAATGCTGTAAAAGAAATCGCAAAGAAAACAAAAATGTCTGAAATATATATTGCAAAAAAGGCAGTAGAGCTTGCAAAAAACGAAAAGGATAAAAGAAGCAATGAAGGAAGTAATAAAGAAGAAAAGAAAAATCATATTGGATATTATCTTATAGGAGAGCGGAACTTCCAAACTTTACCTACAACTTGGTGTAAAAAAATTGGATTCAAAGCAGAAGACAAAAATAAAAATTAATTTATATATCTATTCAATAATTATATTTACTGTAATTTTTTCTTTAATTCTAGGAAGCATTTTAGCTATTCAAAGTAAAAATATATTTTATGGAGTAGTTTTTGGAGTTTTAGTTTTCATACCAATATCAGAAATAATAGTTAAAATACTTCAAAATGTTTTAGGAAAGATTGTAAAACCTAAATTAATGCCAAAGATGGATTTTAGTGATGGAGTACCAGATAATTGCAAGACATTAATTGTAATTCCAAGTATACTTAAAAATCGGGAAAAGTGTTAAGGAATTATTTAAAAAGCTTGAAGTATATTATATAGCTAACAAATCAGAAAATGTATATTGCTTGCTACTTGGAGATTGCACAGTAAGTTCAAATGAAAATGAAGATTTTGATGATGAGATAATAAATACTCGGAAATTATGAAATAAAAAGACTAAATGATAAATATGTAAAAAGCGGAAAGCCAAAGATATTCAATTTTGTGTATAGAAAGAGAACATACAACAGCCAAGAAGGATGCTATATGGGCTGGGAAAGAAAGAGAGGACTACTTACAGAGTTAAATAGCTTCCTTCGAAATAAGAATCAAAAGAATACATTTATGGTAAATACTTTAAAGGAATATAAAGACCTTGATATTAAATATATAATAACATTAGATGCAGATACAGAACTTACATTAAATGCAGGAATAGAACTTATAGAAGCTATGGCTCATCCGCTTAATAAGCCTAAAATTGTAGATGGGAAAGTACAAGAAGGACATGCAATAATGCAGCCAAGAGTAGGAATTAGTCTTGAAAAGGTAGTACAAAGTGTATTTTCTGAGATATATGCAGGAAGCGGAGGAGTTGATTCGTATACTAATGCAATTTCAGATACGTATCAAGATAACTTTGGAGAAGGTATATATACTGGAAAAGGAATATATGATGTAGAAGTTTTTTATAATATAATGAAAGATAAAATTCCAGAAAATACGATATTAAGTCATGATCTTTTGGAAGGTTCTTTATTAAGATGTGGACTTGTATCAGATGTTATGCTACTTGATGGTTATCCTAGAAGTTATATAGCATTTTTGACAAGACTTCATAGATGGATAAGAGGGGATTACCAGACTTATTTTTGGCTTACAAAAAATAAAGATAAAGTAAATAAATTATCTAAATTTAAAATCATTGATAATATAAGGAGAAGTTTAATTGAGATATCAGTTATGCTATGCCTTTTTACTTTAATATTTTCTAATATATTTTTAAATGCAAAGGTAGGCTTTTTATGGATAATTACACTATTAAGTGTAGTTATTTCGAGTATTATAGAAGGCGTAAATTATATAATATTTAGAAAGGAAAATATTAAAAGGCAAAGAAAATTTACAGATGCAATAGACGAATTAACTGCTAATTTTTATAGAGCAATTATATCTATTATGACAATTCCAAGTTCAGCATATTTGTCAGTAGATGCAGCCTTAAGAACAATATATAGAGTAAAAGTTTCAAAGAAGAATTTGCTTGAATGGACTACATCAGAAGATGTAGAAAGTAGTGACAACAATAATCTAAAATATGTTTTAAAGAAAATGCTACCTAATTTAATAATAGGAGCTATAATTCTATTTTTAGGCCTTTATACAAATGGAGCAATTTTAAAAATATTTATATATATTTTAGCGGTAATGTTTTTTGCTGCGCCATTTGTAATGCAAAACATTAGTAAGGAGAAGGTAAAAGAAGACAAATTTAAAAAATTAAATGAATAAGAACAAAGTTTTATAAAAAATATTGCAAAAGAAACATGGGAGTATTTCTCAGAATATATGAACAAAGACAACAATTTCCTTCCACCTGATAATTTTCAAGAGAGTAGAAGGGAGAAAATTGTTTATAGAACATCTTCAACAAATATTGGACTTGGAATCTTAACAATTATTTCAGCATACGATTTAAAATTTATAGACTTAGAAAAAGCAATAATAAAACTCGAAAATATAATAAATACAATAGAAAAATTAGAAAAGTGGAATGGACATTTATACAACTGGTATAACACAAAGACATTAAAACCACTTATGCCAAGGTATATTTCAACAGTTGATAGTGGTAATTTTGTTGGCTATTTGTTTACTTTAAGAAGTTTTTTAGAAGAGAAAAAACACACTCAGTATGAAGAAAGAATAATGAATTTAATACAAATAGTAGACAAAACAATTCAAAATACTGATTTTTCTAGGTTATATAGTGAAGAAAATAGATTACTTTCAATAGGATTTAATGTAGAAGAAAATAGCATAACAGATACGTATTATGATCTTCTCGCATCTGAAGCAAGACAAGCAAGTCTAGTTGCAATAGCAAAAAAGGATGTGCCATTTAAACATTGGAATAATTTAAGTAGAACTTTAACAAAGCTTGGCAAATATAAAGGGTTAATATCATGGTCAGGGACAGCATTTGAGTATTTGATGCCAAACATAAATATAAAAAAATATGAAGGAAGTCTTCTAGACGAATCTTGCAAATTTATGATAATGAGTCAAAGAAAGTATGCAGCAAAATTAGGTATACCATGGGGGATTTCGGAAGCGGCATTTAATTTAAAAGATTTAAATTCAAACTATCAGTATAAAGCATTTGGTGTTCCATGGCTTGGTCTTAAAAGGGGACTTGCAGACGAAATGGTAGTTTCAAGTTATGGAGCAATACTTGCAATAACTGATTACCCAAAGGAAGTAATACAAAATTTAAAGATTCTGGAAAAACAAGGAATGCATGGGAAATATGGATTTTTTGAATCCATAGATTATACTCCATCTAGACTTCCAGTTGGTAAAACAAGAGCGGTTGTAGAAACATATATGGCGCACCATCAAGCTCTAATTTTGCTTTCTATAAATAACCTTATAAATGATAATATAATTCAAAAAAGATTTATGCAAAATCCAGAAATTAAGGCAGTAGATATTCTCCTTCAAGAGAGAATGCCACAAGATATGTTAATTACAAAGGAGAGAAAAGAAAAGACAAGAAGAATAAAATATTTAGGATATGATAATTACGTTGAAAATAAATATACGAATATAAAAGAATTTCCAAGAAGAGTTAATATTTTATCAAATGAGAATTATTTAATAGAGATAAACTATAAAGGCGAAGGTTACAGCAAATACGGTGATTTATTAGTAAA
>CANQXL010000008.1 GCA_947627705.1 uncultured Clostridia bacterium
TGCAGCTGTAATAATTCGTGATGACAAAACACCAAGGGGAACTCGTATATTTGGCCCTGTAGCTAGAGAGCTTAGAGAGAAGGATTATATGAAGATTTTGTCTCTTGCTCCAGAGGTATTATAATTCAAACTAACGTATACCAAATTTGAATATATATATATATATATATGAGTAAATCTAAATGACGATATAAGATTATATAAAGAGGTGAAATCAATGAAAATAAAAAAAGGCGATACAGTTTGTGTCTTATCAGGAAATGATAAAGGAAAAAAGGGAGAAGTCCTAGAAATTATCCCAAAAACAGAGAAAATAATTGTTAAGGGAGTTAATATTAGAAAAAGACACATTAAGCCTAAAAAGCAGGGAGACGAAGGGGGAATCATACCAGTAGAATGTGCTATACATAGTAGCAAAGTTGCTGTTGTATGCCCAAAATGTAATAAACCTGTAAGAATAGGATATCAAATAGAAAAAGACGAAAAAATACGTGTTTGTAAAAAATGCGGTGCTAAACTAAAATAATTATAGGAAGGAGGAATTCATAAGCTATGGAAAAACTAAGAGAACAATATGAAAAAGAAGTAATTCCAGCATTGAAAAAGAAATTTAACTATAAATCAATTATGGAAGTTCCAAAGCTAGAAAAAATAGTTATAAATATTGGATTAGGAGATATAAGAGATAATCCAAAAGCATTAGATAATGCTATGAATGATTTAAGCATAATTACTGGTCAAAAACCAATAATTACAAAGGCAAAAAAATCAATAGCAGCTTTTAAATTAAGAGAGGGAGCTAACGTAGGATGCAAAGTAACATTAAGAAAAGATAGAATGTATGAATTTGCATATAAATTATTCAATGTAGCTATGCCTAGAATAAGAGATTTTAGAGGAGTATCTGATAAATCTTTTGACGGAAAAGGAAATTATTCTATGGGAGTAAAAGAGCAATTAATATTCCCAGAAATAGAATATGACAAAATAGACAAATTAAGAGGTATGGATATAATATTTGTTACTACTGCTAAATCTGACGAAGAGGCAAAAGAGTTACTTACTCTTTTAGGCATGCCATTTAAGAATTAATGAAAGGAGATAAGTATGGCAAAGAAATCAATGATAATGAAACAACAAAAACCACAAAAATACACAACAAGAGAGTACAATAGATGTAGAATATGTGGTAGACCACATGCTTATATTAGAAAATATGGAATTTGCCGTGTTTGCTTTAGAGAATTAGCACATAAAGGTGAGATTCCAGGTGTTAAAAAAGCAAGTTGGTAAAATTTGAAAGGAGGAAAATTCATGAACACAACAGATCCAATAGCTGATATGTTAACAAGAATCAGAAATGCAAATCGTAGTCAACACAAAACAGTTGATATACCTGCATCAAAGATGAAAGTTGCAATAGCAGATATATTATTTAAAGAAGGATATATAAAATCATTTGAAGAAATATCAAACGATGTTCAAGGAACAATAAGAATAACTCTAAAATATGACGAAAAGGGAAATAGAGTTATTGATGGAATAAAGAGAATAAGTAAGCCAGGACTTAGAGTATATGCTTCAAAAGAAGATTTACCACAAGTTTTAAATGGCTTAGGAATTGCTATAGTATCTACATCAAAAGGAATAATGACAGACAAAGAAGCAAGAAAAGTAGGCTTAGGAGGAGAAATCCTTGCTTACGTTTGGTAAAATAAAACGAATAAAGAGGTGAATATAAAATGTCAAGAATAGGAAACGCACCTATTACAATACCAGAAGGTGTTGAAGTTAAAGTAGAGTCAAATCATGTTTCAGTTAAAGGTCCAAAAGGAACTTTAGAAAGAACATTTAATGATAAATTAACAGTTTCTGTAGAAGACGGAAAAGTTATAGTTAAAAGACCTAATGACGAGACAGAAATGAAGAGTTTACATGGTTTAACAAGAACATTAATAAACAACATGATAATGGGTGTAAAAGACGAATTTAAAAAAGAATTAGAAATTAATGGTGTTGGTTACAGAGTACAAAAACAAGGAAATGATTTAAATCTTACACTTGGTTTTTCTCATCCTGTAATATACAAAGCACCACAAGGAATTTCTTTCGATGTACCAAATCCAAATACAATAATAGTTAAAGGTATTGATAAAGAATTGGTAGGTCAAACAGCAGCAGAGATTAGAACAAAGAGATTACCTGAAGTATACGGTGGAAAAGGAATTAAATATAGCTATGAAGTAATTAGACGTAAGGAAGGTAAGACAGGTAAGAAATAAAATATAAGAAAGGAGTAAAACACAATGGTTTCAAAAACAAACAGAAAACTTGAAAGAAAAAGAAGACATATCCGTGTTCGTACAAAAATTTCAGGAACAGCAGAATGTCCAAGATTATGTGTATATAGAAGCAATAGTAATATCTATGCACAAATAATTGATGATGTTAAAGGAAATACATTAGCACAAGCTTCTACATTAGATAAAGAAGTAAAAACAAAACATTCTAACAAAGAAGCTGCAAAAGAAGTTGGTAGTTTAATTGCAAAAAGAGCAGCTGAAAAGAAAATAAAGACTGTAGTTTTTGATAGAGGCGGATATATATATCACGGTGTTGTTAAAGAATTAGCAGATGCAGCACGTGAAGGAGGACTAGAATTCTAAAAAAGAAAGATAAGGAGGAAATCTTAAAAATATGGAAGAAAATAACAACCAAATAGAATTAAAAGAAAAAGTAGTAGCCATAAGTAGAGTTGCAAAAGTTGTTAAAGGTGGTAGAACTTTTAGATTTAGTGCAGTAGTTGTTGTTGGTGACGAAAATGGACATATTGGTGTTGGTTCTGGAAAAGCAGCAGAAGTTCCAGATGCTATCAAAAAGGCAATTCAAGATGCTAAGAAAAATTTAGTTGAAGTTCCAGTTGTAGGAACTACAATACCACATGAATATGTTGGAGCAGCAGGAAGCGCTAGAGTTATGTTAAAACCAGCTACCAAAGGTACAGGAGTTATAGCCGGAGGAAGCGTAAGACCTGTATTAGAGCTTGCAGGATACAAAGATATCAGAACTAAAGTTATTGGAACTAACAATCCAAGAAACGTAGTTTATGCTACTATAAACGCATTAGAGAGCATGATGACAGTTGAAAAAGCAGCTAAAAAAAGAGGCAAAAAGCCAGAAGAAATTTTATAATAGAAAGGAGTGTAAGTAATGAAACTAGGCGAATTAAAACCAGCAGTTCAAAAAGTAGAAAGAAGAAGAGTTGGACGTGGAGTAGGTTCAGGTCTTGGAAAAACATCTGGTAAAGGCCATAAAGGACAAAAGGCTAGATCAGGTGGTGGAGTAAGACGTGGATTCGAAGGTGGTCAAACTCCATTATATAGAAGATTACCAAAAAGAGGATTTACCAACATTCATGCAAAAAATTATACTGAAGTAACATTAACCATGCTTAACAAATCAGAATCAAACGATGTTACAGCAGAAAGTTTGTTAAAAGAAGGAATAATAAGCAAAATAAATGAAGGAATAGTAATATTAGGAACCGGTAGTTTAGAGAAAAAATTAAATGTAAAAGCAAAAAGATTTACCAAAACAGCTAAGGATAAAATCGAAGCTGCAGGCGGAAAGATTGAGGTGGTTTAATTGTTTCAAACAATAAAAAATGCGTTAAAGACACCAGATGTAAGGAAAAAACTTTTATATACATTATTATTAATAGTAATATTTAGATTAGGTTGTTACATCACAGTACCAGGAGTTAACAGCGTAGCATTATCTCAAGCACTTGGTGGAGCAAATGGAATTACAGGATTAATAGACCTAATATCAGGTGGGGCTTTTTCAAGACTTTCATTATTTGCAATGAGCATAAGCCCATACATTACTGCATCAATTGTTATACAATTACTTGCTATGGTAATACCAGCATTAGAAAGACTTTCTAAAGAAGAAGGAGAAGCAGGACGTGAGAAATTAAATAAATATACAAAAATGCTAACAATCGTTCTTGCATTAATCGAAAGCTTGGGAATTTATCTAGCATATAAATCTTCAGGAATATTTGTAGATAACAAATTTACAACAGCAGCATTATTCATATTATCATTAATCGGTGGTACTTCAATCCTTATGTGGCTTGGAGACCAAATAACTAATAAAGGAATCGGCAACCGGAATATCAATAATAATATTTGTAGGTATATTATCAGGACTTCCAAGTGGAATAATAACAGTTTATCAAACTGTATTTACCGCTGCAGGATTTTCTACAACAGGCTTAATTACAGCAATAGGAATAATTATTGGTGCAATTATATTAATTGCAGCAGTAGTATTTGTTCAACAAGCTGAAAGAAGGGTACCTGTTCAATATGCTAAAAAAGTAGTGGGAAGAAAAATGTATGGTGGTCAAAATACTCATATACCATTGAAACTTGCAATGGCAGGAGTATTGCCTATAATCTTTGCATCATCATTCTTGACATTTCCTGCACAAATCATATCAATGTTTAATAATAATATTGCAAATAGTACAGGATTCTGGGCTACAGTATATAAATTCTCAATTGCTACATCTTCAGCAGGTGTACCAATTGGATACGCTATAGCAAATGCAATAGTATATCTTGTATTAATAGTTGCATTTACATTTTTCTATACTTTTGCAACATTCAATCCAGCAGAAGTATCAAACAATATTAAGAAAAATGGTGGATTCATTCCAGGAATTAGAGCTGGAAAACCAACAACAGATTATTTAACATCAATTATATCAAAAATAACATGGTTTGGTGGAATATATCTAGCAATTATAGCTATTCTTCCAATGTTATTAAGATTTACAAGTATAGATATAACATTTGGTGGTACATCAATATTAATCGTAGTTGGTGTTGCACTAGAAATAGTAGATCAATTAGAATCACAACTTGTTATGCGTCATTATAAAGGATTCTTAGAATAATAGATAAAAATTCAGAATTAAATGATTAAAATCTGAATTGATATAAGATATTTATAAAAGGTGGTAAAGTTTATGATATTAATTATGTTAGGAGCACCTGGTACTGGTAAAGGAACAGTTGCAGGAATTTTATCAAAAGAACTTAACATACCAGCAGTATCAAGTGGAGATATTTTTAGAAAAGCTATACAAGAAAAGACAGAGCTTGGAAAAGAAGTTTCAGGATATATAGAAAAAGGAGCATTAGTTCCAGACGAACTTACAATAAAAGTTATCGAATCAAGATTAAAAGAACCAGATATGGAAAATGGAGTTATCTTAGATGGATACCCAAGAACAACAGCACAAGCAGAAAAACTAGATAAATTCCTAAGTGAAGAAGGTAAAAAAATTGATAAGGTTATAAATCTTGAAACACCAAGAGACGAACTAATTGAAAGAGTTGTAAATAGAAGAATATGTTCAAATTCAGATTGTAAAACTATATTCAATTTAAAATTAAATCCACCAAAAGTAGAAGGAATATGTGATAAATGTGGAAAAGAATTAATTCAAAGAAAAGATGATAATGAAGAAGTTATGAACAATAGATTAGATTCTTATTTTAAAGAAACAGCACCTATTGTTGATTTCTATAAAAATAAAGGGATACTATCTTCTTATGAAGTTAGTCAAAGAATCAATCGCATGGGAGTAGACGTTGCACATGAATTAATTTCAGAACTTAAATAACCTAAGTGCTTCAAAAAAGGAAAAGAGAAGAAATATGATAGAAATTAAATCAAAAAGAGAAATTGAACTAATTAAAGAAGCTTGCAAAATTGTTGCTCTCGTTCATAAAAAATTAGAAGAAATGATTAAGCCAGGAATTACCACTTTAGAATTAGATAAAATTGCAGAAAAAGTAATTAGGGAAAATGGTGGTATTCCTGCGCAAAAAGGATATCCAAGTTATCAAAAAGGTGTACCAGATTTTCCAAGTACAATATGTGCTTCTGTAAATGACGAAGTAATACATGGAATCCCATCAAATAGAGTTCATTTAAAAGACGGAGATGTAGTTAGCATAGATTTAGTTGCACTTAAAAACGGATACAATGGAGATGCTGCAAGAACACATATAGTAGGAGAAGGATCAAAAGAAGCTAAAAAATTATTAGAAGTTACAAAACAGGCCTTCTTTGAGGGAATAAAGTTTGCAAAGCCAGGATATAGAATAGGAGATATCTCTTATGCAATAGGCGAGTATGTTGAAAAGAATGGATTTAGTGTTGTAAAAGAATTTCAAGGACATGGTATAGGAAGAGAAATGCACGAAGATCCAGGAATTCCAAATTATGGAAAGCCAGGTAGAGGAGCTAAAATCGAGAGTCGGCATGACACTTGCAATAGAACCTATGGTAATTGCAGGTAAGCCAGATATTTGTGAACTTGATGATGGATGGACAATTGTAACAGAAGACGGAAGTCTATCTGCACATTATGAAAACACAATTTTAGTTACAGAAAATGAACCAAAAGTATTGACAATACTTTAAAAATGAGATATAATAGTTTAGTTAATTATACAAGAAATTATTTAGGAGGAATGTAGATTGGCAAAGGAAGATGTTATCGAAGTAGAAGGTACAGTCGTTGAAACACTACCAAATACAACATTTAAAGTAGAACTTACAAATGGACATCAAGTTTTAGCTCATATTTCAGGTAAATTAAGAATGAATTATATTAAAATATTGCCTGGAGATAAGGTAAGACTAGAACTTTCTCCATATGATTTAAGTCGTGGACGTATTACATGGAGAGACAAATAAAGCAATCTACACAAAATATAGCATAAAAAGAGGAGGGTTAAACAATGAAAGTAAGACCATCAGTTAAAAAAATGTGCGAAAAGTGCAAAGTCATTAAAAGAAAAGGTGTTATAAGAGTAATTTGTGAAAATCCAAAACACAAACAAAGACAAGGATAATTTAAATAACTTAATTAGGTATTAACACAAATTTTGATAGCGGCTGTAGAAAGTTTAAACAAAACTTTCTATGTTAAATTTGTGTTTATATATATTTTAATTCAAAATTTAATGGAGGTGTTTAAAAGAATGGCTCGTATAGCAGGAGTGGATTTACCTAGAGAAAAAAGAGTTGAAATAGGACTAACATACATTTATGGTATAGGTGTTGCAAGTTCTAACAAAATACTTAAAGAAGCTGGTGTTAATCCAGATACTAGAGTAAAAGATTTGACAGACGATGAAGTAAATAATATCAGAAAAATAATCGATGGAAGTTATAAAGTTGAAGGTGATTTAAGAAGAGAAGTTGCTCTTAACATCAAAAGACTTACAGAAATTGGTTGTTATAGAGGTATAAGACATAGAAGAAGTTTACCAGTTAGAGGACAAAGAACAAAAACTAATGCACGTACAAGAAAAGGTCCTAGAAAATTAGTAAGCAAGAGTAAGAAATAAGGAGGAGGAATTTCCAAATGGCAAATAAAAATGTAACAAGAAAAACACCTAGAAGAAATAGAAAGAACATTGATAAAGGTTCTGCTCATATTCATTCTAGTTTTAATAATACAATAGTTACAGTTACAGATGTACAGGGGAATGTTATTTCTTGGGCAAGTGCAGGAGAACTTGGATTCAAAGGCTCAAGAAAAAGTACACCATTTGCTGCAGGTCAAGCTGCAGAAACAGCTGCAAAGGCTGCAATGGAACATGGATTAAAAACAGTAGAAGTATTTGTTAAAGGTCCTGGTTCAGGAAGAGAAGCAGCAATAAGAGCCCTTCAAACAGCTGGTTTAGAATTAAGTAGCATAAAAGATGTTACTGCAATACCACATAATGGTTGTAGACCACCAAAAAGAAGAAGAGTATAAAATTTTAGAAAGGAACGAGGTGTAAAAACACAATGTCAAGATATAAAGAAGAACAATGCCGTATCTGCCGTAGAGAGGGTCAAAAATTATTCCTAAAAGGAGCAAGATGCTACACAGATAAATGTGCAATTTCTAGAAGAAATTATGCACCAGGTGAGCATGGACAAAAAAAGGCTAAACTTTCAGAATATGGTATTCAGTTAAGAGAAAAGCAAAAAACTAAAGCTTTTTATGGAGTAAGAGAAAACCAATTTAGAAAATATTTTGAAATGGCATCTACACAAAAAGGTATCACAGGTGAAAACTTACTTACATTATTAGAGAGCAGATTAGATAATGTTGTATACAGATTAGGATACGGAAGCTCAAGACCACAAGCAAGATTACTTGTAAACCATGGTTTATTTGAAGTAAACGGTAAAAAGGTTAGTATTCCATCTTATCTAGTTAAAGCAGGAGATGTAATAAAAGTTAGAGAAAACAAAAAGGATAAAAAGGTTATAAAAGAAAATATAGAAGTAAATGCTTCAAGACCTGTCCCAGCATGGTTAGAAAAAGATGCAAAAGATTCAAGTGGAAAAGTAATTAGACTTGCATCTAGAGAAGATGTGGACATCCCAGTAGAAGAACATTTAATAGTAGAATTATACTCTAAATAATAGTTATTAAATTTAGGAGGTAAAAATGATAGAATTTGAAAAGCCAAATATTGAATGTACAAACATGGATGAACAAAACAACTATGCTAAATTCATATGTGAGCCACTAGAACGTGGTTATGGCGTTACGATAGGAAATTCATTGAGAAGAATTTTACTTTCATCACTTCCAGGATGTGCAATAACAAGTGTTAAAATAGATGGAGTAGTACATGAATTTTCTACTGTGCCAAATGTAGTTGAGGATGTTTCAGAAATAATAGTAAATTTAAAAGGTGTTAGATTCAAATCATATGATAATGAAGAGAAGATTGTAAGAATTAACTTCAAAGGTGAAGGAGAAGTAAAAGCTTCTGACATTATTACAGATGGAACAATTGAAGTGTTGAATCCAGACCTACATATAGCAACTGTTGCAGAAGGTGGACAATTTGTAGCAGAAATGACAGTTGAAAAAGGAAGAGGATACAATACAGCTGCTAAAAATAAAAAAGAGAATCAAGATATATCAGTACTTCCAATCGACTCAATATTTACTCCAGTTAAAAAAGTAAATTATCAAGTAGAAAACACTAGAGTTGGACAAATGGTTGATTATGACAAATTGATAATAGAAGTATGGACAGATGGAAGCTTAAAAGCTTATGAAGCAATATCACTTGCAGCTAAAGTTATTACAGAACATTTGGCATTATTTATTGATCTATCAGAAGCAGCAAAGAATACTCAAATAATGGTAGAAAAAGAAGAATCAAAGACAGCAAGAGTTCTAGAAATGTCAATAGAAGACTTAGAGCTTACAGTAAGAAGTTTCAATTGCTTAAAGAGAGCAGGAATTTCAACAGTACAAGACTTAGCAAATAAAACACAAGCTGATATGATGAAAGTCAGAAACCTAGGTAAAAAATCATTAGATGAAGTTACAAATAAATTACATTCATTAGGACTTGATTTTGCACAAGAAGAATAAAAATTAAAACAAACGGCGTCTTGGAATGCAAGCGCTAGACAAAAAGAGTGAAGGAGTGAAATATAGTGGCAAGAAATAGAAAGTTAGGAAAAACTGTTGACCAAAGATTAGCTATGCTTAGAACACAAACAACAGATTTAATCTTAAACGGAAAAATAACAACAACAGAAGCTAGAGCTAAAGAAGTAAAAGCAATTGCAGATAGTTTAATATCACTTGCTGTCAAAGAAAAAGACAACTTTGAAGAAGTAGAAGTAAAAGTTGTACGTGCTAAACTTGATAGCAAAGGAAATAAAGTAACTGAAATTGCAAAGAGCAAAAATGGTAAAGAATTCTTAAAAGTTGTTAAAGAAGAAGTTACAGAAAAAAGACAAAAAGATATGCCATCAAGATTAAATGCAAGAAGAAAAATTATGACAAAGATAAATAAAGTAAAAGATAGTGATGGTAAAAACATTGACTTACCAGCTAAATTATTTAATGAAATTGCACCAAAATATCAAGACAGAGTTGGTGGGTATACAAGAATTGTAAAACTAGGAAAGAGAAGAGGAGATTCTGCAGAAATAGTTTTACTTGAATTAGTTTAATATTTGATATTGATAAAAGCCCTTGTTCTATTTGGAATATGGGTTTTTATTTTATTTTTTATTTTTATATATTGTATTTTAGCTAATTTTGTGATATAACTAAATAATGAATTTGAAAGAAAGGAGCATATGATTATTTAAAATATTAAATAATTATACAAAACAAAAATGAAACAAAAAACAGAAACAAAACAAAAAAATGAAAAGAGAGAAAAGAAAGAAAAGGTAAAAAGACCAATAGATAAAATGAAAATTGCTCAAATAGTTATTATAATTTTCTTAGTATTAGCAATGGTTTTATCAGTAGCTGGAACACTTATATATTATATAGTTAATGCATAAAATAAAAAGGGGGGTATATATGAATACTAATGTTATAACCACGATGCCAAATAACTTTATGACTGTTATTTCCGCATATGCACAGGAACTATATGAAAATCCATTAAATTTTATAGTAATGTTAATTGATATATCAATTGTGGTATTATTATTTACAAAATTGTTTAAAATAGTAAAGGATTCAAGAGCATGGCAGTTACTTAAAGGAATATGCCTTTTAATAATAGCAATGGCTGTGAGCTCACTTTTACACTTAAACATACTTAATTATATATTAACCTCTTTTATGACATATGGGACAGTATTTGTCGTTTTATTCCAACCAGAACTTAGACGTTCATTAGAAGAATTAGGTAGTAATAAATTGACAAGATTCTTTGGAATAGACAAAGATATTGAAACTAAAACAAAAGAAGAAATATATAAAATAGCAATAGCTACATTGGAACTTTCAAAAGAAAAAACAGGAGCATTAATAGTACTTGAAAGAGATATAGAAATAAAGGATATAATAGCGAGTGGAGTGGCTATGGATTCAGAGATTTCACCACAATTACTTGTTAATATATTTGTACCTAAAACACCATTACATGATGGAGCAGTTGTAATTAGCGGTGGAAGAATAAAAGCAGCAGCATGTATGTTACCACTTGCTGGAGACAAAGATATAGCAAGGGAACTTGGAACAAGACATAGAGCAGCAATTGGTATATCAAAAGAATCAGATGCAATTGCAATCGTTGTATCAGAAGAAACAGGGAAAATATCAATTGCAAAGGACGGCACATTAATTGCGGATGTTAAGGAAGATGCACTTAAAAAAATACTTATAAAGCATCTCATAATAAAAAAGAAAATAGAAACAAGAAGAAATAAAATTGAACTTTTCAAAAAAGTAAAATAGATAAAAAATAAAATAGATAAGAATTACATTAAATTCACATTTAGTTCACAAATGCGGTGTAAGATTATTAAGAAATCTAAAAAAATGGAGGAACAAAAATGGAAGAGAATTCTTTTAAAAGTGTAAGTATGACAAAAAGCCATACAAATAATTTTTCAAAAACAATATTTTTACCATTCCTATCTGGAGTTATAGGAGCAAGCTTAGTTGTAGGAGTATGCTTTGGCGTACCAAAAATTAAAGAAAAAATATTACCAGAGCAAGGATCAACAATGCAAAATACAAGTTACAATACAAATGTGGGTTCTAGTATTAATCCTACATCAATATCACTAAAAGGATATTCTGAAACAGGAATGGGAGTCGCAGATAAAGTATTACCTTCAATTGTTGGAATAAAGATTGAGTATAATGTTAGCTCATTTTTTGGTATGAGTACGTCAACTGCAACAGGTTCAGGAATTATAATATCTAGTGATGGATACATTTTAACTAATAACCATGTAGTAAGTGCATCATCAAATTCTTCATATTACTCAATAACAGAAGCTAAATCTATAAAAGTTACATTATTTAATGATGAAACTGAATATGATGCAAAATTAATTGGAAGAGATGATGATACAGACCTTGCAGTTATAAAAATAGAAAAAGACAATTTAACAGCTGCAGAACTTGGAGATTCTGATAGCGTTAAAGTTGGAGAATTTGCTATGGCTGTAGGTTGTCCACTTGGATTAAACACAACGGTTACAGGCGGAATGATAAGTGCGGTAAATAGAGAAGTTACAACATCTGATGGTGGAAAATATACAGTAATTCAAACAGATGCTGCCATAAATTCAGGAAATAGTGGTGGTGCATTAGTTAATCATGAAGGAAAAGTAATAGGAATAAACACACTAAAACTTTCTGGAACTGGAGTTGAAGGAATTGGATTTGCAATACCAATTAACTCAACATATGATATTACTGAGCAATTAATAGATCATAATAAAGTATTAAGACCATATATGGGAATTGAAGGTACAACTGTTACAGACGAAATTGCTCAAAAGTATAATTTAGTCAAGGGAGTTTATATAACTGAAATTGAAAACTTTGGAGCTGCACAAAAAGCAGGACTTAAAGTTGGAGATGTAATAACAGAAGTAGATGGAGAAACAATTACAACAATGGACAGATTGATTGAAATAAAAAACGACCATAAAATAGGAGATAAACTTAAACTTAAAGTAAACAGAAAAAATGAAAATCTTGATATAGAAATAACTCTTGAAGAAGAACCTTAGTAATGCATAATAAGAAAATAATAAACCTAATAAAACAATAGGGTATTACGAAGAAAACATTTAAATTTAAGGAGAAAAATATATGACTGTTCACAATGAAGCAAATGTAGGTGATATTGCAAACATTGTTATAATGGCAGGAGATCCCCTAAGAGTTAAATACATTGTAGAGAATTATTTAACAGATTATAAGCTTGTAAATCAACTAAGGGGGATGTACTGTTATACAGGCTATTACAATGGGAAAAGAATATCTGTAATGGCACACGGAATGGGAATCCCAAGCATGGGAATTTATTCATATGAATTATTTCATTATTATAATGTAGATGTTATAATAAGAATAGGATCATGTGGAGCATTAGTTGATGATGTTGATTTGCAGGATCTAATAATTGTAAAAGATTCATATACAGAAAGTAATTATGCATACACATTTGATAATATCCCATGCCAACTTGCTTCATCATCAGAAGAAATAAATGGAATAATTGAAACAACTGCAAAGGAAAATAATATAGAATATTTAAAAGCAACAACACTTTGTAATGAATGTTTTGACCTTTATTTGCCAGAAAAGGATGCCATCCAAAAGCGTGCACCAGAAGGAATAGAATTAATTGCATCAGAAATGGAAGCATTTGCATTATTCTATAATGCAAAAAGAGAAAATAAAAAAGCAGCATGCATACTTACTGTTGTTGATGTACCAAAGGAATCAAGGGGGATGACACCTGAAGAAAGAGAAAGATCGTTAAATGATATGATTTTACTTGCACTAGAAAGTGCATTAAAAATATAAAGATAATATAAAAATAAAAGGGAAAGGAGAGTATGGTTATTTAAGTTATTAAATATATCATACAAGAAGTAAAAATGGAAAAAGTATTTATATTTGGACACAAAAATCCAGATACTGACACAATCACATCAAGTATCGTAATGGAAAATTTAGAAAAAAAATTAGGAAATGAAAATGTAAAGGCATATAAACTAGGAAAGGTAAATAAAGAAACAGAATACGTTTTAAAATATTTTGGAGTAGAAGAACCAGAAACTCTTGACAAAATAGAAGAAAAAGCAAATGTAATATTAGTAGATCATAACACGTTTTCTCAAAGCATTGAAGGAATAGAGAATGCTAACATATTAAAAGTTGTAGATCACCATTGCATTTCTGGATTTGAAACAAAAACTCCATTATTCTATATGGCAGAACCTGTAGGATGTACAGAAACAATTCTTTATGGATTATACAAATCAAATGGAGTAGAGATAGAGCCTAAAATTGCAGGTCTTATGCTAAGTGCTATTATTTCTGATACATTACTTTTTAAATCACCAACATGCACAGAAAAAGATGTAAAAGTAGCAAAAGAACTTGCTAAAATTGCTGGTATTGATATAGAGAGTTATGGACTTGAAATGCTAAAAGCAGGAACAGATTTAAGTGAATTTACACCAGAAGAAATAATAGAAATAGACTCAAAAATGATAGAAGCAAATGGAGTTAACATACAAGTTGCACAAGTAAATACTGCTAGTATTGAAGACGTATTAAAAGACCAAAGTGCATTAGAAAATGCTATACAAAAATACATAAATAATAACAATATAAATTTATTTATGTTATTAATTACAGATATAATTAATAGTAACTCAGAAGCATTAGTATTAGGAGACAAAGTAGATGTTGCTAAAAAAGCATTCGGTGAAGAAATAGTAAATAACAGAATGTTCTTAAAAGATGTAGTATCTAGAAAGAAACAAGTATTTCCAGTTTTAATGGAAAATGCTTAAATAAATATAAAAAAGTCAAAAATTATAAATAAATAAAAAATAAAATGCTCGAAAAATTGTAAAATTTAGAAAGCGAGGGGATATGTTATGGCAAATGTAAAGTTAGACATAAAAAATGCTAATATTAGTATGGAAGATATTATTGAGTACAAAGGAGAAGTTAAAGAAATAGATAAAATTTTACGTAAAAACCCCAATGACATAAACAATTTTTTAGGGTGGATGGAACTACCAACTAACTATGATAAAGAAGAATTTGAAAGAATAAAGAAATCTGCTAAAAAAATACAAAGCGATTCCGAAGTATTCATATGTATAGGAATTGGTGGCTCATATTTAGGGGCAAGAGCCGTAATAGAAGCGCTAACAGGTCCTTTCTATAATTTTACAAGAAAAGATACTCCACAAATTTTTTATGCAGGAAATAGTATTAGCCCAAGTTATCTTAATGAGTTACTTGAAACAATCGGAGATAGAGATTTTTCGATAAATGTAATATCAAAATCAGGAACAACTACTGAACCTGCAATAGCATTTAGAATCTTTAGAGAGATTTTAGAGAACAAATATGGAGCAGAAGAAGCTAGAAAAAGAATATATGTCACAACAGATAAGTCAAGAGGTGCATTAAAGAAATTATCAGATGAAGAAGAATACGAGACATTTGTTGTACCAGATAACATTGGTGGTAGATACTCTGTACTTACTGCTGTTCGGACTTTTACCTATAGCTGTAGCTGGAATTAATATTGATGCATTAATGCAAGGAGCTAAAGATGCACAGGATAAATATCAAGACAGCAATTTAAAATACAATGAATGTTATCAATATGCTGTTTTAAGAAACATCTTATATAAAAATCAAAAAGAAATTGAGATACTTGTATCATATGAACCAAGAATGCACTATTTTACAGAATGGTGGAAGCAGTTATTTGGAGAAAGTGAAGGAAAAATGGGAAGGGGACTATTCCCAGCAGGAGTTGACTTTACAACAGATTTACATTCACTTGGACAATATATACAAGATGGAAAAAGAAACCTTATTGAAACAGTTATTAATATTGCTGAAACTAAATCTGATATTACACTTAAAGAAGATGCTGACAATGTTGATGGCTTAAATTACCTTGCAGGTAAAACAATGGATTTTGTAAATAAAAAAGCTATGGAAGGAACAATTGAAGCACATGTTTCAGGAAAAGTTCCCAATATTGTCATAAATATTGAAAGACTTGACGAAAGAACTTTAGGACATTTAATATATTTCTTTGAGCTTGCATGTAGTATGTCTGGAAATATCTTAGGAGTTAATCCATTTAATCAACCAGGAGTTGAAGAATATAAAAAGAACATGTTCAGACTACTTGGAAAACCAGGTGTAGAGTAAGAAATAATATTCTTGGTATTGATTTTAAATTTTATACTATAATTAAAACTCTCTCTTTCGAAATAAAAAGAGAGAGTTTTACTGTATATATAGCCAAAATTCATATTGACTTTTCCTTAGGAATTAAATATAATAAAACAGTATAAAGGACAAAAATAATAAAAAGATAATATTGAAAGGGAATAGTAATGAAAATTGCAATATAAAGATGAAAATAAAGAAACTACTACGGAAGGAGAAAATAATGATGAGCAAGAAAAACAAGATTAAATTTAATATACTAATGATAATTGCGATAGTTTTACTAACAATAGCTACTGTTCCAAAGTCACTTCAAGAAGATACATTCTATATGATTAAAGTACGGTGAATACATATGCCAAAATGGAATGGGAGTAATTGCAGATAGAATAGAACCATTTGGATGGGTAAGTGGATTAATTTATACATATCCACACTGGGCTTTAGATGTTGTGTTTTATCAACTATATAATGCTTTTGATTTCGCAGGAATATATGTATTTGTATTACTTATGGGAATACTAATATATTTATTAATATATTATACCAATGTAAAAGTGTGCAAAAATCATGTGGCTTCAGCAATTATAACGTTAGTTAGTATATATGTATTAGCTGGATTTATTGCAGCAAGATCCCAAATAATAACATTTTTATGCTTGATATTAGAAGTTTTATTTATAGAAAGATTTTTGGAAACTGGGCATAAACGATATGTTGTAGGGTTAATACTTGACCCAATACTTCTTGCAAACTGTCATGCTGCGTTATTTCCTATATATTTCGTAGTATTTTTACCATATATTGCTGAATATATACTTGTATTATTAAAAAGAGAAAACTATTATTCTTTAAAAATTAACCTATTAGAAAAGAAAATTAAAAAGTTAAAAAAAGTAAATGAAAGCGATAAAAATTATACAAAAAAGAAGAAAAAACTTGCAAGAAAAGAAGAAAAACTAGCAAAGTATAACGAAAAATTAAAAATAGTAGAAGAAAAGAAGGAAATCAAAAGAAAATGCGACAAAACTCCAAGTAAAGTAATATTAGAATATAATAAATATTCAAAATGGTTAATATTAATATTTATAATATGTATATTTACAGGACTTCTTACACCTTTAAAAGATATACCATATACATATATGATAAAATCAATTCAAGGTAATACAATGAACTTTATATCAGAGCACCAACCTGTTGTATTAATATATAATGTTGTTTTATTTGCAATATTTGCGGTCATTGTATCACTTATGTTTTCAAACAAAACAAGGATAAAAGTGTCAAGTTTATTTATGCTATGTGGAATGTGCATTCTTGCTCTTATTTCGTATAAACAATTTCCAATATTCTTTATATGTACAATGTGCATTATAAATAATTTAATAATGGCACTTGTAAAGAATAGAAAAGAAAAACGAATGAAAGAAAAAGAATATATTGAACAAAAAGAATTAAATAGACAAATGGAATTTTATGAATTACAAAAACCAATAGAACAAATAGAAGAAACTAAAAAAACGAAGATAAGAAAATGGCTTGTATCTAAAGTAAAATTAATACCACAAAAAATGTTGACATTTAAAGGAATGATATATACTGTATTAGTAATTGTAATTATAGCATTATCACAATACAGAATATTCGTGATTCAAGACTATGTTGACAGCACACAATACCCTGTCGATGCGGCAGAGTGGATAAATGAAAATATTGACAAAGAAAACATGAGACTATTTAATGATTTTAACTATGGTAGTTATTTATTGTTTAAAGATATACCAGTATTTATAGACGGAAGAGCAGATGTATATGACCCTAAATTTAATGGAAAGGAAGACGATTCATATTTAGCATATATGCTTGCATCATCACTTCAAGTTTGGTATGAAGATGTACTTTACGATTATGATATAACTCATTTAATAACTTATACAAATTCAACCTTGAATCTAGTTATGGAAAAGAGCGATAAACATGAGATGATATATAATGATGGAACATTCGTAATATATGAGATACACTTTGATAATGAAGAAAATAAAGAAGAACAAAAACCAGCCGAAAATTAAAATATAATAAAAAATCATTATTTCTTAATACGAAATAATGATTTTTTACTATAAATTTCGCAAAACCCCTTGACAAAAGCAAAAAAAAGGTGTAAAGTATAATAGCATTACACAAATAGGAGAAAAAGTATGGAAAAAAATGTTCAAATTGGTTTACTTTGTGATATATATGGTGAATTACTTACAAAGAAACAGCAAAATATTTTAGACCTATACTATAATGACAATCTATCTCTTGCAGAAATTGCAGAAGAATTAGGAATCACAAGACAAGCAGTTAAAGATAGTATTGCGAAAGGAGAGAAAAGACTTTTTCGGATTAGAAGAAAAACTCGGTAATATGGAAAGATCACAAAAACAAGAAAAACAAATACAGAAGATATTATCTGAAATATCAGAAATCCAAAAATACCATACAGACAAAGAAATTGCAAATATCCTAAACAAAGTAGTACGAGACTTAAAATGCTTAGTATAAAATAGGGAGGTAACCAAATGGCTTTTGAAGGTCTATCGTCAAGGCTACAAGGAATTACAAATAAGCTTAGAGGTAAAACAAGAATAACAGAAAGCGATTTAAAAGAAATTCTTAGAGAAGTAAAGCTTGCACTTTTAGAAGCTGACGTCAATTACAAGATTGTAAAAGAATTTATATCACAAATAGAAACAAAAGCCTTAGGGCAAGATGTTTTGAAATCATTAACTCCAGGGCAGCAAGTAGTTAAAATTGTAAAAGACGAGCTTGTAGAATTACTTCGGTGGAGAAGAAAGTAAGATTGCATTTACACCTAATCCACCAACAATAATTATGCTTGTTGGACTTCAAGGTTCAGGAAAAACAACAACATGTGGTAAGCTTGCAAATTTATTAAGAAAGCAAGGAAAAAAGCCATTACTTGTTGCATGTGATGTATATAGACCTGCAGCTATAAAGCAACTTCAAGTTGTAGGAGCAAGTTTAAATATCCCTGTTTTTGCAAACGAAAATTCAAAAGATGTTGTTCATATTGCAAAACAAGCATTAAATGTTGCAATGTCAAAACTTAATGATGTAGTAATACTTGATACAGCAGGAAGACTTCATATAGATGAAGAACTAATGAATGAACTTCAGAATGTTAAACAAAATATTAAACCACATGAAATACTACTTGTTGTTGATAGTATGACAGGTCAAGATGCAGTTAATGTTGGAGAAGCATTTAATGAAAAACTTGGAATAGATGGTGTAATTCTTACTAAGTTAGATGGTGATACACGTGGTGGTGCAGCTCTTTCAGTAAAGAAGGTTACAGGAAGACCTATAAAATTTGCTGCAACAGGAGAAAAATTAAGTGATATAGAACCATTTTACCCAAACAGAATGGCAGAAAGAATACTAGGAATGGGTGATGTGTTATCTATTATAGAAAAGGCAGAAGAAGCATTTGACGAAGAAGAAGCAATTGCACTAGAGAAAAAGCTAAGGAAGCAAGAATTTGATTTAGATGATTACTTAACACAGTTAAGACAAATAAAAAAAATGGGTTCTTTTTCATCGATACTTAAGATGTTACCAGGCGCAAATAAACTTGGGGATATCAAAGTAGACGATAAAGAATTTGTCAGAATAGAAGCTATGATTTGTTCAATGACAAAAAAGGAAAGAAGAAATCCTAAAATAATAAACGGAAGTAGACGACAAAGAATAGCAAAAGGTTCTGGAACGTCAATACAGGAAGTAAATAAATTCATTAAGTCTTTTGAAATGACACAAAAAATGATGAAGCAAATGAAGAGCAAAAAAGGCGGAATGAAAAATGCACTTAAAAACATTAATATGAATGACATAAAGAACCTAAAAATCTAGTTATTAAATTTAAAAATATATTTCTTTAAAGGAAGGGGGAAAGACAAAATGGTAAAAATAAGATTACAAAGAATAGGAAAGAAAAAAGCACCTTTCTATCACATCGTAGTTGCAGATTCTAGATCTCCAAGAGATGGCAAAATAATAGAACAAATTGGAACATACGATCCAATGAAAGAGCCAGCAGTTATAACTTTAGACAAAGAAAAATGCGAAAATTGGATTAAGAATGGAGCTAGACCAACAGATACAGTTAAAGCTTTAATAGAGAAGGCTTAAGGTATAGGAGGAATGAGCAATGAAAGAAGTTTTACAAACAATTATTGAAGCCTTAGTAGAAGAAAAAGACAAAATACAAATAACAGAAAAAGAAGAACAAAATGGAATATTATTTGAAGTTAAAGTTGCATCTTCTGATATGGGTAGAGTAATTGGAAAAGAAGGTAGAATTGCTAAATCTATAAGAACAATATTTAAAGCAGTTGGTACCAAAGCACAAAAGAGAGTTACAATTGAATTTATAGATTAATAAGGAGAAAAATGGATAACTTATTAGAAATAGGTCAAATAGTTAATTCATATGGAATAAAAGGTTTTTTAAAAGTAGTGCCTTATACAGACAACATACAAAGATATAGTGATTTAAAAACAATATATATAGAAAAGAATAAAAAACTTCAAGAAATGCAAATAGAAGAAGTAAAGTATCATAATAAATTGGTCTTGTTAAAATTAAAGGGGATTGATAATATAAATGATACAGAACAGTTTAAAAATTGCTATATAAAAATAGACAGAAGCCAAGCTGTAAAGCTTCCAAAGAATAGTTATTTTATTGTAGACCTAATTGGGATGGAAGTTTTAACAGATGATGGAAAGTTACTTCGGAAATATAATTGATGTGTTTCCAACAGGAAGTAATGATGTGTATGTAGTAAAAGATAATCTTGGGAAACAGACACTTCTTCCAGCAATAGCTGATGTGATAAAAAATGTAGATGTAGAAAATAAAAAAATGATTGTACATCTTATGGAAGGAATGGAATAATGATAAAATTTACAATTTTAACACTTTTTCCAGAAATGTTTGAAAATTTAAAAACAAGTATAATTGGCAGAGCTACAGAAAAAAATCTAATAAGCATTGAAACAGTCAATATTAGAGACTTTTCAAAAAATAAACACAAAAAAGTAGACGATACACCATATGGTGGAGGGGCTGGAATGGTTATGATGCCAGATGTTGTATATGACTGCTATGAAAGTGTAAAAACAGACAAAGCAAAAGTAATATATCTTTCTCCACAAGGGAAAATTTTAAATCAGAAAAAGGTAAAAGACCTAAGTAAGGAAGAACATATTATTCTACTTTGTGGACATTATGAAGGAATTGACCAAAGAGTTATAGATGAGATTGTTGACGAAGAAATATCTATTGGTGACTATGTTTTAACAGGTGGGGAGATACCTGCAATGGCAATGATTGATGCAATATCAAGATATGTCGATGGTGTCATAAGTAAAGAATCAATAGAAGAAGAAAGCTTCTCAAATGGTAATTTACTAGAATATCCACAATATACAAGACCAGAAGAATTTCATGGTAAAAAAGTTCCGAAAGTTTTACTTAGTGGGAATCATAAAAACATAGACGAATGGAGAAAAAATAAGTCTTTAGAAATTACAAGACAAAAAAGACCAGATTTATTAAATTAAAAAAGGAAGGAGAAAAAATTATGGACATTATAAAGTCTATAGAGCATGAACATTTAAAAGAAAAAGTTCCAGTATTAGATGTTGGAAACACAGTAAGAGTTCATGTAAAAATAAAAGAAGGAAACCGTGAAAGAATACAGGTTTTCGAAGGAATAATTATAAAAAAACAAGGTGGAGGAATAAATGAAACATTTACAGTAAGAAAAATTTCTTATGGAGTAGGTGTTGAAAAAACATTTTTATTACATTCACCAATGGTAGAGAAAGTTGAAGTAGTTAGAGTAGGAAAGGCAAGACGTGCTAAACTATTCTATTTAAGAGATAGAGTAGGAAAATCTGCAAGAACTAGAGAAAAGGTTGGAGCAAGAATTGAGACTAAGGAAGTAACAATAAAAGAGAATCTTGAAGAAGAAGAACCAGTTAGTGCTGATGCAGAAGTAGAAGAAACAACACCTGCATCTGATGCAAAGGAAGAAGCTCCAGCAGTAAAAGAAGAAAATCCAGTAGTTGAAGAAACTGTTGATACAGTTACAGAAGAACCTGCTGTAGAAGTAAAAGAAGAACCAGCTAAAGAAGAGAAAAAAGAAGACTAATATATTTTATATATTTTTTAGACTGTCAATTGTTATATTGGCAGTTTTTTATGTAAAAATTTCTTAATAAAAAATTAATCTTTCAACCCTTTTTTCTTAAGAATTTTTCTGGTATAATAAATATGTAAATAACATAAAAAGGGTTGGATAATTATGTATAATATATTAGTATGTGATGATGATAAGGAAATAGTAAAAGCAATAGAAATATATTTAGTAAAAGAAAATTACAATGTCCTAAAGGCATATAACGGAGAAGAATGTTTAAAAGTTTTAAAAGAAAATAAAATACATCTTATAATTTTAGACATAATGATGCCAAAGAAAGATGGAACACAAACATTAGAAGAAATAAGAAAAGAAAAATCAATTCCAGTCATCATGCTATCAGCTAAATCAGAAGACGAAGATAAAATAAAAGGATTAAATTTAGGTGCAGACGATTATATAACAAAACCATTTAATCCATTAGAACTTATTGCAAGAGTTAATTCAGGTATTAGAAGATATACTCAGTTTGGAACAATGACAGATGACGAAAACAAAAAAGTATATAAATCAGGAGACCTTGTAATAGATGACGAATTAAAAAAGGTCACAGTAGATGGAAAGGAAGTTAAACTTACACCGACAGAATATAACATTTTAAGATTTTTGACTAAAAACAAAGGAATAGTATATTCCATAGACCAAATATATGAGAATGTATGGGAAAACGAAGCATATGGGGCAGATAATATAATAGCAGTACATATAAGGCACATAAGAGAAAAGATAGAAATAAACCCAAAGGAACCAAAATATTTAAAGGTAATTTGGGGGATAGGCTATAAGATAGAGAATATATAAAATTTGGTGAAAGGAGAGTATGATTTTTCATACAAAATCAATTATGAAAGAAAATAGAATATTAAAAACAATCAGTTTCATAATGTTACCAATATTTATTCGGAATTATGATTATAGCATTATTTTATAGTGTCAATTCTAGATACTACAATGAAACACTAAATGAAAATTATTTTAAAAGCCAAGAATTCGTAGACAGTATTTATTCAAGATTAAGTCGAGAAGCTAAAAATTTATTATATAATCAATATGAAAATAGAGAAATACTTAACAACGGTGAAAAAGTAAAAGTATACTCTCCTTCTATATATAAATACGGATATGAAGAAATAAAGGATTATACATTTTTTATTCAATATGTACCCAAAAATAAAGTAGTTACAAATGTGTCACAAGAATATTCGACAACTGAAGAAATAATATCATATATAAACAACATGTCAGGAGATAAATTAACAATAAAAGACGGAAAGGTAACAGCAAGTGAACAATTATTTGAAGAAAGGTTTGAAGATAATAAGAACTCATTAAAGGGAAATTATGAAGACTTTTTTGAAGAACAAAAATTAAATGATTTATATAATCTTGTTTCACAAACATTAGCAAATATAGAAAAAGATAGTGCAGCTAAAGGTTATTATCAATCAACAGAAAGTATTACAGATTATAATTCTACAAAGGGACAAAATAAAGTATATGTAGATTATAATGTTGAAGATTTTGTAATATATATAAATTATGCTGAAGAATTTGAATTAGATAGATATGATTCGTATATAGTTGAATTATTGACAATAATTAAGCCATATGAAGACATAATGTATGCAAGTATACCATTTTGCGGGATATTTACAATTTTATGTTTAATTTATCTCATAGTTTCAATTGGACATAAAAAGGAAAAAGAAGGAATTGAATTAAATGATATTGATAAAATACCGCTTGAAATAGTAAGCTTAATTTTCGTTTTAGCATTAATAGGATTATACTTAATAACTGCGTACTTTTTAGAAAATATAAATAGTTATTATAAACTTTTCTTAAGTGTAATAATAACAGCATATTTTGTAAGCTATATATTAATTGCAGTTACAGTTACAACGATAGTAAAAAGAATTAAGGCAAAAGTATTATTCAAAAATACAGTTATATATGCTTTATGCGAACTAATAGAAAAAATGATATTATCAATAAAAAAAGCAACAGACACATTTATGGCTCAGATAGGTGATATATGGAAAATATTAATTTTTTCAATAATCTATGCATGGTTTACAATTTTTATTCTTATGTATGCATATTTGCGAAGTGAAATAGAAATTGGAATTATAATAGACGCGATACTTTCTATTTTTGCAATACGTGCGTTAATGAAAAGAACGATTTCATTTAATAAAATAAAAAATGCGTTAAAAAATATATATGAAGGTAACAATAAAGAAAGATTAAATGAAGACGAAATGCAAAAATCATTTAAAGATGTTGCAAGATATATTAATGATATATCAAATGGATTTGAAAACGCTGTAGAAGCGGGAATCAAAAGCGAAAGATTAAAGACTGAACTTATAACTAATGTCTCTCATGATATAAAGACGCCACTTACATCAATCATAAACTATGTTGATTTGATAAAAAGAGAAAATGTAGATAATGAAAAAGTAAAAGAATACATCGAGATACTTGAAAGTAAATCACATAGATTAAAAAAACTTACAGAAGATCTTGTAGAAGCATCAAAAGTATCTTCTGGAAATATAAAATTAACTTTAGAAAAAATAAATCTTGTAGAACTTATAAACCAGACAACAGGAGAATTTGAAGATAGATTTAATGAAAGAAATTTAGAAATAATTACTACTATGCCAGAAGAAGTATTTATAGAAGCAGATAGCAGGTATATGTATAGAATTATAGAAAATCTATTTTGCAATATTGCTAAATATGCTCAGACCAATTCAAGAGTATATATTGATGTAAAAAGGGATAAAGAAATAGCCAATATAGAAATAAAAAATATCTCTCAAGAAAAATTAAATATTAGTGAAGACGAATTAATGCAGAGATTCGTAAGGGGAGATAAATCAAGAACTACAGAAGGCTCAGGACTTCGGACTTTCTATATCAAAGAGCTTAACAGAACTACAAAATGGAGTGTTTAATATAAAAATTGATGGAGATTTGTTCAAAGTTCAATTAGAATTTAAAATAAAATAGCCAAACTCCTTTTATATATATAAAAGCATTAGCTTAATAAAAATAAGTTAATGCTTTTTTGTTATATCTATTTACAATATATTTACAAAATGATAAAATAAAAATATATTAATTAATATATTTGTTGGTTAAAAATTAATTAACAAATATGAAATAAAGATATTGACATAAAATAAATCACATAGTATAATGTAAAAACTAGAAAGGAGGTGAAGAATATGGAAAAAAGAGAAATGGAAATTATAGTAGACAAAATTGAGACATTAACTAATGCTGTAAAGCAAGAAGTAGATGGCTTAAAACAAGAGATAAAAGTAATTAACCAAAGATTAGATAAGCTTGAAGACGGACAAAAGGCAATTAACCAAAGATTAGATAAACTTGAAGATGGACAAAAAGAAATTAAGCAAGAAATTACAACAATGAAACATAGCATTACAACAATGAAACAAGGAATTGCTGATGTAAGAAAAGAAGTAATAATACTTAAAAATGATATTGCTGAAATAAAAGTTAGCATTACAGGTTTAAAAGCAGATATGTTCGAAGAAATATATCATATAAAAGGAGAACTTTTAAATGGCATAAGGAAAGAAATTCTAGAGCATAAACTTGAACAAAAGGCTATGATGAAGGAGCTTAATGTAAGAATAGATCGAATATATGGATTACCTGTTGAAGAAATCTAATTTATTTTATATCAAAAATCTTTATTTCTAATTGAATATAGGGGGGATAGATGCCTTATAAATGAACATTCAGATAGTAGTGTTTATTTACAAGGCATCTATTTATTATGAAAAAGTAATAAAAAGATAAAAATTGTATTGACGATTAACTTAAATTAAGTTATAATGTAGAAGGAAATAGCTTAACTAAAAGTAGCACATTGAAAATTGAATAAAGACGATGTAACTAAGGAAATAAGTTTCAGTTAAGATGTGCAAAAAAGTAAGCTATGGAAGAATAAAAAACAGAGAATAAGGAGAATATAAAACAAGAAGAAAAAGAAAAAAGAAAGAAAACGAAAGAAGGAGTTGAGAGTTAAAATGAATAGAATAAAAAGTCAACAAGGTATAACCTTAGTTGCATTAATTATTACAATCATTGTGTTAATCATACTTGCTGCAGTAACAATAATATCAGTAAACAATATGGGACTAGTACCACTAGCAGTAAATGGAACACAAAATTATGCTATTGCACAAGAGAATGAAGCAAACCTAGTAAATGGAATAACAGATTTAGTGTTAGGAGCAATAAGTAATATAGAAAATGGTGGAACAGGAGCAGGTGGAAGTAGCAGTAGTGACGACGAAGAACCAGAACAACCAAAGACACCACAAATAAAAGATAAAGTAGGAGTAAAAGTTGAAGAAAATACAATAATGTATGACGAATATAATAATCAAATTGTAGTACCAGCTGGATTTAAAATAGTAGAACATGACGGAAAAAATGTAGTATATAATTATACAAAAACAGAAGACAATATACCATCAGTGCAAGATGGAATAGTAATAGAAGATGTAGAAGAAAGAGATGGAAAAGGTAATCAGTTTGTGTGGATACCAACGGGAGTGATAAATAATAAAGAAGGAGATTCTAAAGGATCAACAACAGAGATAAAATTAGGAAGATATGAAAATTTTACAATGACAGATGGAACAATGCCAATTCCAGTAGAAGAAGGAAACGCAAATACGAATACAAATAGTAGTTCAGTTATAGGTAGTCATTTTCATGAGTATGGAGCAGATGATGATGCAGGAATTTCATATGGAAATGCAAAAGCAAAAAATCTAACAGCATTTTTAACAAGTGCAACAGGAAAAGGTGGATATTATATAGCAAGATATGAAGCAAGTTATGATGGTGTTGGAACAAAACCATTAAGTCAGCCATCAAAAGGAAATACAGGAGCATATGATGGAACAAATTATGCACCATCTGGAAGTAACCAAAAAGGTTATTTGTGGAATAATATAACACAGAAGGATGCATCAGATAAATGTAAAGCAATGTATGAAGAAAATGATTATGAAAGTGATTTAGTAAATAGTTATGCATGGGATACAGCGATAGTGTTTATACAGGCATATTCAGGGAAAACAAATTATTCACAGCAAAATGCATTAAATCCAAAGTCTTATGAAGAAGCACCAGATGATACAGGAGAAAGGACTGAGACAGATACAACTGATAAAGTATGTAATATCTATGATATGGCAAGTAATTGTTGGGAATGGACAACAGAGACCTCTACCTACGACAGCGATCCGTGTGTCGTTAGAGGTGGTGGTTACGGCTACAGTTACGATTGCACAGGCTATCGCAACCACTACGGTTCGACCGGTGCTGGCAGGCTCACTTCCTTTCGCCCACTGCTTTATGTAACCCAGTAGTACTGGACGCTGGTTAAGTAAACATAAAGAATGAGAACAAAAGAAGCTAGGTAAAATCCGAACAAGATGTTACTTACGAATCGAATGAAATGAGATACGCAAAGTATGTGGAAAATTTAACTTGTCTGCAAGCAATATGCTTGCAATGACAAGGTGAATTTTCCACTTGCGTGGCGCCACTTGCGTGGCGCTTTTTCTGCGTTTTCGGGCTTTCAGCCCAAAAAAACAGAAAAAGCGCAGAAAGGGTGGTAAAATGAGTTTTGGTGATATGATAGAAATTTTGCAAGAAAATAATCAAGAAAGAGTTGTATTTGTAAAAATAGGCACATTTTATGTTGCAACAGGGAGTGATGCAGTATTTTTAAATGAAACATTGGGACTAAAATGTACTTGCTTTAAAAAGAAAATTTGCAAAGTTGGTTTTCCTGTATGTGCAGTAGAAAAGTATTTAGGAAAGTTAAGAGAAAAAAACATAGGGTATGCTGTATATGCTTTTTCAGGAAGTCAAGGAGAGCTAATAGAAAAATATAAGGGAGATGGCAATTATTATATTAAATGTAGTAAAAATATAAATTGTATATTATGTATGCAAAATAAAAAATATAATGAAAAAGACCAATATATGAAAGCATTAAAAAAATTCTTAGAAAAGGAAAAGCAAAAAAATGAAAATAGATAAAAATACAAAAGAAGAACAACTAAAATTAATTCCAAGGATACAAGAATATATAGAATATATGTTACAAGTGATATTAAAATTTCCAAGAACAGAAAAATTTAATATGGGGAACGAGTATAAATGTAGTATGTATCAGATGTTAGAAAACACATTGTATATAACAAAAATAGAAGAAAATAAAAGATTATATTATCTTAATAAAATAGATGCTTTATTAGATTGTCAAAGAATATATTTAAGAATAATGTATAAAAATAAATGGATAGACGAAAAAAAGTTTAAAGTTGCAATTAGTAAAATAGGAGAAATGGGAAGAATTATAGGGGGATTAGTAAAATATTATGCCAAAGACAGTACGAAACGAATTTGAAAAAAAGCTAACATACGAAAATCTTATGAAAGCACATATATTAAGCAAAAAGGGAAAAGGATATAGAAAAGAAGTAATACTATTTAATTTAAAGCAAGAAGAATATATAATGTGGTTATATGAAAAATTAAAAGATGGAACGTACAAACATGGTGGATATAGGGAGTTTTACGTAACAGAACCTAAACTAAGAAGAATAGAAAAAAGTAAATACATAGACAGAATAGTACATAGATTTGTGGTAGATAATTTTCTAAAAGAATATTTTGAAAAAAGTTTAATATATAACACATATGCGTGCATAAAAAATAGGGGAATGCACAAAGCGTGTTTGGATGTGCAAAAAGCAATGAAGCATTGTAAAAACATATGGGGAGAATATTATGTTTTAAAAATGGATGTCAAGAAATACTTTAATAGCATTGATAAAGATATATTATTTAATATATTAAAAAGAAAAATATCAGATAAAAAGCTATTATGGCTTCTAAAAGAAATAATATATTCAAATTGTAGTAATGAAGAAAAAGAAAATAAATTAATTGAGCATAAAGGATTACCAATAGGAAATTATACATCACAGCTATTTGCAAATGTTTATTTAAACGAAGTAGACCAATATATAAAACATAAATTAAAAATAAAATATTATTTTCGTTATCTAGATGATAGTATAATAATAGTTAGAACAAAAGAAGAAGCAAA